>JBBQCO010000031.1:0-30816 GCA_038318785.1 Desulfobulbales bacterium | reverse complement strand
AGTTGCGTTGTGCACGGTATAATTCCAAGTACGATGATGCTTTTGATCGCTATATGACACAACCCAAGGGCCAGGAACCAGCGGCAGAAACCAAGTTGTCACGGATTAAATGATTTCGGCCATAAACTTCGGATGCACCCCAGCCTGACCACCAGTAATCACCGTATGTAACAGGATTTTATGGCCTTCGTTGCACAGGAGATCGAGAGCATCGTTGTCCTTGAGATAAGAACAAAGCGGTAGAAAAGTGGCCGCTCCATTGTCTATGACAACATGACTTTCATCCGGCTGCTGAAAAATGATTTCCATTAAAGTATCAAACCGGCGTTGATCTATGTCGTCACCGTCCATGATATTTAGCGACTGAACGCTCAGTTCTTTGTAACCCGAGAAGGTCGAATTGATCGGGTCAGTATCCACTCCAGATACCGGCATTCCCTGTTGGTGTAAATATTGATAAAGGAGTGACGCAATCAATGACTTGCCAACGCCACCTTTGCCCTGCAAAACAAAATGGATTGTGCTCATGGAGACCTCGCGACATGTAAGGAATTGTTCTTTTTGAAGTTGTTCCTTTTTTTTTTAAAGAATATTTTAAAAACTTTTAAGAGCGGTGTTGATTGTAAATAAATTACTGTTAGTGCGAAATTTTATGTATATGCTGAAGCCGGATTTTCTACCTTCTACGCCACGCTTTTCTACCTTCTACGCCACGGTTAACCTACCTTCTACGCCACACCTCTACCTGTTATGCCACGGTTAACTACCTGCTATGCCACGGCGTTCTACCTTCTACGCCACGGTCTCCTACCTGCTGTGCCACGGTTTTCTACCTTCTACGCCACGACTATTTAGACAGTGAAACGACATGAACTTTGTCTTCGTCGTCAATTTTCCATGACCCAATTGCCTTAATCGCCAACAATTCATTAAGAGCCTTCTTGAGCTGTTGGCGAAATTTGTATAATTCTTTACAGCTTGACCGACTCATGAGACAGATAGTCCCAGTTTTTAAGGGATATAAGGAAGCGCTACTGTAAAGACCATGCAACCATTTTGCCAGACCGGTATTCAGCCTCATCCTCAGTTGCCACTCAAGGGCAGCCCATCCAAGATCGAGCAATGCTCCAAGATCGGCATTTACTCTGAGAAAAAACCTGTTTTTTGTATGGTCGTGATAGAAATCATAGATCAGCGGTCCCCCGTAAATTCCCATTCTGCTCAGAACTGTTTGTCTCACATTCTCGCCATAACGAACTTCAACTAGGCACGCGCATAACCTCCGAATTGAATTGAACAACCAATCCTGGCCGGATTTTCCAGGTTTCTTGCCTAATTCTTTCAAGAATCCTCTGACAGAAAATTCAACTAACCCGCTAGGGCGATTCTTTCTTGACTGTTGAGCAGACAAATGAATGGCGTGAAGGAATACATCCAAATCACCTTGGTCAAGTTCGCCACCGGTAAAAAAGACAGAAACATTTCGAAACGAAACAATCATTTTCCTTTCCAGGTATTTCCGGCGGCCCCGCTGCACCATACCGAACAGGGCTGATTGCAGAAATGTGTTGGGCGCAATATGATATTGTTGAGCGACTTCAGGCAATCTAGGTGAATTATAGGGATCGAGTACAACTGGCAACTCTGGGATTTTTTCCATTGCTATATCCGCTTAGATCTTAGTTGCTGAGTATGTGACACCATACCCAGCGAGCAGGAGGAGATTTTCGTTCAGATATCACTGGATTTTGCTATTATGATCTGATTTGTGCTGCTTGCTGTTTAAGCCTCCCAGCGGTCGTGTCGCACGTCATGGCCAAGCTGCCGGGGACGTTTGATTTTTCCATTTTATTTTCAGCATGGAACCTTGCCTACTCTGCTAGGTCGGAGAGCTTTAGGCTTTGTCGCTTGCTGTTTTCAGGAATTTACTGTGATGAAAAGTCATTAATCGTGCGGAAGGACGGGGGCTCTGCCACCGAGTAGCTTGATTCAAGCGATTTCTTTACTAGCTTTCAACAAATCTACGGTCTATTTTTTCCTTCATCGTACAACATGGATTGTTTCATTTGTTCCGTTATCCTGAAGATATGGAAATCTAATTCTTTTGCACATAATGCCCGTACCCTGCTAAGATAGAAATGCTGCCAAACACTATCCCTTAGTGTTTTCAGGGGACTTGGATTTTTTTACTTGTTTTTCGTGCGGCCACAGGTAAGGGATATCTGTTTTTATGGCTTTCGTGCCGTAATTGCAGACCTTTTTTGTTGACTACCTGGTTAACGAACAGAGTTCTTGCCGTAATAAATAAAGCAAAATAGTTTTATTCAACCCCGATTCGCCTTAGAAAGGCCTCCTTAGCTCTCTCTTGCTTTACATTTGCTTTATTTTTAAACATAAAATAAAGCAAAATCAAGCTAAATTTTGGAGAATAATATGACTTGTCTTGATTTTGATGATTTATTCCTAAAAATTAAGAAGATAACTGGAGGAAAGAATCAAAAGGCAGTAGCCGACAAGCTTGGGATTTCTCCGCAGGCAATCACTCACGCCAAAAGGAAAAATAAAATCCCAGAAACATGGTTTGATTTAATTAATGAAAAATTCGGAGTGACAAAAGAGGAGATTTGCCAGCAGGACGATAAGAAAATATTGACAACAGTCTTCCCCACCCAAGATTTTTTCCCCTCACAAAACCAAAGGGCTGAAGAAATTATTAGCCAGAAACAAGTAGAGAAAGATGGATATGATCAAATAATGGACGAGTTTTTTGAACTCGTTAAAGAGTGGCAGATAGAAGAGAATGGTCGAAGCGCCAGGACAGCAATAGATTTCATTCAGGAGTTTCCTAAACGATTCGGGGAGATGGCTGAGTGGCAGGGAAAGCGGAAAGGTGTAAATTCTCAGAATCAATTTCCGGAAATCAAATCGGTAAACGGAAACGAATAATTAATAGGTACCCTTGATAGTCAATGGCCACAGCCATTCAACAGCCATCGAGGATTTAATTCAGCCACCTCTATTCAACATGGAATGACTCAGGCCCCAGCAATAGCAAAGTAATCTAGAAAGCAAAAATAAAAAAGGCGACCATTCCTGGTCGCCTTTTTTATTTATAGGGGCTTGTCTTTCGATATGTCAAAACATGTCAAATTTGTTTTTTACTTTTATGCTGCAACTACTTGTTTTAATTGGCTGGGGGACAAGGATTCGAACCTTGATAAGCGGAGTCAGAGTCCGCTGTCTTGCCGTTAGACCATCCCCCAGCAAAGTGCTGGAGAAAATAGAAGGATTCGTCCCGGTTGTCAAGGGAAAATCCATGGATCACACGGGGTGAGCCGTACCCGGCAAAGGAGATTGCCGCGCCTCTCAGGAGATGATCAATCCGGCATAGCCGACGACCTGGCTGGTATCGCCGCTGGCCTCGCCGGAATCGGTGTAGCGAACCAGTTCGGCCTGGGTTGCCCCTAACTCCAGGGCGGTCAGGAGGGCGATGGTGGTGGGAATAACACCGCACATTGAGATCCGGTTGCCAAGCACGGTTGCGTATAACCCCTGCGGGTCGAGAGCGAGAATCCGCTCGATCGCCAGGGTGTCTTTTTGAGTTGCCTGCTGTCGCGATTCGTAGTGGCTCATGTCAGTCGAGGCTACGATCAGCACCGGCTGGCGATACGTTCGGATCGCTGCGGCCAAATCATGGGCCACGGACAGGCAGAGGTCGTAGGGGATGTGCGAGACGACCAGCGGCACGATCCTAAGTTGCTGCTGCACCTGTTGGAGAAAAGGGACCTGCACCTCAAGCGAGTGCTCAGAAAGATGCGCCTCCTGGTCTTCAATAATGGCAGACGATTGCTGGAGGATAGAGGCCGCAAGTTGCTGGTCGACCGGAACCACGCCCATGGGCATACGCCAGTCGTCGGTGCCCAGAGCAAGGGCAGCGCCTCGGCCGTGATGGTTGGGTCCCATGATCAGCACGGTCTCCGGCACCCGGATCTGACTGATGGTTGCCCCGGCGGTTGCACCCGAATAAACGTAGCCGGCATGGGGTAGAACCACCGCCAGCGCCTGCTTTTTTGACTCCTCGGCCACCTCGGGCACGAGGATGTCCATGGCGGATCGTAACTGTTCAGGGTTTCCGGGATAAAAACGGTCGGCAACAGCGGGTGTGCGCGTCATGGCGTTCTCCCTTGTCCTCACGACCCCGAGATGGGGCTGCAGTTATTTCTTCACTTCCCAGGTGGTGCCTTCGGGGCTGTCTTTAAGGACAATCCGATGCGCCAGCAGAGAGTCGCGGACCTTGTCGGAAGCAGCCCAATCCTTGGCTGCCCGCGCCTGATTGCGCTGAGCAATGAGCTGCTCAATCTTCTCTTCACTCAGGTCGATCCCTGCCATTTCCTTGGCTTTATTGCCGGCTACCACTGCTGCCGGATCCCGTTGGACCAATCCAAGCACCCCGGCCAGATCGCGAAAGACGGCTGCTGCGGCCCGCAAGAGTCTCAAATCCTCTGCAAGCGGCTTTTCCGGCAGGGCCCGCAAGATTTTATTAAGAGATTTGACGGTGTCAAAGAGATGGGCCAGGGCTTGGGCCGTATTGAAATCGTTGTCCATGGCCTCCTGGAACCGGGTTGCCAGAGATTCCAGGCCAAGCCGATCCTTGTCAGCAATACTGGAAGGACCTGGCGAACCTTCATTGGGCAACCCATCAACCTGGGCCAAACACTCGTACATCCGCTCCAGACCCGACCGGGCATCCTGGAGCGCGGTCTCGGTGAAATCAAGCGGGTTGCGGTACTGGGTGGAAAAGATGAACAACCGCAGCACCTCCGGCTCATACTGCTTGAGCACGTCGCGGATGGTTAAGAAATTTCCCAGCGATTTCGACATCTTTTCATCTTTGATGGTAACAAATCCGTGGTGTATCCACAGGTTGGCAAAGGGCTTGCCCGAAGCGCCGCAGCTCTGGGCGATCTCGTTTTCGTGATGGGGAAAGACCAGATCCTTGCCGCCGCCATGGATATCAAAGGTTTCGCCCAGGTACTTGCGGCTCATGGCCGAGCATTCGATATGCCAGCCGGGCCGCCCCTCACCCCAGGGGCTGGGCCATTTCGGTTCGCCCGGCTTTGCTCCCTTCCAGAGAACAAAATCCATGGGATGCTCTTTCTTTTCGTTGACCTCGACCCGGGCACCTGCCTGCATGTCTTCCAATCCGCGGCCGGAAAGCCGCCCGTAGCCGACGAACCGCTCTACCCTGAAATAGACGTCGCCGTTGGACGGATAGGCCATATCCTTCCTGATCAGATCTTCGATCAGGTGAATCATTTCCGGGATATGTTCAGTCGCTTTGGGCTCGAGGTCGGGCCGCAGGGTGCCGAGGGCATCCATGTCGGTATAGAATTCGTCGATGAACCGCAGGGCCAGGCTGGCGCTATCGATGCCCTGCTCGTTGGCCCGGTTGATGATTTTGTCGTCAATATCAGTAAAATTGCGAACAAAGGTAACCTTGAGGCCACGGTGGCGCAGGTAGCGTACCACCATATCGAACACTAGAGCGGAGCGGGCATGGCCGATATGGCAGTAATCGTACGAAGTGATTCCGCAGACGTACAATTTGACATGGCCCTCTTCAATGGGACGAAGCGGCTCTTTTTTGCGGGTCAGGGTATTATAAATTCTGATAGCCATCTGTTGTTCCGATAGAATAATCAAGGGACGGGTTGACGAAGAGTCTGTCTAATGTACTACAACCGGACAAGAACTCAAAATGTTATTGCGAATCCCGGCGGTATTGCCCAGCCACCAGAGGCAGGAGCAATAACCCTGGAATCGCTGCCAGTGCGCATCCTAAAAAAAACAGAGGCCAACCAACGAGCTCGGCCAACCAGCCTGCCGGAGCGGCGATAATCACCCGGGGGATACCCATGCAACTGGAAAGCAGCGCATACTGTGTGGCGGTGAATTTTTTATTGGTCAGCGAAGCCATATAGGCCACATAGGCGCAGGTGCCCATGCCGCTGGTCAACTGTTCCAGAACGATGGCAACAATCAGCCCGGTGATTGTGTTCCCCAGAAGAGCAAGCACCGAGAAGCTGAGGATGCTCACCGCCTGGAGGATACCGAATATCCAGAGGCTCTTGATGATGCCGATACGCAGCAGAATGGTGCCCCCCATCAATCCGCCGACGATCGTTGACCAGAAACCGAAGAGTTTGGCCACCGCGCCGATCTGGGTTTTACTGAAACCGAGGTCCAGGTAAAACGGCGTGGTCAGGGTTGAGGCCATCTGGTCGCCTATTTTATAGAGAAGAATAAACAGCAGCAGTAGCAGAGCCCGGTCACGGTTGAAATAGTCAACAAAAGGCTCCACGACCGCTTCCCGGAAATTCCGGGGTGTGCCCCTGGTTAAGGGGGGCTCGCGACAGACGAGGGTCGTGACGATGCCGACCAGCAGCGAAGCCGCCATCAGCAGATACACCTGATCAAAGGAAAGATAATCAGCCAGAATGAGGCCGCCGCTCCCCGCCAGGAGCATGCCGACCCGGTAGCCGTTGACGTAGAAGGAACTGCCCAACCCGAGTTGATTATCGCTCAGATCCTCACGCCGGTAGGCATCGACCACGATATCCTGGGAAGCGGAAAAGAAGGTGACGAAAAAGGCGGCCAGGGCGACCAGCCAAGGCGTCTGGCCCGGATCGGTCAACCCCAGGCAGATCAGGGCCAGGACCAGCACCAGTTGCATCAGCAGCATCCACCCGCGCCGACGACCCAAGAACGGCAGGGTGAAGCGGTCGAAAATCGGGGCCCAGAGGAATTTGAGAGTATACGGCAAACCCACCAGAGAAAAAAAACCGATCGTGGTCAGGTCGACGCCCTGCTCGGTCATCCACGCCTGGAGGACGGTGGAGGTCAGGAGCAGCGGTGCCCCGCAGGAAAATCCCATGAGAAAGGCAACCAGCATGCGGGGGGAGAAGAGTTGACGGGTCAGGCGAGCATCCATGTTTGGTCCGGTAGGGGAGAGGCGGCAAGCAGCAAAGGTTCCCTTCTACCATAACAGCCTTGTTTGCAAAGCAAAAATCAAGCGTTCCCTTCGTCCGGGAAGGAGAAAAGGCGCCCAGTCCCGTCTTTATCGGGGAGCAAAGGGCCGATAGAGGGGGTCGCCGATCAGCACCATCTGCCAGGACAGGAAGGGCAGACTGATCAAATAGCTCTCGCCGAGGCTGAGATAGCCTTCGGTCAGGGCAGTGAAAAAGAGCTCCGGCAGGGGAAAGCCCTGGACATAGGGTTCATAGACCGGCCCGATGGTCGCGGCCACCCCGTCTTCCAGCATGCGTTTGCACCAGACTTGTGAATCCTTCTGCTTGAGGGTGACGCATTCGGAACTGGCGATGTGAAACCCGATGGCACCGCGTACCCAGTCAAAGGCATCCACGTACTGCCCCAGGCTATACCAACCGCAATAGAGCGCGGCCTTGGGGCAGTCGCCCGGCTGAAAAAGCTCGTTGCGCTCGTCGAGCCGTACCTCCATTCGCCCAATTTTACGGAGATTTTCGGCAGCCGCGTGGAGAGAAGCGTCGTAGAGAGCATACCCTTCAAGTTTGTTACCAGCGGGTTTGGGCCAGCGGGCATCGAAATAGGCCCGTCCCTGCAGCCCCTCTTTCTCGGCCAGCAGGGCGTCATCAACCAGCCGCCGTACCGTGGCCGGGTCCGGACCATCGAGCCGACTGACCATCAGCACCGCATCTCTCTTGAGCAGGGTGGGCTGCTCATGAAAGCCGAGAAAATAGGGGTTGGGCAACCAGCCTTCCAGGGGATAGTCATCGGTTAGCACCAGGGCCAGCTCGGAATCGACCGCGGCCCGGGTGTCCATCTTTTCGTCTTGGGGCAGTTGCTTGGCATCCTCCGATTCGAGCGACCGGATCGCCAGCGGCACGCCGTACATCACTACCAGGCAGCGGATGCGGCTGCCTGATTCAAGCTTGGCAAGTGTCTGCCGCACCGGTTTTCGGATCTCTTCGCCGTACTCCTGCCGCGAACACCGCTCCTTCTCTGTGGTGTTGATCCGAACCAGATGATCGAGGGGAATCCGGCGCCGCTGCATATAATACTCGGCCATTTCCAGGCTGTTGCTGGCCCTGACATTGGCAATCACCAGCACCTCGTCGGGTTCGAGCGCCTCGCCGGGGGCCGGATGCAGAAGAAGCCACACCAGAACAAGGAGTAGGTTGACCGGATTTTGACTGGCGCGGAAGTCCATGACAGCTTACCTTGGGGCCGATGTTGTTCATACATTTCACCCAACATAGAGGAAGCGCACCGTGATTGACAAGGAAAATGCGGCGGAAATCGATGACTGGCGGCATCGGCTGCTCGAGTGGTTCGCAACTCACCAGCGCCCTTTACCCTGGCGGACGACCTATACACCCTATCACGTTTGGATCTCGGAAATCATGGGCCAACAAACCCAGATGGAACGGGTGGCCCAGTATTTCATCCGGTGGATAGAACGTTTTCCCGATCTCGCCTCCGTGGCTGCTGCTCCGGAGCAGGCCATCCTCAAGGCCTGGGAGGGGTTGGGATACTACAGCCGTGCCCGCAACCTTCAGCGGGCAGCCGTCCGGCTTCTCGAGACCGGAACGGGAGAAGTGCCGGCGGATTACCAGCAACTGATCGATCTTCCCGGCATTGGCCCCTACACCGCAGCGGCCATCCTTTCGATTGCCTACAATCTCCCCTATCCGTTGCTCGATGCCAATGTCGAGCGGTTGTTCGCTCGCCTGGCCGACATCGGCCAACCGCTTAAGCTAGGGGCTACCAAGAAACGGCTGGCAGCCATGGCCGAGACCCTGCTTGACCGCGAGAATCCGCGTCATTACAATCAAGCCCTCATGGAACTGGGCGCCTTGATCTGCACCCCGAAAAAACCGGCCTGTGCTATCTGCCCGGTGCAGATGCACTGCCGGGCCTACCGGGCCGACACCGTCGAATTCCGCCCCCTGCCCAACGGCAAAAAAACAAAAATCGACATCGTCATGGCCTGCGTTATTCTCCGCAACGGCTCGGAATATTTTATCCAGCAACGGCTGCCCGACGATATCTGGGGCGGTTTGTGGGAATTTCCCGGCGGCCGGCTTGAGGAAGGGGAGTCGCCTCAGGAGGCGGCGATCCGGGAAGTTAAGGAGGAAACAGGTTGGCAAATCAGCGACATAGCCACCTTCTCCACGGTTACGCACCATTACACACGCTATCGTGTGACCTTGCATGGATTTCTCTGTACGACCCCTCCCTTTTCGACGGAACCGGTACTGACCGCCGCCAGTCAGCATGCCTGGGTTTCCCTGGAGCAACTTTCGGAGTACCCGTTTCCCGCCGGACATCGCCAGCTGGTTTCCGCCCTTCACGCTACTTTTTTTCCGGAAATTAGGTAAAATTACCTAGTGTCATTTTTCTTTTTATTTCAACATTATGGTGTAAATAATAAAATTTAAAATACGATTTACCGGAAAAAAATTGTCATTCACTGTCGGCGATGTTATCGTGCGCAACCACTCCTTTCCTCCTTCATTAGCGGATAGTGACAACGTGCCAAATAATCAATTAATTGTACCCAACATGCAGGACGAGGTTCTCCGCCTCAGCACCAACTGGCGGGCTCTGCTTGACGCCATGCCGGAGATGGTCTTCCTGCTCAAGAACGATGGTGCCATCCAGTACATGAATAGAAGCGCGAAGGCCTGTTTCGGTAACGCCTGCTCGCAACCTGTGACCGAGAGTCTCAAAATAATAGGGAAAAAATGTCGGGAAAGACTGCCGCGCTCGTCGAGATCATCTGTTGATGGCGAGGTAACCGAAACGTTTGTCGATACTACGCCGGTGGAGTACTCCTCGGTTCCTTTTGTCGGCTACACGGGAGAAACGCTGATCATGCTGGTGATGCGCAATGTCACTCAGCGGAAAAATTTTGAACGCGAACTCCTGCAGTTCAACACCAGCATTGAAACCATCCTGCAGCAGAAAATCGGCGAATTGCAGGCCAGCGAAGAGATGCGGCTCCGGCTCTCCCGGCAGGTCAATAGTCTCAAAAGCCAGCTGGGCCACCACCACAAAGCGGACAAGATGGTGGGACGCAGCCGCAAAATGCGGGAATTGCGGGAAATGATCCATCAGGTTTCCGGATCTGACGCGACTATTCTCGTCACCGGCGAATCGGGAACCGGAAAGGAACTGGTGGCCAACCTGATCAAGGCGACCAGTTCCAGGGACGATAAACCCTTCCTCAAAATCAACTGCAACGCCATCAACGATTCCCTGCTTGAAGCCGATCTTTTTGGGTATGAAAAAGGCGCCTTTACCGGGGCCACGACCCGCAAAGTCGGCAAATTCGAAGTGGTCGACGGCGGCACCATTTTACTCGACGAGATCGGTGACATCAGTCCCCGGATGCAGGTCTCCCTGTTGCGAGTCCTGCAGAACGGCGAGATCATCCGGGTTGGCGGCAATGAACCGTTGCGGGTGAATGTTCGGGTGATTGCCGCCACCAATGTTGACCTCGCCCAGGCCGTGAAAGAGAAAAAATTCCGCCTCGATCTCTACTATCGTCTCAATATCATCAATATCGATATTCCGCCTCTCCGGGATCGCAAGGAAGACATCGTCGAGCTGGTTTCCTACTTTGTCAATCACTACCGGGAAGCCTTTAAAAAGGAAATTGATTTTGTCCCCAAATCAATCATCAACCGCTTGCTGGCCCATGATTGGCCGGGCAATGTCCGAGAGCTGGAAAACGTCATCCAGCGGGCAGTGCTTATGGCCAAGGGCAAGATGATTACCGAGGCCGACCTGGTTTTCGATCAGGACCCCCGCGTGGAGCAGCAGCAGGGGGATGGTTTTAACATCGATCAGAAAATCGGGGAATTGCCGCTCAAATCGATAGTGGCAGAATTTGAAGCAGCCATCATCCATCGCGCTTTGAACAAATTCAGCGGCAACGTCTCCACCGCCGCCGATCAACTCAAGCTCGGCAAGACAGCCCTCTACGACAAGATGAAGCAGCACGGTCTCTCCGCGAAAAACATCAAGCAGGTCAAAAAGGTATGAGGAGAAGGGAAAACGGTTGCCCGGAACATCATAAGGAAATTTCACCTATTGGGCTCTTCCCTGATGACTACAGTCACTTCTTACGTTGCTCTTGCAAATTTTGAGCATGACGAAGGGGCGTGGATCACTGTTCGTTTCATCTCATGGTCAGGTCAATGAATGTTCTTGCTGGCCCATGTTGCATCCATCTTTTTTCCCAATGAACAGTCTCGCCCGTCAATAAATCAGCCGGTCAAGAGCCTCATCAAGGTGCGGGCATGAGCATCGGTCGTCTTCAGATGCAGCCGATGCTGTTATTAGAGAGAGGCTGAGCCTGGCCTGTCACGTATTTACTATCGTAATACAGCTATGAACCTTCTTCTGCTTGACGCGACTGAAATCATCAGCAACACGACCATCCTCACCGGTCGTCGGGCCGAACATCTGCTGAAGGTTTTGCGGGTCACGCCGGGGGATACGGTTAGGGCAGGGGAGGTCAATGGCCTCATCGGCAGCGCCCGGGTGCTAGCGATAGAGGGTGAGACGGTGCGGCTGGCGGTGGAGTTGGAGCGGGAGCCTGTCTGCGACCTCCAGGTGGAGCTGATCCTGGCCCTGCCGCGGCCGATCATGCTGCAGCGCATCCTCAAGCAGGCGACGGTGCTTGGCGTGCGGCGGTTTCATCTTATCCGTTCGCGTCGGGTGGAAAAATCGTTTTTCCATAGTCCGGTCCTGGAGCCGGAAAAAATCCGCGCCATTCTTCTCGATGGCATGGAGCAGGCCATGGACACCTGGTTGCCCGAGGTGGCCATCCACCATCAGTTCAAACCCTTTGTCGAGGACGTGGTGCCAACCCTTGCCGGTCAGGGTTTGATCGCGCATCCCGATGTACAAGGAACGCTGGCCGATGTCCCGGTGTCAGGTGTGCCGGGGCAGCGGTTGCTTCTGGCGGTCGGACCCGAGGGCGGCTGGTCTGACTATGAGTTGCAATGCTTCGGTGATCACGGCTTTTATAGTTTCACCATGGGCAACCGGATTCTTCACGTCGACACCGCAGTGGTCAGCCTGTTGGCCCAGCTGCAACTCCTTTACGATCTGCGAAAGCGCTGAACCAGTTTGCCGGACAGCAGGGTAAATTCCGGTAATCGTAACAGCTGCAATCCTGCCACATATATCCCCACCGCCACTCCAATCAGCACCACCAGCGCCCCGATCTGCACCAGTGTTGATCCGATCATCCAGGGGGCCAGCAATCGCTGCAATCCCCAAATCCCGCCACTCATCAGAGCCGTGGCCACAATAATTTTGGCCAGTCCCTTCAATAGGTAGCCGACCGGATATCCCGCCAGCTTACGATACAAAATCACGCTGAGAAAAAGAAAATTGAGGATCATGGCGCAGGACGTGGACAGGGCAATGCCCCGGTGTTGTAACTGATCGATCATCAGGGTGATGGTGAGGATGTTGATGGCCACGCCGAGAAAACTGCCAATGACCGGATACTTAGTGTTGCCGATGGCGTAAAAGACCGGAACCATCACCTTGATGGCCGAATAGGCGAAGAGGCCGATCGCATAAAAGGTGAGGGCGTCGGCGGTCTGCAGGGTGTCGACAGCGGTGAAGGCGCCGTGTTCGAAGATCAGGCGAATGATCGGCGTGGAGAGGAGCATCAGGCCGGCGGTGGCGGGGACAGCCAGGGAAAAAACCAACACCAGGGAAGAGGTAAAGGTCTGTTTGAGGCTGGCCAGATCCTTCTCGGCCGCCTGCTTGGCCAGCACCGGCATGATGGCGATTGACAGGGCCACACCGAAGACGCCGATGGGCAATTGGACCAGGCGGAAGGCGTAGTTGAGCCAGGAAACCGAACCCTCGACACAGGAGGCGGCGAAGTTGGTGTTGACGAAGATGTTGATCTGGGTGGCGGATAGGCCGATGGTCGCCGGCAGCATCAGCAGCAGGATCCGCCGCAGTCCGGGATCGGTGGGGTTGCAGTTGAAACGGAATTGAAAACCCACCTGGCGCAGGGTGGGCAACTGCATCAACAACTGCAGCGCGCCACCGAGCAGGGTGCCCCAGGCCATGCCGGCAATGGCCGGTTGCCCGAACCGGGGAAAAAGCCAGGCCAGCGATAGGCCACCGATGATCGAACCGAGGTTGAAGAAGGTCGACGACATGGCCGGTACGAAAAATTTGCCCTTGGTGTTGAGCATGCCCATCACCACCGCCGCCAGCGAGACAAAGAGCAGGAAGGGAAACATGATCCGGGTGAGTTTGACGGTCAGCTCGGTCTTGCCGGGAATCAGTTCGAAATCCGGGGCCAGCAGGTTGACAATCGGCTCGGTCCAATAGAGGCCCACAAGGGTGAATGCACTGATCAGCAGGGCGAAAAAGACCAGGACATTGCCAGCCAGACGCCAGGTAGCCTCGGCGCCGCGGTTGGTGCTGTAATCGGTGAAAACAGTGACAAAGGCGGCGGAGAGCGCCCCCTCGGCAAAGAGATCCCGCAACAGGTTGGGGATACGGAAGGCGACGACAAAGGCGTCGTAGGCAAAACCTGCGCCGAACAGTCCGGCAAAGACCTGTTCCCGGATGAGGCCAAGGACACGGCTGCACATCACGGCGATGCTCACCGCCCCGGCGGAACGGGCTATTTTTCCGGTGGAACCTGAGGGTTGGACAGCGGGTTGCGTGGTCATTGATTGTTCAATTTTTCGGGAGGTTATCGCTTGACTTTGCAATCTTAATAAGAATATAACAAAGGTCGTTTTTGTGGACTCGATGGTTACCATTCCTGCCGCGAAAGAGAAAGGGCTTTTCATCGGTTTTCGGGCTTGAATGGACACCGTGAACATTGATACAGCACTCGTTGCACTCACTGGAGGTCTTCATGCAGGACGTACAGCAGATCAGGAATGTGGTTTTTTTCGGCCATGGCAACAGCGGTAAATCGACCCTTGCCGAAGCCCTCTTGTTTACCGCCGGTTCCCTGAAACGGCAGGGTAAGGTGGATGAAGGCACCTCTTCCATGGATTTTGAGCCGGAAGAAACCAAGCGCAAGATCTCCATCGGTGCGGCATTCAACCATCTGAACTGGCAGAAGAACGATGTTTATCTGATCGATACCCCCGGTGATGATAATTTTTTCAACGAGACCCGATTCGCGGCTCAGGTGGCGGACAGCGCCCTCCTCACCGTTGGTGCGGTCCTGGGCGTGCGGGCGCAGACGGAGAAATTCGTTGACCTGATCAAGGACAACACTCTGCCCTGCCTGATCTGCGTCACCAAAATGGATCGCGAGCGTGCCAATTTCCAGAAGACGGTCGCGGGCATCCGTGAAGTCACTGGCCTCAATCCGGTCATTCTCTATTTGCCCATTGGCGCCGAGGACGCATTCAAGGGAGTGGTGGACATCCTGGCCAACAAGGCCCTGCTGTTTACCGAAGGCGGCAAAACCGAGGTCGCCGAGATTCCGGCGGATCTGGCGGACGAGGCGGCAAGCCTGCGGGAAAGCCTGATGGAGAGTGTGGCCGAAACCGATGATGAGCTGATTGAGAAATTTCTCGAGGAAGGCACCCTGACCGACGAGGAATTGCAAGGTGGACTGGTTGCGGCGGTCAAGGCTGCCAAGGTGGCACCGGTTTGCGCCTGCGCCGCCCTGGGAAACAAAGGCTCCAGTGTGGTGCTCGATGCCCTCGTCAGTCTGCTGCCTTCGCCTGATCAGCGTCCCGTCCGAGTCGGAACCCATCCGAAAAGCGGCGAAGCTGTTGAACGTCCCGGTACGGCCGATGCGCCTTTTTCCGCTCTGGTGTTCAAAACCATGGCTGATCCCTTTGCCGGCCGTTTGACCATTTTTCGAGTTTTTTCCGGGACCCTGAAGGGCGACACCTTTTACAATACCTCCAAGGCCACTTCCGAGCGTTTTGGTCAGTTGTACGTCATGGCCGGCAAGGAGCAGAAACCGGTGGAGCAGGCTCTGCCCGGGATGGTGGTGGCGGTGGCCAAGCTCAAGGAAACCACCACCGGCGACACCCTCTGCGAGGAGGGCAAGCCCATCGTCTACTCGATGGCTGAGCCCCTGCCATCAGTAATCGCCTATGCCGTCAGTGCTAAAAAAGGGGATGAGGAAAAGCTTTTTTCCTCCATTACCCGCCTGCTCGATGAGGATCTGACCCTGAAATTGACCCGTGAGCAGCAGACCCATGAGATCCTTATTTCCGGCGTTGGCCAGGTGCACCTTGAAGTCATAGGCGAGAAGATTAAGCGAAAATTCGGGGTTGAAATGGAACTGCGGCCACCCCGTGTTCCGTACCGTGAGACGTTGAAGGGAAAAGTTACCGTTCAGGGCAAGCATAAAAAACAATCCGGTGGGCGCGGTCAGTTTGGTGATTGCACTATTGAGATGGAGCCGTTGCCTCGGGGCGAGCAGTTTCAGTTCCTCGACAAGATAGTTGGCGGCGTTATTCCGGCGCAGTATCGGCCGGCGGTGGAAAAGGGTATCATCGAAGCCATGGAGCGGGGGGTTATAGCCGGGTATCCCTTTGTCGACCTTAAGGTCAGCCTGGTTGACGGCTCCTATCATACCGTCGACAGTTCGGAGATGGCCTTCAAGGTTGCCGGATCACTCGCCTTCAAGAAGGGCGTGATTCAGGCCAATCCGGTTCTGCTTGAGCCGATCATGGAGGTCGAGGTCCGGGTGCCCAAGGATTTTGTCGGTGATGTCATGGGCGATCTCAACAGCCGGCGTGGCCGAGTGCTTGGCATGGACTCGACCAGTAAGTATGAGGTCATCAACGCCAACGTGCCCCAGTCCGAAATTCTGCTCTATGCTCTTGATTTGACTTCAATGACCGGTGGACGCGGTACCTTTCTGGTGAAGTTCTCCCACTATGAGGAGGTGCCCGCCCAGATCGCGGAGAAGATCGTTGCTGACTATAAGGATAAATCGGAGGAATAGTGCCAGCACCTGGTCAGCCGTACCGATGCGGTGTCCTGACGCTGAGCGATAAGGGATCCCGTGGTGAGCGTGAAGATACCAGCGGTCCCCAAATCCAGGAGATGCTCCGGGCCCAGGGGTATGCGATAGCTGCCTATCGGATTATTCCAGACCAGCAGGCATTGATCGAACAGACCCTGATCGCCTGGGTGGATGTGCAGCAACTCGATTTGATCGTCACCACCGGCGGTACCGGGGTTTCGCCCAGTGATCGTACGCCGGAGGCGACCAGGGCGGTGATCGAGATGGAGATACCCGGGTTGGGCGAGGCGATGCGGTTGGCCAGTTTGCGCAAAACGATGCAGGCGGTTTGGTCGCGGGGCATAGCCGGCACCCGCAGGGGCTGTCTGATTCTCAACCTGCCCGGAAGCCGAAAGGCGGCCCAGGAAAATCTCGAGGCGGTGTTGCCGGCCCTCTCGCATGGGCTTTATAAGCTGAAAGGTGGAGCGGCCGACTGCGGCCGGTCAGAGTAGTGAGGAGGACAATAAAAAAAGCTCCGGTTGACTGAGTCGTCAACCGGAGCTTTTTTGCGTCTATGCGTGGCTTAAAGGTCGTGCGTCTCGCCTGACGGGATCAACAAACTCCGTCGATCAGGACCTGTTTCCCGTCGCTCCCCTGGGCGGCTTTGATTTCGCCGATCAGATAGGGTTGCTCACCATGAGCCCGGAACTGTTGGAGCATGTCCTCAACGCTGTTTTCCGGGACAATAACCATCATGCCGATGCCCATATTGAAGGTTCGATACATCTCATCGATTGAGATGTTGCCGTTCTTCTGGAGATAGGAAAAGGAGGGCAGTATGGGCCAACTGTTCGGATACAGACGAGCGGCACAGCCGGCGGGCAGAATGCGGGGAATGTTGTCGATAAAACCGCCGCCGGTAATGTGAACCAGGCCGTGAATCTTGCAGCGCCGCAAGGTGGTGATCACACTGTCCACATAGATGCGCGTGGGCCGCAGCAATTCTTCGCCCACCGTGCAGCCGAATTCTTCGATATAATCGTCGACCTTTTTCCCTAGCTCTTCAAAGAAGACCTTGCGGACCAGCGAGTAGCCGTTGGAGTGGAAGCCCGAGGAGGCAAGGCCGATAATCTTGTCGCCCACCCGGATGTCGCTGCCGTCGATGATAGCGTTCCGGTCGCCAATGCCGACCACGAAACCAGCAAGGTCGTAATCCCCCGGCTGATACAGACCCGGCATCTCCGCGGTTTCGCCGCCGATCAGGGAGCAGTGGGCCTGCTTGCAGCCCTCTGCGATTCCTCGCACCACGGCGGTGGCGACATCGAGGTCCAGGGCATTGCAGGCAAAATAATCGAGGAAAAAGAGCGGTTTGGCGCCGCTGACAATGACGTCGTTGACGCACATGGCCACCAGGTCGATACCGATGGTGTCATGCTTATTGCACAGCTTAGCCACGTTGAGTTTGGTGCCGACACCATCGGTGGAGGCGATCAGCACCGGATTTTTCAGGTCTTCGTTGCCGATGGCGAACATTCCGGAAAAGCCGCCGATATCGGAGAGCACACCCCGTCGATGGGTCTCGGCAACGATGGATTTAATCCGGGAAACAAAAAGATTGCCCTTGTCGATATCGACTCCGGCTTCACTGTATTTGGAGGGTGATTGCGTCATGAATAGTCGTTGCGTGTCTTCCGCCTGCGTTCAGATCGTCCCAAAAATACACATTGTGAACCGCATCAAGCGCAAGAGTTATCAATTTATCAATAAATGTCGCGTCAAAGTACTTTTTTTGACCGTCCATTGTCAACACCTTTGTGGTGTATTGCACCGCAAGCTGCTTTCTGGTAAGGCTCTGCCATGAAACTCTTGATAACATTGATAGGACTTGTTTTGGTCCTCGAAGGATTACCCTATGTTGCTTCGCCTGAATCCATGCAGCGCTGGCTCCGGCAGATACTGGAAATGCCGCCTCATCATTTGCGCCGGGTGGGGCTGGTCGCCATGGCCGTGGGTTTTTTACTGTGCTACCTTGCCCAGAAAAGTAGTCTTTTTAATTAAATCCAATTATTCCGGATTCGATTTGGCGCGGGTTGCCCAAAGCCTTCCCTGGCTGCCTTTTCCCGATTGACTTTTCTCAGGGCCGTTCATTACAATAGATTATTTTTTTCTCTGGCACGGCTGGGATATTCCGGCGTGAACAGGGGTGAGTGACTGTTACCGGAAAGGGTTTTCTCCCGGCAAAAGCATCTCTCCCCAACAATTGGACCCAGGAACGCTCTATGGTCAATTACTTTTTCTTAGAAAACAAGATGGTCAAGATGGAAAGTGGCAACAGTTCCGTCAGCCCTAACATTTTCTGGATCGATTTGATCAAACCCACCGAGGAGGAGATTCACCAGGTGGAAAAGGATTTCCGGGTGGAACTCTTTACCAAACAGGAGAGCGAGGAGATTGAGTCCAGTTCGAAGTATGTCGAGACTGAGGACGAGATCGGCATCAACCTCAATTTTTTAATTCCGGAAAACAATACCTTCTCCAGTGAACCGGTCTCGTTCATTCTCAAGGATAAAATTCTCATCACCCAGCGCTCCCGCGAATTTCGTTCTTTTTCCGAGACCTATCGCAAACTGCGGGCGATCAAACCGGTGGATGGCGAGGACATCTTTCTCACCATTCTTGAGACTCGGATCGATTATGATGCGGATCTTATCGAACATGTCACCGATAGAATTACCGAGATCAGCAAGCAGATGATCGGAGACAAAGATCCCAACCGGGAACTGCTGCTGAAAATTACCGCCCTGCAGGAAACGACCATCGCCATCCGCGAGAATATAGTGGAAAAACAGCGCATCATCTCCTCCTTGCTCAAAAGCAAGATGTTCCCCAAGGAAGACTACGAAAACATGCGCATTATGATCAAGGACGTGGGCTCGCTTTTGGACCACACCTCGTTTAATTTTGAGCGCCTTGAATTTCTGCAGAACACCTTCCTCGGTTTGATCGATATGGAACAGAACCGGGTGATCAAGATTTTTACCGTGGTGACCGTGATTTTCATGCCGCCGACCCTGATTGCCAGTGCCTACGGCATGAACTTCAAGTTCATGCCCGAATTGGATCAATTGTGGGGGTATCCCTTTGCCATCCTGCTGATGATCCTCTCTTCTGCCATGACCCTGCTTTTTTTCCGCCGGAAGAAATGGCTCTGATGAGCGGACGTCCCTGTTGTTTGGAAGCGGCTTGACTCTGCACGGTTTCCCTTCTCCGCGGGTGAAAAAATGAAACCCTTGTACCTCATCGTTTTTGCCTGTGTGATTGGCTGGCTGTTTTTTCAGACCTTTCAACCCGCGCTGCTCGATCCCAAAGCCGTTTCCCGCCCGATCGAGGCCAGGGGGGATTTGGCCGGCGATGAGAAAAACACCATCGACATCTTCCGTAACGCCGCCCCTTCGGTGGTCTACATCACCAGCATCGCCGTACGCCGCAATTTATTCAGTCTCAATGTCTATGAGATTCCCCAAGGTACGGGTTCAGGGTTTATCTGGGATAAGCAGGGCCGGATCGTCACCAATTACCATGTCATTTCCGACGCCAGCCGCCTGGAGGTTACCCTGGCAGATCGCTCCTCCTGGAAGGCGGTGCTGGTTGGCGCGGCCCCGGACCGGGATCTGGCGGTAGTGCAGATCAGCGCTCCGGCCGATAAGCTACGGCCCATTGCTCTGGGCGAATCCAAGGATCTGTTGGTTGGCCAGAAGGTCTTTGCCATCGGTAATCCCTTTGGACTTGACCAGACCCTGACCACCGGGATTGTCAGTGCGCTTGGCCGGGAGATCACCGCCGTTACCGGCCGCACCATCCACGATGTTATCCAGACCGATGCCGCCATCAATCCAGGCAACTCCGGAGGGCCGCTCCTGGACAGCGCTGGCCGCCTGATCGGGGTCAATACGGCTATTTATAGCCCGTCAGGAGGCAGCTCGGGGATTGGTTTTGCCGTGCCGGTCGGCGAAGTGAACCGGGTGGTGCCGCAGATCATCAGCAAGGGCAAGCTGATCCGGCCGGGCCTGGGTATTACCCTGGCCAACCGCCGGCTGACCGAGGAGTTGGGGCTGGAGGGGGTGATGGTCTTGCAGGTGCAACCAGGGTCATCGGCTGAAAAGGCGGGTTTGCGTGGCACGACCCAGGCACGGGAGGGGCTGGTGCTGGGAGATGTTATTGTTGCGGTCAACGGCAAGGCGGTCAAGGATTACGACAGCCTGCGCGATGAACTGGAGCGGCACGAGGTCGGAGAGAGCGTGACTCTCAGTCTGATGCGGGATGCCTCGACGGTTGAGGTGGGGGTGGCATTAGAGGCAATGAACTGAATGTTCTGCCGGCCGGGTTTTCAGGTAAGCAGTGACGGCTTTTTTTTGCGGCCGTTACCGGTCAACCGGCCGACTAACCATCCCAGCAGCAGGACAATGCCACCGGTGAAAAACCATTTGATCGATTGGTTTTTTTTCAAGACTGTGCATTCGATCTGGGCGGCAGCCAATTTTTGTCGCAATTCTTCTATTTGCCGCTGCGCCTCGCCGAGGGAAGTTTTGGCGTACAGGGCGCTGTCCGGATCACCCGCCATGGTCTGATATTTATCGGCTAGGGTGCTGCGGTCGGTGGTGCAGGCGGCCAACTCTTTTCTCAGCCGGTCGTTATCTTCGGCCCCCCCCCTTAAACGTGCCTGAACATCGATGACCTCGCCGTCCGGCCCCACGCCCGGCTTGATATTGGCCACCGGAATAAGGGGAGAACTGCCCAAAAAACGGCTGCGTACCCAACCGTCGCTTCCGTCCTGCAAACGAATACGGGACCACTCTTTCCCGCCTTGAATCAGGTTCACGGCGGTACCCATGGGTATGGTGGCGACTATCCTGGAGTTGTCACCCTGGTTTTTGCGCATGAGCACTTCCAGGCTCGGCTTGATGTACAGGATCTCAGCACAAACAGGTGTGGCGGCAAACCAGGCAAGCGGAAGTAGGGTGAGGGCGGTGTATAAGGGCCGTTGAAAGGAAGACAGTCTGGTATTCATAGTCCTGGTTGGACGGTTAGGAAAAAACCGGATTAAAAGTGTTATCCTGAAGCTTTCTTCAGTCAGGGACGACAATCGAGGGATAGCAGCGGTTACCGGCGAGGTAATTCTTTTTTCGGTGAGCGTGCTGGACCCCGCGGGGTAGGCGTTTGCCCATATTGGGCGGCAAACTACCACGAATTGTTACAGAAAGCCAGATTCGGCTGGATGCGCTTTAGATTTTTTAGGTTTTGTTCAGGCAGTATGGAGCTTTTTCTTCCTGATCATGGCTAGTTCCCGCATGTTGCGGGCCTTGTCGGATTCATCGACAATCTCCCGGCCAATGATCTCTTCCAAAATATCTTCCATGCTGATGACGCCGGTGACGCTACCGTACTCGTCGACTACGACAAAAAGATGCTGATAGCGTTCGAAGAAATCGATGAAAATTCGATCAAGCGGCGCGGTTTCCGGGACAAAATGAACCGGGCGCATGATTTGCGACAACTGGAGGGTGTCTTGGCCGACGGCGGCCGCCATGAGCACATCCTGGCTGAGGACGATGCCCACCACGTTGTCGGGTTCACCTTCGTACACCGGTACTCGGCTGTGCATCCGCCATTTACCTTCCATGCGTGCCGCTTCTTTGATGGTCAGGGCCTGGGCGGCTGAGAAAGTAACTGTGCGCGGGGTCATGACCTGGCGAACCGTTTTGCTGCCCAGTTGGAGGATGTTGGCGATCACCTTTTCTTGGTCAGCTTCGATTTCTCCTGATTGCCTGCTCAGGCTGGCGATGGTTTTGAGTTCCTCGGCCGAGATCTGATGGGTCTTCTGACTGTTGGGTACCAGCCGGTTCATGAGCTGGGCCATCCAGATCAGTGGTTTCAGGACCATGATCATTATCCGAAGCGGAGCAGCGATATAAGGACCCAGTTGCTTGGCAAAGGTCACGCCGATGGTCTTCGGCAAGATCTCGGTGAACAGGAGAACCGCGATGGTGAAGGTCAGGGAAAACCAGACCAGGCCATTCTGGCCGAACAGGGCGACGGCCGAGGCGCCGGCCACCGAGGCGCCGATGGTGTGCGCCAGGGTGTTGAGGGTGAGGATGGCCGTAATCGGCTGTTCAATGTTTTCCTTGAGTTTTTTTAAATTATTGGCTTGGCGCGGATGGGTTTCGAGCATCATCTCGACCTGGGAGGTCGATAAAGAGAGAAGCACCGCTTCAAAGAGCGAACAGGTGGTGGAAACCAGCAGTGCGCTGCCCACGGCAAGAATGAACACAAGCAACACGTGAAACCTCCGCGAAGTCTCAAAAGTTTTTTCGGGCTGTCGGTCAACTGAAGTTTTGCCGATTGAGGTTCAACCCGGTTTAGTGTATGAAAATCTACAATAAACAGTTCTTGCTGCTTTTGAAAGTAGAATGCCGCCATCCCAAGGGGGAGGAAAAGATACCGTGCACAACCAGGCCGTCATCATCCAGCTGTTCGATAACGAACCGCACCTTTTTTCAGGCGATCTGCTGGTGTATCCAGTAGAGGAGGACATCCCCCATCTGGGTTCGGATGCGGGCGCAACTGTCAACAGGTTGCTGCAACAGGTCAGGGAAACCGGTGACTTCAAGGGCGGCAAAGACCAGGTTTTTCTCCTCTACCCCGGATTGATGGAGCGGGAAAAAGAACAGGTCCTCCATGCAAAAAGGGTGCTGTTCGTGGGCCTGGGCAAACAGGATGACGCCATCAATGTCCGCCGGGAACAGTTGCGGCTTGTTGGCGGGACTATTGCCAAGCAGGCCGGACTGATCAAGGCAAAGGAAGTTGTCGTCATCTTACCGAAAGATTTCCTCCTGGATGCCGTTGAGATTGCCCAATGTCTCACCGAAGGACTGCTGCTGGGTAACTATCGGTTTGATCTTTATAAAAAAATCAAGGATGAAAAGGATGCGCCGACCCGGGTTGAAGGGTTTTACCTGCATGCCGGTGGTCTCGCCGTCAGCGCGGTACAAACAGGCCTGGAGCGTGGCCGTGTGCTGGCCGAAGCCGTCTGTGCGGCCAGAGATATGGCCAACCAGCCCGGGAACTACTGGACGTCCGCCGATTTTGCCGAATATGCCAAAAAAATAAGCAAGAAGACCAGTCTCAAATGTAAGGTGCTGGACAAGGGGGCCCTGCAGAAGCTCGGCATGGGCGGCATCCTCGGCGTCAATCAAGGGGCATCCCTGCCGCCGCATCTGGTGATTCTTGAGTACCGGCCGAACAAAAAAAATCCCACTCTCCTTCTGGTCGGCAAGGGTTTGACCTTTGATTCCGGCGGCATCTGCACCAAACCGCCAGCCGGCATGGAGGATATGAAATATGACATGTGCGGCGGCGCGGCGGTCATCACCGCCATGCAGGCCATTGCCGAGGTCGGCATCGAGGGCGTCAATGTGGTGGCTTTAATTCCTGCCACGGAGAACCTGTCCGGCTCAGCGGCCTTTAAGCCCGGTGATGTTATCCGTCACTACGGTGGCACGACCTCGGAGATCATCAACACCGATGCCGAGGGACGGCTGATTCTGGCCGACGCCTTGGCCTACGGTATTGAGGCGTATAAACCCGAGGCGGTGATTGACCTGGCCACCTTGACCGGGGCAGTGATCATCGGCCTTGGCCACCATTACACCGGCCTGTTGAGTAACAACGATCAACTGGCGAGTCAGTTGACCGAGGCCGGAGCCCAGGTCGGCGAACCTCTGTGGCGGCTGCCGCTTGGCCCGGAATACCGCAAGCAGATCGACTCACGGGTGGCCGACATCAAGAATGCCGGCAGCGACCGGAGCGGGGGCACCATTACCGCCGCCTGCTATTTGCAGGAGTTTGTCGGCGAGACCCCTTGGGCACATCTTGATATTGCCGGAACCGCCTGGGACTTCACCGAAAAAACCTATATCCCCAAAGGGCCTTCCGGTACCGGTGTCCGCACCCTGGTTGCCTGCCTGAGTCAATGGAAGTCGTTGAAAACCGCTGAAAAGAAATAATAAGCCGCCCAACGGCAGGTAGTGCCGGACGAGGGAGGCCAAAAGGAGAACACGATGCTCGCCAAGCGAAAAGGAATTACCGTCAGCCGGCAGATTATGGATGACCAGTTGTTGCATCCAGGGGCCACCGGCGAACTCACCGGTCTGCTCAATGATCTGGTTGTTGCCGGCAAGATTATAAGTGCCGAGGTCAATATGGCGGGACTGGCCGATATCCTGGGGCAGTCGGGCCGGACCAACATCCAGGGAGAGAGCGTGCAGAAGCTCGATGTCTTTGCCAATCAGACCATTAAACGGCGGATGGAGCAGTGCGGTCACGTCTGTGTCATGGCCTCGGAGGAGGATGACGATATCATCCCGGTGCTGGAGGGCTATGAGGGCAATTACACCATTGCCTTTGATCCCCTTGACGGCTCCACCAATATCGACGTCAACATCAGCATCGGTACCATTTTCTCGATCCACCGGCGGCTCAGCCCCTCCGGCCAGGGCAACGCGGGCGATCTGCTGCAGAAGGGCAGCATGCAGGTGGCGGCCGGCTACATCATCTACGGTTCTTCAACAGTGATGGTCTACACCACCGGTTCCGGCGTCTATGGTTTCACCCTGGATCCGAGCGTGGGTGAGTTTTTTCTCTCCCACCCCGATATTAAGATACCCGAAGCCTCGCTCTATTACAGTGTCAACGAGGCCTATGCCAATCACTGGTTTGACAGCACCCGCAATTTCGTTAATTATATCAAGAACGCCGACGGCGGCAAAGGGCCGTATAGTTTGCGCTATATTGGCACGCTCGTAGCCGATTTTCACCGCAACCTGCTCAAGGGCGGTATCTTCCTCTACACCCGCGACAAAAAGAGTGGCGAGAAATCCGAAGGCAAGCTGCGGCTGCTCTATGAGGCCGCGCCCCTGGCCATGATCGTTGAACAGGCCGGCGGCCGGGCGATCACCGACGACGGCCGGCGCATTCTCGATATTGAACCCCGGAATTTGCACCAGCGGGTGCCGTTAATCATCGGCTCCAAGCGCGATGTCGATCTGGCGGAGAAATTCCTCCAAGGTGAAATGTAACTCTTCTGGAAAGGTGCTGGATTTCCTGGTTTTCCTGCTTGACAAATAAGGCTGGGGCTTTACTATGAGAAAAAAATTAACGATGGACCGAATCATGACACAAACACTTGCTCTCCTTCTTCTGCTAAGCCGACTGCACGGGAAAACCGTGGCAGGGAAGGGTGGTTTGTCCTGACGGGCCGAATCGAATCTGAACCTTTAAGCCACGGTTTTCCAAACCGTGGCTTTTTTTTTGACGTGTTAAAGGAGATGGACATGGATCAGGAAAAATTGCATAAATACCGTCCCTACCCGCCGGTCCGCTTGACGGGTCGCACCTGGCCGGACAAGATCATCACCCAGGCGCCGGTCTGGTGCAGCGTCGACCTGCGCGACGGCAACCAGGCCCTTGTCCAGCCGATGAATCTGGAGGAAAAGCTGGAGATGTTCCAGCTTCTGGTGCGGATCGGCTTCAAGGAGATCGAGGTCGGCTTTCCTTCGGCCTCGCAGGTCGAATACGATTTTCTCCGTTTGCTGATCGACGGCAACCATATTCCCGACGGGGTAGTGCCTCAGGTCCTGACCCAGGCCCGCGAGCAGTTGATCAAGAAATCCTATGCTTCCGTGCAAGGCGCTCGCGAGGCAATTATCCACCTCTATAACTCCACCTCGACCCTGCAGCGCGATATCGTGTTCAAGAAAGGACGCAAGGAGATCGTCGATCTCGGGGTGGCCGGGGCGCGAATCATCCGAGAGCAGGCCGGGCAAACGGCAACCAAGATCCGATACGAATATTCGCCGGAGAGTTTTACCGGCACCGAGCTTGATTTTGCCCTGGAGATCTGCGAGGCGATAATGGACGTCTGGGAGCCAACCCCGGAAAACCCGGTGATCATCAATCTGCCGGCCACGGTGGAAATGTCGACGCCGAACATCTATGCCGACCAGATTGAATGGTTCTGCCGCCAGATGAAGAGCCGCGACTGCGCCCTGATCAGCCTCCATGCCCACAACGATCGGGGTGAGGCGGTGGCGGCCACCGAATTAGCCTTGATGGCGGGCGCCGACCGGGTAGAGGGCACCTTGTTTGGCAACGGCGAGCGCACCGGCAACGTCGATATCGTCACCCTGGCGCTCAATATGTTTACCCAGGGGGTCGATCCCGGTCTCGATCTGTCGCGGATCAACCGGGTGATCAATGTCTACGAGCGCTGTACCAAAATGGCGGTGCATCCGCGCCACCCCTATGCCGGTGAACTGGTTTACACCGCTTTCTCCGGCTCGCATCAGGACGCGATCAACAAGGGGATGACCGCCCTCGATTTGACCGAGAGCGGTCTCTGGGAGGTGCCCTACTTGCCGATCGATCCCCAGGATGTTGGGCGGACCTACGAGTCAATCATCCGCATCAACAGCCAGTCGGGCAAGGGCGGGGTGGCCTACATCATGGATCATGAGTTTGGTTTCAAACTGCCCAAAGACATGCATCCGGGATTTGGCCGGGTTATTCAGGAGGTTTCGGACGCCCATGGCGACGAGCTGAGCGCGGAGATGGTCTTTCACACCTTTGAAAAGGAGTATCTGCTCAACAGCAACGGCTACCACCTGAAATCCTTCAATGTCCTTAAACGCCATTTTGACAAGGATGAGGAGAGTTCGATTGCCGAGATCGAGGCGGTGGTGGTGGTCAAGGGTGCGGAAAGAAACATTGAGGCGGTGGGCAATGGCCCGCTCGATGCCTTTTGCAGCGCCTTGCGCGACGGACTCGGGCTGCGGTTCTCGCTTAATTCGTATCACGAGCATGCCTTGACCAGAGGCAGTTCCTCCAAGGCAGTGAGTTATATCGAGATTCTCGATCAGGATGAGGAAAGCTGGTGGGGTGCCGGCGTGGATACGGACATTATTGTCGCCTCGATTAAATCACTGCTCAGCGCCCTGAATCGCTCGGCAGCAAAACCCAAGAAGGAGTAGGCCATGCGGGGAAAACATCTGTTGATACTGTGGTGCGGATTGCTGTTTTTGGCCGCAACCTCGGTTGGTGCCGAGGAGATCGGCCAGGTCAGCACCACCTTTAAGTTTGTCGGCGCCAACGATAAAATCGTGATCGAGGCCTTTGACGACCCCGATATCAATGGCGCGACTTGCTATGTCAGCCGGGCCAAGACCGGCGGGATTAAGGGGACGATCGGAGTGGCCGAGGACACCTCGGACGCCTCGATCTCCTGTCGGCAGACCGGGCCGATCACCCTGCCGGAACGAGTGCTTTCAGGTAAGGATGACGGTCAGGAGGTCTTTAAGAAGTCTAGTTCGCTCCTGTTTAAAAAGATGCAGGTGGTCCGCTTTTTTGACAAGAAGCGCTCCACCCTTGTCTATCTCTCTTACAGCGACAGGATCATCGAAGGCTCGCCGAAAAATTCCATCTCCACCATTGTTCTGCCCCAGGCGATTCAGGGGGGAGTGCGGGCGGTTCAGGGGAACTGAACCCTGATGAGCGGTATTTCGTCGCTGTATTTCCTCTCACGGCGCTTCCTGCTGGCTGAAGGCTGCAAACAGGCAGGAAGTGCCGATCATGTTGGTTCCCTGGGCGCAGGCATCAAGGATATCGCTATCCTTCCAACCCAGATCGCGCAAGTGTCGCACCTCGTATTCGGCGATTTTTTCCTTGCGCAACACCTTGGCAACAATCAGCAGAAGAGCATTCTCGGCTTCACTGAAGGCCTCCACGTTGCGGCCGGCGGCCAGATCGGCCATGTCCTGTTCGGATAACCCGGTTTTGGTCAGCCAGAGTCTGTTCAGGTTGGTGCAATGGTCAAAGCAGACCTCCTGGGCAGCGAGAAACCGGATGGCGGCCAGAACGGGGAACGTGAGTGCCTCATGGTTCATAAAGTATTGGATCTGATCAAAGAAGACCTTGAGCAAGCCGGGACTGGTGCTCATAAGCTGCAGCGGCGCCGGAACCGGGCTCCTTTTTTTGGTGAAATGGTCATAAATCTCGGCTACGCCTTCTCTGGCCTTCTCCGGTGTTTGATAATCGAGAACAAACATGCATTTTCCTCCAAGTAGTAGACTGGTCGTCTATTAAAATGATGCCGCCTGGTAGCAGCATGGGATTGAAATCTATGCCAACAAGACCTCAAAGGTCATGGCTTGGAAGGTTTCCAGCGGTTCGGGTCCGGCAACGGCTTTCATCCGGATTAAGGATCCCTGCCAGGCAGAAATGATGAACCGCGCCGTTGCCTCCGGTTCCAGGCGGGCGGACAGGTGCCCCTGGTCCTTGGCCTCTTGCAGCAGGCGGGCAATGAAACTGATCAGGCCATCAAGGGAGGCCTTGAGTTTTTCCCGGAAGGCCGGATTGACATCACCGAGTTCCTGGGTGAGATTGCCGATGGGGCAGCCCTTGATAAACCCCTCTTGTTCAAAATAGCGCTGGAACCAGAGAAAGAATCCGGCCAACCGATCCAGGGGCGGTAGGGTTGCATCCTTGAGAAGAGGGCGCACCTGTTCGGCAAACCAGGCCTGATAATAGTCCACCAAGGCCAGTCCGAACTCTTCCTTACTCTTGAAATAGAAATAAAAGGAGCCCTTGGGTACTTCGGCCGCCTGGAGAATTTCTTGCAAACCGGTGGCGGTGAATCCTTTGTGATGGATGATGCGGCCGCCGCAGCGTAGAATATGATCTCGGGTAGTGGAAGACATGGCGCATAGTAGACCGGTCGTCTTGTGATGTCAAGGGGGAGGTGAGTTAGAAGAACTGGCCCCGGTTTGTCCAGAGGAAGAAAAAAACCAAAAAACTGCGGTACGCAACAATCGGACCGGAACGTCAAAGGCAGCATTGACGATGGCTACTGTTACGAGAAAGAGACCTTTTCCATGCCTTTCTGGGCGGAGACATTTCCTGGTTCCTGCTGGTTTTTCTGCACCAAGAGGAAGGTGTTGACTGAAGAGAAAGGTGTTTGTAGAAGATGCCCTATGATTTCGGTGCCCGGAATACATCCGAAGTGGGCGTGGAGGCATGATCGAACGGTGAATGCGTGTAGTTCTTTAACCCCAAAACAAGCACCTTTTCTGTCTAGGAAGCGTGGGTGAAACCTATGCCTGACATTCTGATCGTTGAAGATGAGCCGTCCATAGCAGACAACATCACCTATGCCCTTTCGACCGAGGGGTACAACGCTCACTGGTGTGCAAGCGGCAGGGATGGCCTGACTGTTCTGGAAGCGGGAGGGATCGATCTGGTCATTCTCGATGTCGGGCTTCCGGATATCAATGGCTTTGACTTGGCCAAAGAAATCAGAAAGCGTTTCGAAGTCCCTCTTATTTTTGTCACTGCCCGCAACAGCGAGATCGATCGGGTCGTCGGCCTTGAAATCGGGGGCGATGATTATGTGGTGAAACCGTTTAGTCCTCGCGAACTGACCGCCAGGGTGCGAGCCGTGCTCAGGCGAACCGCCGGCAGAACCGAGCTGGCACAACCGGCCACTCCATCAACGCGCTGTCCTTTTTTAGTCGATGAGACACGTTACGCCATCTCCTTCCAGGGAAACCAACTCGAACTTTCACGGTATGAGTATCGGCTCCTCCGTGTTTTGGTGCTCAATCAAGGACGGGTATATAGCCGTGAACAACTCATGGACAAGGTCTGGGATGAACCGGATATGAGCCTTGAGCGCACCGTCGATACCCACATCAAAACGCTCCGGCAGAAATTGCGTGCTTACTCCCCCGGCGAAGAATGGATCGTCACCCATCGCGGCGTCGGCTATTCCCTGAAAGATCCCTCATGAAAACCAGGGTTCGCATCTTTCTTACCATCCTCGCCACCGTGGGGATCGGTTTTTTCCTCCTGGTCTACTGGATCACCAAAGATTTAAAACCCCAGTTCCGGGCCTCCACCGAGGAAACCCTCGTCGATACGGCTTGGGCGCTGGCTGCCCTCGCCTCGGCACAGGTACGCGATGGCTCCGTTGACGTCACCTTGTTTCGGGAGATGTTTGCCCATATCTCCCCGGAAATCACCCCGGCACCAATCTACAACTTCATTAAAACAACGATGGATTTGCGGGTTTATATAACCAATGGTGCCGGTAAGGTCGTGTTCGACTCGACAGGCCGGGACGAGGGCATGGATTACTCCCGTTGGAACGACGTTGTGCTCACTTTGCAGGGCAAATACGGCACCCGTACCTCCTCCGATTTCCTCTTGGATCCCAAGCTGAGTATCATGTATGTGGCCGCCCCGATTAAAGATGGGGAAGCAATCGTTGGTGTTGTCAGCGTGGGAAAACCGACCCGGAACGTCAACACCTTTGTGGAGAAATCCCGGGATAAAATTATCCTCGGCGGCGTGCTCACCTTCGTTGCTGTTGTCATCGTCACCATGGTGATCTCTGCCATGATCACCCGGCCGATTGAAAGGCTGATTACCTATACCCGCTCGGTCAGCCGAGGTGCCCGTGAACCTTTGCCCATGCTCGGAGGGGGCGAGATGGGCCAGTTGGCACTAGCTTTTGAGGAAATGCGATCAGCCCTTGAAGGCAAACACTATATAAAGGTGTTGAAAAGTATCCCTGAAATACATGCTCGCAGCTTCCCGGAAGCTGGATCAGCAGTTTTTTTTCGTCTGTCTATCGTTTACCGCTGCTTGGCGTCAGTGCTCATCCCTTGTTTCTTGGACTTTCGAGCCCT
>JBBQCO010000030.1:0-31118 GCA_038318785.1 Desulfobulbales bacterium | reverse complement strand
GACGGCCGCAGCTTGCCGGCGATTGCCGCCAAGCCCTTCCGCGATGTCTTCAAAACCATCGAGCAGCCAAAAAATCTCCAGGAAAAGGCGGTCTTTTACGGTGGTTGTCTGATCGATTTTGCCTACCCGGAGATGGGCGAGGCCCTGGTGAAGATCCTCAATAAGGCCGGGATCGAAGTGTTGTTCCCCGAGGGCCAGACCTGCTGCGGTGCTCCGGCGCGCTACAACGGCGCCTATGAGGTGGCGGCCAAGAATGCGGAGGACAATATCCAGGCTCTTCTGGCCGAACGGGCTGATTATGTGATTTCAGCCTGCCCGACCTGCACCGTGGCCCTGGATCACGAATTCATTGCCACCTTTGAAAGTCTGGGCCAGAAAAAGATTCTGCCCCAGGCCCGCGAACTGGCGGCCAAGACCATTGATTTTTCCACTCTGGTGAAAAGACTGGTCGACGAGGGTCGGCTGAGCTTCAAGGAAGGCCAACAACTGGGCACGATCACCTACCACGACTCCTGTCACCTCAAGCGGACCCTCCATGCCGATCAGCCTCCGCGCCAGTTGCTCACCCAGGCTGGCTACGAGGTGACCGAGATGTTCGAGTGCGACACCTGTTGCGGCATGGGCGGTTCCTATTCGCTCAAGCTGCCGGAAATTTCCGCCCCGATTCTGCAACGGAAACTCAAAAACATCAAGGACACCGCCGCACCGGTGGTGGCCATGGACTGTCCGGGCTGTGTCATGCAGATTCGCGGCGGCATGGATCAGGATGGCGCCCCCGTCCGTGTGCGGCACACTGTTGAAGTGCTCGCCGAACAACTCAAGGAGTGACAGCAGCGCCTTTCGATCAGTGCGGGGCCGCCAGATGTGCAATCAATCCTGGGTTTGTCCGTGAATTGATTTGATTGAAATCTGAAAGAGTTCTACACTGATATCACACTAAGAACGCCTTCCCCGGCCAGAACAGCACCCCTGTTCCGGCCGGGGTCGGTCCGTTTTATCCTGTCACCCACCCCGCGCACGGCGGGCACACGAGGTTCTCCTTCCATGGCAAACAATCTCTACGTCACCGCGGCAGAGGAACGAAGCGGCAAGTCGGCCATCATCCTCGGCGTCATGCAGGTGATCTCCAAGGAAATCAGCCGGATCGCCTTTTTTCGCCCCATAATCAACGACCATGTCTTTGGTCGGGTGGACCACGATCTCAACCTGGTCCTCAAATATTTCAAGCTCGACATCGAGTACAACGACACCCACGCCTACACGCTCAGCCAGGCCCGCCAGTTGATCACCTCCGGCAAGGAGGGAATCTTGTACGAAAACATCCTCAAAAAATATAAGCAACTGGAGTCCCGGTACGATTTCGTCCTCTGCGAAGGCACCGACTTTCAGGGCAAGGATCCGGGGTTCGAATTCGATCTCAACGCCAACATCGCCGCCAACCTCGGCGCGCCGGTCCTGATCATCGCCTCGGGCCGCGACAAGTCCACCGAGGAGATCTGCACCCACACGGCGATCACCATCGATACCCTGGAGCACATGGGGGTCGATATCACTGCCTGCATCATCAACCGCGCCCCGGAGACCTTCCTCCGCGACACCGCCAGCAACGCCAAGTGCCGCGAGCAGTTCGGCCGTGCCTTTCCGCTCTATGTCATCCCGGAAAACAAGGCCCTGGGCAACCCGACCATCGACGACGTCAAACGCTGGCTGGGGGCCGAGGTGCTCTACGGCAAGCCGAGCATGCTCAACCTGGTGAGCAACTACCTGGTGGCCGCCATGCAGATCAGCAACTTCCTCGAATATATCAAGGAGGGCAGCCTGATCATCACCCCCGGCGACCGCTCCGACATCATCATTTCCAGCCTTGCCAGCCGGATATCCTCGGCCTACCCCAATATCGCCGGCATTCTCATCACCGGCGGCATCGAGGTCAGCCCCAGCGTCCAGCGGCTGATCCAGGGCTGGACCGGTATTCCAGTGCCGGTGCTTTTTGTCGAATCGCATACCTACGACACGGTGCAGAGCGTCAATGAGCTCTACGGCCGGATCGAGCCCACCGACACCAAGCGCATCGCCACCGCCTTCGGCTGGTTCGCCAAGTACGTCGACTCCTCCGAACTGACCAAGCGCGTCGTTTCCCAGCGCTCCACCAAAATTACACCGCGCATGTTTGAATATACTCTGGTGGAAAAGGCAGCCAGCAACCGGCAGCACATCGTGCTGCCCGAGGGTCAGGGCGAGCGGATCCTCAACGCCACGGACATCATCCTGCGACGCGGCATCGCCGATATCACCCTCCTAGGCAGGGTCGACGAAATCAAAGCCAAGGCCTCCAAACTCAACATCAACATCGACGGCGTAACCATCATCGATCCGGTCAAATCGGAATATTACGATGATTTCGTCCAGACCTACTTCGACATCCGCAAGCACAAGAACATCGTCATGGATGTGGCCCGCGACCGGATGTCCGACCCCACTTATTTTGGCACCATGATGGTGCACAAAGGGCTGGCCGACGGCATGGTCTCCGGTTCGATCACCACCACGGCCCAGACCATCCGGCCCGCCTTTGAATTCATCAAGACCAAACCGGGAGTTTCTGTCGTTTCCTCGATTTTCATCATGTGCTTCCAATCCAAGGTGTTGGCCTTCGGCGACTGCGCCGTGGTGCCGAACCCCGATGCCCGACAGCTGGCCGAGATTGCGATCAGTTCGGCGGAGACCGCGAGAATTTACGGCATTGACCCGCGGGTAGCCCTGCTCAGTTATTCCACCGGCATCTCCGGAACAGGCGAGGATGTGGAGAAGGTAGTGGAGGCGACCGCCATTGCCCGGCAGATGATGAAGGAATTGGGTCTCGACTTTCCTCTGGACGGACCGCTGCAGTACGATGCCGCCTTCGACCCGGAGGTGGCGGCGCTGAAATCACCCGGTTCCGCCGTGGCCGGACAAGCCACGGTCTTCGTCTTTCCGGATCTCAACACCGGCAACAACACCTACAAGGCAGTGCAGCGGGCTGCCAATGCCGTGGCCATGGGCCCTGTTCTCCAGGGGCTCAACAAACCGGTCAATGACCTGTCGCGGGGCTGCACCGTGCTCGATATTGTCGATACCGTCGCCCTGACCGCAATTCAGGCCCAGGTGGCCAAGAAACATTAAACGCGTATTGCAACGGAAGAGAATATGAAATTTTTTATTATTAATTCAGGAAGTTCATCGATTAAGTACCAGGTGATCGAGATGGAAACCGAATCGGTGCTCGCCACCGGTCTGGTCGAGCGGATCGGCGAGGAGGTGGGCCGCCTGAAAAACACCTGTTTTCCGGGAACACCGGGCGAACGTGAGTCGATCGTCGAGCAACCGATCCCGGATCACTACAGCGGCATGATGCTGGTGATTGCGGTGCTGACCGACAAGGACAAAGGCGTCATCGGCGACACCTCGGAGATCAGCGCCATTGGGCACCGGGTGGTGCATGGCGGTGAGGATTTCCACGCCTCCACCCTGATCACCCCGGAGGTCATCGAGGCGGTCAAACGCAATATCCCCCTGGCGCCGCTGCACAATCCGGCCAACCTCGACGGCATCCGCGTGGCCATGGAGATTTTTGCTTCGGTACCCCAGGTGGCGGTGTTTGACACCGCTTTCCATCAGACTATGCCGCCTCGGGCCTTCATGTATGCCCTGCCCTCCAGCCTCTACGAGCAGGATCGGGTGCGGCGGTACGGCTTCCACGGCACCTCGCACCGCTTTGTTGCTGGCGAGTGCGCTCGGCTGCTGGGCAAACCGCTGGCCGAGTGCAACCTGATCACCGTGCATCTCGGCAACGGCTGCTCCATGACCGCGATTGAAAACGGCCGCAGCATCGACACCTCACTGGGCATGACACCCTTGGAAGGATTGGTGATGGGGACACGTTCCGGCGACGTTGATCCGGCTTTGCACCTTTTTCTCAAACAGAATAAGGGGATGGAGTTGGAAGCAATCGACGCCCTGCTCAACAAGGAGTCGGGGTTGAAGGGGCTCTGCGGCATGAACGACATGCGCGACATCCATAAGGCCGTGGAAGCAGGTGATGCGCGGGCGGCCCTGGCCCTGGATGTCCAGACCTACCGCAACCGCAAATACATCGGGGCCTATATGGCGGTGCTCGGCCGGGTGGACGGGATCGTGTTCACCGCCGGCATCGGCGAGAACGATGCCATCGTCCGCACCGAGTCACTAAAAGGGTTGGAATTTTTGGGAGTGCGTCTCGATGCGGCAAAAAACAAACAGCGCGCCAAAGAGGCCCGTTGCATCAGCACCGATGACAGTCCCGTGCGGGTGTTTGTCATCCCCACCAACGAGGAATTGGCAATTGCCCGGGAAGTGGCGAACGTGGTTCGGGGGTGAATCGATAGGCGTTACAGTTGAGCCCTTCGACTGCACTCATTCTTGAGAATGGTTGCGGCCGGCAGGAGAAAAGGCGGTTTCAAGGCAACTTGAAACCGCCTTTTTTTGTCCAGCGAGGCTCTTCGGCCATCATAATTTCGCAAGGGATTTTCAAACGACCGCCAACCGAAGGCCCAAGCTGCTGTGCGGGCTGTTTTGGCTTAAACGCAATACAAATGTAAAGCTCTTGTCGCTGATCCGTTTGGCACAAGGTCCGCAGAAAGAAACGCAAGAGCAAGGCTTGTCAGCTCTCAGGCATTGGGCAGTGAACAGATCCGGCGATTTCTTCACTCTTCGGCATTCGAACCGGATCGAAGAGACGCAGCTTGATGGCTTCCAGTTCCTCAAGGTGCTCAAAAAACAGATCGACAATCCGGGGATCAAACATGCCGCCTCGCTCCTGGCGAATGAATTGGAGCACTTTTTCTTTGGGCCAGGCCTCCTTGTAGACGCGGCTAAGGGAGAGGGCGTCATAGACGTCTGCCAAGGCGCTGATCCGGGCCAACAGACTGATCTCTTCCCCCTGCAACCCGCAGGGATACCCGGTGCCATCCCACCGTTCATGGTGCTGGAGGGCGATGGTGCGGGCACTGACCATGAGTTTCCGGTCCGACATGTGGAGGATACGCTGCCCGATGACGGTGTGATGCTTGATGATTTCAAATTCCTCTGGGGTGAGCTTGCCGGGCTTGTGCAATATGGCATCAGGGATGCCGATCTTGCCGACATCGTGCATTGGCGAGGCTGCCTCGAGCAGGACAATATCTTCCTGAGCCAGACCGTATTTCTGACCGAGCAGCGCGGAATAGGCAGCGACTCTCCGGACATGGTTGGCTGTATCCTGCGATCGGGTCTCGATGACTTCGCCCAGGGTGGACAAGAGTTCCAGCTGCGTTTCGATGACTTCGCGGTTCAAGGCCAGTATTTCGGCATTGCCGAGATTGATCTTCCGCTGCCTGAGCACGTTTTGGATCAAAAGCGCGATGATCAGGCTGAGGACTCCGATAATCGCCAGCGCTGTGAGGATGGCCGAGCGATGGACTTCAAAATACGACTGGGGCCGGTTGAGGAGGAGGGCGTTTTCCGGCAGGCTGGACAAGGGAATCGCGAACCGCTGCAGCGCGTTGTAATTGTAGGTGTGCCGATTGACACCGAGCAACTTGTCGTAGAGAGCGGGGGGGCTGCTGCCGGCAAGTCGTTCCAACAGGGTTTGGGCGGCCTTTTGCCCGTGTCCGAAGGCGCTGGTAACACAACCACCGACAGCCCCTGAGTCCATCTGGAAGTCCCAGGCCACATACACCGGCACGGGAGAGGCGGCGGCGACGGCACGGGGTATCTCTTCCGCGCCGAACACCTGTCCGGCCGCATCCTGAAAGTAAACCAGCAGGTACATGAGTTCACCCTGTCTGCGTCCCCGGGCAAACTCGAGCAGCGCATCGCGGGTCATTGCCGGGAGGATCTCCACCTCGACCCGATTGGTCAAACCAGGCACCTGTTCGAGAAAATCTTGCAGGATGGCCTGACCGGTCAGGGTACTGTCAACCGCGACAAAAATCTTCCGCGTCTCCGGGTTTTGGTGCAAGGCCGCATTCAGGGTCTCCTGGTGCGCCAACCTTTCGATGATAATATTCATGTCGCCGACATTGGCCGGGAGCGATTGGGGATCATTGATGCCGCAGGCCACAATGGGTGTCCGGGGGAAAAGCTCCTCCCGATACTGGGCCACCAGATTCAGGGCGTGGTCGTCGGTGAGGATGATCCCGTCGAAGTGCGAGTCGGTATACTTTTCCCGGTAGAGCGCGAGCAGCCTTTCGAGATAGGCGGGCGAAGAATTGTGCTTGGCGTCCATGTATTCGACACGGTAGCGGGCCTGCACCTCGGAGGTCTGCAGTACCGAGACTATCCCCGCATGCAAATCCCTCGTCCAGGAAAAATCGGGCGCGTATGAGTGGAGCACCAACACGCGCGGTCTTGGCGTGGTGTCACCGGCCGGCACGTCAGTTTGCAATGAGGCAAGCTGCACCAACAGAGCGATGAGGAGCAGTTTACATGGTGAACGAAGAAGATCCATGAGAAACAACTAGCATATCGTGTTCACTCGAGGCAAGGGGTAAGGAGACCGAAACTTTCTTTGCCGGGAAGGAGAGGGAAACGCGGGATCATTTCGAGCACACTTTTTCTACCAGCAGCGGTGCAAAAAATCGGGCAGCAATCGCTCCGGCTAGAGGCAGTGCGTGCATCGCTGGATTGATCTGTGGACTGATCTTGGTTGCCCAAGTGACGTTAGGCCGGCAGGGAAAAGAGCGGCGGATTTAAAAACCTATTCCTGCAATTTTACCCAATTCAGGCAACTCATACCTATTTTTCATGAACATCATGGAAGGCGTTGTCATCATCTATCGGTTCAAGGTGGGTGGCGATAAGCGCATCACCGAGCACTGCACGCAAGTCGCCTTCAAAATCTTCCGCCAGGTGATGCGCATCGTGCACAGTCCAATCACCAGGAACGAGCATGTGCAAGGAGATAGATCGTTGGGCAGCGGCCTGCCGGGTTCGGAGTGCATGGAAAGCCACGCCTTTCTCCCGGTAGTGGCCCATCACCTTTTCTATCGATCGTTGTTCTTCCTCGGGGAGCGCCACATCCATCAACCCATCCACCGAGCGGCGCACCAGGCTGACGCCTGTCCAAACGATATTGCCTGCAACCACCAGGGCAACGATCGGATCAATCAAGGTCCATCCGGTGAGAGCAACCAACCCCACCCCGACGATGACCCCAGCTGAAGTCCAGACATCGGTCATGAGGTGCCGGGAATCAGCCTCAAGGGTGATGGAATTGTGGGCCTTGGCAGCCGTCATGAGTTTCCGCGCAACAAAAAAATTCACCGCCGATGCCGCCGCGCAGACAACAACGCCGATGCCGACCTGTTCAAGCGGGCGCGGATGCAGCATGCGTTCAATCGCGGCATAGGCAATCCCAGAAGCAGCTGCCAGGATAAGAATTCCCTCGACCACACTGGAAAAATATTCCGCTTTACTGTGACCAAAAGGGTGTTTGGCATCCGCCGGTTGAGCGGCGAGCGTCAGCATGCCCAGGGCCATCATCGCACCAGCTAAATTGACCACCGACTCAATGGCATCTGAAAGCAACCCGACTGAACCGGTCATTGCATAGGCGATGAATTTCATCAAAATCGTGGTGACAGCCGCAGCAATCGAAAGCCAGGCAAAGCGAGTCAGGAACGAACGGTCAGAAAGTGTTTTTTGAGGTGTGTGCATAAAATTTGTAATCTTTACCCCTCGCTCAGGGTACCGAGTAGGATTTTCGTGTTCAAATGTCTTATCTTCATTCAGGGAATCCCTGGCATGTTTTCCGGCGCAGGTTTCAGCAAATATTTAGATCTGGAATAACAAGAAACGATGAGCAAATCCACCCAAATTTTTTTTTATTCTTTCTTGTTTCTTCATCATTTCTTCATCAAGGAGATGTTATTATGAATAAGTAATTTTGAATGAAGGTAATATCACGCAACTTAATTGTTAATCATTTTCAGAAACACCTTACTGAAATTTAGGAAATATTGTCAATGAATAAGGGTAACCAAACAATGGTATGGGATTTGTTTGTACGAATTTTCCATTGGCTTTTTGTTGCATTATTTTTCTTGGCTTATGTAACAGGTGATGCAAAAGGATCTTTTCACAGATATATTGGCTACATGCTTTTATTTATCGTAACAGTTCGCATATATTGGGGGTTTTTCGGCACAAAGCATGCTTTATTTAAAAATTTTGTTTGTTCTCCTCTAAAAGCGATCAATTATTTAAAGGAATTAACAACTGGAAAACCCACACATTACACCGGGCATAATCCAGCTGCAGCCTGGATGATACTTTTACTCCTGACAACCAGCTTGGTAATTTGCTTAAGTGGTTCTTTGGCATGCAAAATCAAAGGGGGGCCGTTTTCTTTTGACGCGGACCAGGTGTTCTCATTTGCTGGAACCGCCTTTGCCGACAACGATGAAAGGAAAGCTCATGGTAAAAAACATCAAGGGCGAGCCCAACGCGAGGGAGAGGGAAAGGAAGAGGGCCGGGGAGATTCCTTCTGGGGGGAATTTCATGAAGCAGCAGCCAACATCATGTTGAGCTTGGTTTTTCTGCACGTCATTGGGGTTTTCATCTCCAGCAGAATGCACAATGAAAACCTTGTTAAATCGATGATAACAGGGAATAAGGCATAAAATTCCGCAAAAAGTTTAAAGAGTGCAAGCAGGTCTCATCTGGATTTCGACCAGGGGACAGGCTTCCCTTGCCGCACCCACAAAAACCGGTTTACCTATCCAGCCGGATGCTCCCGTTTTTCCATCAAGAATAACCTTGAAGTTAGGATTGTTTCACTTCTCGGGATTTGAACCAGATCAACTCTTTCACCCTTTTGATTTTGCACCTCAATCTTTACCAGGAAAACAATAACACATGAAGCCATAGGTCTTTTCAGAGATACTTGGAAAATTGAAACAGAATCATCATGTTAAACGAAAATTCAAGAGAGTTCTCAGCCTAGGCCTTGTTGGATTCCTGCTGGCGGCGGCCTGGTTATTTGGGCAGGAGTAACAACCATTCAGTATGTTGCAAGCATGGGAACCAACTCCAATTTGCAGGAGCAGGCTTTGAACATCAAAGATGAAATTCTAAAAATTCCCGCCGTCACATCGGTTGGTTGTTGGAATAAAATTCAAAGCTTCCTGAATGTAGAAATATGGGTTGAAAAGCCGATTGGCGACAATCTCAACAACATAAAGCTAGCCTGCTTGATGAATACACCAGCCCCTTGCAAGGGTACGGAATGTGATTCTCCCAAGAAGAGCAACAGGGCAGACAAACAAGGGACAATATGAATTCAATGGGGAATTTTTACCTAAAAACGACCACATAAAATGAAGGCGGAGATCGAGGGACAGAGTGTACAACTTACGATCACCTGCAACCCGTTATCTCATCGGGATGAGCATTCTTTTCTTTGTGTGCCTAATAAAAAGAATCAAAAAAAGAAAAAGCTGCCCTGCCGCTGATCCGTGCAACAAGGTCCGCAAAGGGGCCGAAGGTGTGAGCATGCACTTCTCACACCTGGGATAACTAATAGCGGGTGGGTAATGATGTCCATCGGCAGTTCAGTTGGGGATTCAAGCGATCATCCTCTCGAAAATCGTTGAAAATGGGTCGTTTTAAGTATTCTGTGCATCGTCTTGATCAGATCGAGGTCCGGCGCTGGTCACCCTGGAACTGGCGGCACTGCTCCATGTAACAACCGATGATTTCAGCCGCAGCCTCGGGTGTGTCGACCAGATGAAAAAGATCCAGGTCACCGGGCGTGATGCATCCATGGGGCAGCATCTCGGCCCGGACCCAGTCGAGCAGCCCCTGCCAGTAGCTGGTCCCGAACAGCACGATGGGAAACTGGCGAATTTTTTTGGTCTGGATCAGGGTCAGGGATTCGAAAAACTCATCCATGGTGCCAAAGCCGCCCGGAAAAATAACATAGGCCAAGGCATAGCGGACGAACATCAGCTTACGGATAAAAAAATAGCGAAAGGTGATGCTGCGGTTCTGAAAAAGATTGGGATGCTGCTCCCGGGGCAGAATGATATTGAGCCCGACCGAGGTGCCGCCCGCCTCAAAGCAACCGCGACTGGCGGCCTCCATGATTCCGGGGCCACCCCCGGTGATCACCGCCAAATTTTGCTTGCAGAGCAGAGTTGCTGTCTCCCGGGCCGCCGCATAATAGGGCGACTCTTCGCCAAACCGGGCACCACCGAAGACCGAAACCGCCGGGCCGAGATCGTTGAGGGTTTCGATGCCGTCAATCAGCTCGGCCTGGATCCGAAAAATCCGCCAGGCCTCCGAGGTTTTCAAATCATCCATAGCAGGCTCGCCGAACAAAAAAGGCAGAGGGGAACAACTCCCCCCTGCCCGTTATTGGTTTCTTCCCGCCAGCAACCGCGCCGGCAGTCGAAGGTGGAGACGTTTACATCAGGCTTTTGAAGAAGTCGTTGCCCTTGTCGTCCACCAGGATGAAAGCTGGAAAGTCGACTACTTCGATCTTCCAGACTGCTTCCATGCCCAGTTCGGGATAATCCAGACACTCGACCTTCTTGATGTTCTCCTCGGCCAACAGGGCAGCGGGACCACCAATGGAGCCGAGGTAGAAGCCGCCGTGCTTTTTACAAGCATCGGTGACCTGCTGGGAACGATTGCCCTTGGCGATCATCACCATCGAGCCGCCGTTGCTCTGGAACAGGTCGACATAGGAATCCATGCGGCCGGCCGTGGTCGGTCCAAAGGAACCTGAGGGCTTGCCGGGCGGAGTCTTGGCCGGACCGGCATAGTAGACCGGATGTTGCTTGAGATAGTCGGGCAACGGTTTGCCGGCGTCCAAGATCTCTTTCCACTTAGCGTGGGCAATGTCGCGGCCAACGATGATGGTGCCGGTCAGGGATAGCGGCGTGGAAACAGGGTACTTGGTCAGCTCGGCCCGAACCTTGTCCAGCGGTTGGTTGAGATCGATTTTGACCGCCTGGGACGAGCTGCGATCGCGATACTTGGCCGGGATCAGCTTGCCGGGATCACTGTCCATCTGCTCGATCCACAAGCCGTCTTTGTTGATCTTGGCCTTGATGTTGCGATCGGCCGAGCAGGAAACGCCCATGCCCACCGGACAGGAAGCGCCATGGCGGGAAAGACGGACCACACGGATGTCGTGGGCAAAATACTTGCCGCCGAACTGGGCGCCGAGGCCGAGCTTACCGGCTTCCTCAAGCAACTCCTTCTCCAGCTCGACATCGCGGAAGGCACGGCCCAACTCGTTACCGCTGGTAGGCAGGGCATCGAGGTACTTGGCCGAGGCCAGCTTGACGGTCTTGAGATTGGTCTCGGCGCTGGTGCCGCCGATGACAAAGGCGATGTGGTAAGGCGGACAGGCGGCTGTGCCCAGGGTCTTCATCTTTTCCACCAGGAATTTCTTCAAGGTGCCGGGATTGAGCAAGGCCTTGGTTTCCTGATAGAGATAGGTCTTGTTGGCGCTGCCGCCGCCCTTGGACACAAAGAGGAATTTATACTCACTGCCGGTGGTGGCATAAAGATCGATCTGTGCGGGCAGATTGGTCTTGGTGTTGACCTCCTCGTACATGGTCAGGGCCGCATTCTGGGAATAGCGCAGGTTCTCTTCGGTATAGGTGGTATAGACACCGGCGGAGATCTGCTCGGCATCGTCGCAGCCGGTCCAGACATTCTGGCCTTTTTTGCCGACCACGCAGGCGGTACCGGTATCCTGGCAGACCGGCAGCACGAAATTAGCCGAGACCTCGGCGTTACGCAGCATAGCCAGTGCCACTTCCTTATCATTGTCGGAAGATGCCGGATCGTCGAAGATCTTGGCCACCTGCTGATTATGGGCGGGACGCAGGAGGAAAGAGACCTCACGCATCGCCTTGTTCGCCAGCTCTTTGATGCCTTCAGGTTTTACTTTTAAAACTTCCTGGCCGTTGAAGGTTTCCACCGAGACATACTTGTTGGAACCTTCCAGCAAACGGAATTTGGTCTCATCTTTACCGAGAGCGAAGGGATCCTGATACACAAAACCTGCCATAATAAATGCTCCTTGATTGAATGAAAAGAAGACGTAGGGACCGACCGCGTCGTTTCGATCGATCTATCCGCCAAACTCAAAACCTCGCGTCAATGGGCTCTCCCGGATCGGTGACTGCACACCTTCAGTAGCCCCCAGGCCGACACCCTACTATCGTGTCTGGCCGGCACGCCGGGCGTGCGCCATGCTTCAATTCGTCACGGAAAGCCCAGCACCGGACAAATTTTCAATTTTTCTTTTTACCCTGCCATGCCGACAAAGGCAAGACCGATAAAAAGCGGAACAGTCGGCATCTTACAAGCTGCCGGACCCAATGTCGCTGGTGCCCCGCCCTCTTCTCCCCCTCAACATTCCCAGCGGGTACCGGCGGCGGCAAAAAAGAACCGATCGCCGTATAAGTGCTGCAACCGCGCACAGTTGGCCAGGCCGGTGCAATGGGAGGCGCCCAGCCGCTGGACCCCAAACCGGTCCAAGGCGGCCACGGTGGCATCGAACTGGCGCTGGTCGGCAAAGCCGAGGTGGGTGCCGCCGATGACCATGTGAATCGGACGGTCGGGCAGCATGGCATTGACATGGGTGAGGATATTGATCAGGCCGGCATGGGCGCAGCCAAGCACCACCGTCAGCCCCTTGTCGGTATCGACCACCATGGACAGATCATCGCGAAGCTCATCTTGCTGCCAGCCGCCATCGGCCGCACGGATCTTCATCGTGGCGTCGGGCGGCTCGAAATCGGTGATCTTGGGGACCTCGCCGGTCAGATAGATGCCGGGAAAAATCTCGGTGAACTCGATCACCGGCTGAAAGCGGGCCCCCAGGGATTCGAGATACCCCTTCTTGTGGCGAATGCCGATTTCCCGGCACTGCCCGTCTTTAAACCAGTAGCGGTCGACAAATCCGTCCGGATGCATGTAGACGTCGATCACGCCGCTCACCGATAGGAGATCCGGCAGACCGGAGGCGTGGTCGTAGTGACCGTGACTGATGACCGCCCCGTCCAATCGGCTCAGATCAACCCCCAGCACCCTGCTGTTGTTAAGCAACCCCAAACCCTGGCCGGTATCGAGCAATACCCGTTGCGCCCCCGTGGCGATATGCACGGCCCAGCCGTGCTCGCCCATCAGGCCGTGAGGCACAGCAACGGAATTTTCACAGAGTACGGTTAACTGACAATCCATGGTTCCCTCCTTGCAGTGAGAATGAAAGAACTCCCGCTCCATGCCTCACAACTGGCCGAGAGCGACTGATTTGACCCAACAGTTCCAAACAAGACCTTCATCGGGCAAAGGCTACACCAGTTCCGCCATGACCCGATTGGCGAGGAGTAACCCTTTGCCGGTAAGCACAAGGCGATCACCTTGAAAGGCGAGTACATCCTGGCCAAGAAGCAGGCTGAGGGTCTGGCCGTAATAGGTGGGGAGATCGAGACCAAACCGCTGCCGCAGGGCCGAAACCGACACCCCGGACAGCATCCGCAGGCCCATGATCACGGTTTCGCGAAAAGCAGCCTCGGTCTCGAGATGCTCCACCTCCGGCCACACCGGCTGGCCCTCGGCGAGGAGCCGACAGAAAGCCGAAAGATCGGCCACCGTGGCTCGCCGCCCGCCGCCAAAAGCGGACACCGCCCCCGGCCCGAACCCCAGATAGGCACCGTTCTGCCAATAGTTGCAATTATGGCGGCATTCCCGTCCGGACACCGCATAGTTGGAAATCTCATAGCGAGCCAACCCGCTCCGGCCAACAGCGGTCTCCGTAACGGCCATCATCGCCAATACCTCGTCCTCGGCAGGCAAGGCCCAATACTGTTGCTCTGCCTGGATGTGAAAGGGCGTTCCCGCCTCCACGGTCAGTTCATACATCGACAGATGGACGGGGGCAAGGGCCAGGGCTCGATCCAATGTCTCCCGCCAACCGTCCACGGTCTGACCCGGCAGGCCGTACATCAGATCAAAACTGCAATTGTCGAAGCCTGCCCGACGAGCCGAGGCGATGGTGGCCAAAGCTTCAACGCCGCTATGGATGCGGCCGAGCTGCTGCAATTCACGGTCGTTGAGCGATTGGACGCCGATGGAGATCCGGTTGAACCCGGCCCGGCGCAACTGGTGCAGTCCGTTTGCATCAATGGTTCCCGGATTGACCTCGATGGTGATTTCCGGCTGCTCTCCGGCAAAGGAAAACAACCGGCGCATATCGGCCAGCAGCCCGGCCAAGGCTTCCACCGGCAGGATGGACGGCGTGCCGCCACCAAAAAAGACGGTGGCAAAAGAAAGGTGCTGAATTTCGGGTAAAAGGGCCCACTGGTGCATCTGCGTGCGCACCGCTTCGAGGTAGCGGCGGATATCTTGGGTGGTGGCGGGAAAAGAATAAAAACTGCAGTAGGGGCACTTGGTCCGGCAAAAAGGCACATGCAGATAGAGCCCGGCTTGGCTGTTGAGGTTCATCAGCCGGCCCGTTCGAGAATGCGACGGCAGTCGTCGCGGATTCGGGTCATGATCCCCTGGTCGGCAAAGCTGTACACCTGGTCGCTGGCGCCGATGATCAGGTGGTCGAGCAGGTTGATATGCATAAACGAACAGACCAGGTGGAGCGAACGGGTCAGCTCCTCGTCCTGACGGGAGGGAGTGAGCGCACCGGAGGGATGATTATGGGCAATGACCAGGGCGCTGGCGTTGCGAGCCAGAGCCGCCTTGACCAATTCGCGGGGGTAAACGGTGTTGACGGTCACCGTGCCCTCGGCCACCACGGCGGAATCGAGGATCCCGTGGGCGGCGTCAAGAAAGACCACGGTCAGAACCTCATGCTGCAGACCGCGCATGGCGTGAATCAGGTAATCGGCCACTTCGCGCGACGAGTGGACATACTGCTTCCCCACAATCCGCTGGCGGAGGTAACGCCGGGCCACTCCCTGAATGAATTGGAGGGCAAAGATGTTCTTTGGGCCCACACCCTTGATTTGCTGCAATTGCACCGGCGAGGCGTCGAGCACGGCAGGCAGGGTTTTCAACTGCGCCAGGGCTGACCGCGCCGCCTCCTTGCAGTCCGAGCGGGGTGTGCCGAAGGTCAACAACAGCTCAACAACTTCGCTATCGGTGAAGGCCTCTATCCCCTGTTCCAGGAATTTATCGCGGAGCCGCTGGCGATGGCCCTCACCCTTTTCTTGCCACTCGCTCTTGTCCACTGCCGTCCTTAGGTGTTGAGCTCCTGTTGGAAGAGCGTGTTGGCCAGCTGCGGGTTGGCCTGGCCCTTGGTTTTTTGCATCAATTGGCCGACGAAGAAGCCGATAACCTTGGTTTTGCCCTCGCGGAACTGCTGCACCTGTTCCGGATTGGCAGCAATGATCTCGCGCACCAGAGCAACCAAAGCACCCTCGTCGCTCATCTGCACCAGCCCCTTGTCCTTGACGACCTGCTCTGGTTCGGCACCGGAGGCGAGCATCTCGGCAAAGACCGCCTTGGCAATCTTCCCCGAAATCGTCCCTTCTTCAATCATCAGCAGCAGGCGGGCCAGTTGCCCAGGTCGCACCGGGCAGGCCCCAATTCGTTCCGGTCCGTACTCACGGAGCAGTTCGGTGCCGATAAAATTGGCGAGCTTCTTGGCATTGCCGAACGCGCGGTACGCCTCCTCGAAATAGTCGGCCAGTTCGCGGGAGGCGGTGAGGATCTCGGCATCATAGTCGCTGAGTTCAAAATCACGGACAAACCGCAGCCACCGTTTGTCGGGCAGTTCCGGCAACAACCGCCGGACCGCCTCGATCCACGCCTCGTCCAGCACCACCGGAATAAGATCCGGGTCGGGGAAATAGCGGTAATCGTGGGCTTCTTCCTTGCCCCGCATCGACTCGGTGCGCCCCTTGTCCGCGTCCCACAAAAGCGTCTGCTGCACCACCTTGCCCCCCTCCAGCAACAGATCGCGCTGCCGTCGCACCTCATACTCCAGGGCCAGTTGCACATTGCGAAACGAGTTCATGTTCTTCAGCTCGGTGCGGGTGCCGAGTTCCTTCCGCCCCACCGGCCGCAGGGAAATGTTGGCGTCGCAGCGAAAACTGCCCTCCTGCATGTTGCCGTCGCAGATGTCCAGGTAGCGGACAATGGCGTGCAACTTTTTCAGATAGGCCGTCGCCTCTTCCGGCGAACGGAGGTCGGGCTCGCTGACAATCTCCAACAACGGCGTGCCGGTGCGGTTAAGATCAACATAGCTGACCGGTTCACGCTCGTCGTGCACCAGCTTGCCGGCATCCTCTTCCATGTGGATACGGGTGATGCCAATGGTCCGGGGCGTCTGTCCCTCCACCTCGATCTCGATCTGGCCGTGTTCGCAGATAGGCAGATCGAATTGGGAAATTTGATAGCCCTTGGGCAGGTCAGGATAAAAATAATTCTTGCGGGCAAAGCGGTTGTCCCGGTTAAGCGTGCAATCGGTGGACAGTCCCAGTTTGATGGCCGACTCCACCACCTGACGATTGAGAACCGGCAGGGAGCCCGGCATGCCCAGGCAGACCGGGCAGGTGTGGGTGTTGGGCGGTGCGCCGAACTCGGTGGAGCAGCCGCAGAAAATCTTGCTTTTGGTTTTCATCTGGGCGTGGATTTCCAGCCCGATCACGGTTTCAAATTCCATAGGTGCAGCGTCTTGGTTAAAGATTTATCCTTGATGGGCGCCAGATTCGATCCAAGCGCGAATCTTGACCAGTTCCTCGTTCCAAAGTTTTGAGGCCCTGATATTGATATACATCCGGAACAGATCGCCGACCAGGTTGGTTAACTGTTCAAAGAGGGCAATCCGTTCCAGGATACGCCCCTCCATGCTTGCGGCATTTTTGCCCTCATCGACCGAATCCACGGTTTTGGGCAGACGGACATTGCGAAACTCGAAGATTGCGGCCGCCAGAGTCACGCCAAATTCATACTCGCCGTGGGCCAGACGGATACGGGCCTGCTCCGGCTTTTTTGCCAGACCGAGCCCAGCCCGCGCCTCTTTCAACTCGGTTTGCAGCCCGCGGCAAATCACCTTTTCGCTGGCATCGCCCTCACCGTACTCAAGCAGCATGTGTTTTTCGAAAACCACCAGGACATCGCCCCGGCTGGGCACCTCAACATAACCGCCGCGTTCTTCCGACTTATACCAAAGCCAGGCGAGAAACTCCTGACCGAGAAATTTTTTTTCCTGAATGAGGTCGACTAAATCCATATACTATCCCGTTCACTTGCCAGAAAAAGTCCTGCAAGGGTTAAAGTTCCAGCGTCAAAGCTCCTGCCCCGGATTTTTTCTCCGAGGCCTCGACACTCTTTTTGAAAATGGCGGTAGCCCGATCCTGGTACTGCTTGGCCTCCTCGGGTTGGCGCTGACTGGAGCACAATTTGGCTAATTCCTGGAGAATAGCGGCCACACTCGGATGCTCCGGGCCGTTGAGGGTTTCATTGATCGCCAATGATTTCTGGTAGCATGCAAAAGCATCGGCGTAACGTCCCTGGAGACGGTAGGATTCGGCCAGACTGTTGAGGCTTATGGCCAGCTGCGGATGGGTCGACCGCAGGGCCTTTTCCCGGATTCGGACCAGCCGCTCGTAAAGGGGCACGGCCTCCTTCTCCATCTCCAGCTCCATACAGAGGGCCGCCAGTTTGGCAAGGATATTGGCCAGTACCGGATGCTCAAGGCCCCGCTTCTTCTCCAGAATCTCCAGGGCCTTTTTGTACAGGGTCACCGCCTTGTCATACTCCCCAAGCGTTTCTTGCAATTCGCCGATCTGGCACCAACTGGTGGCCATCTCCGGATGATCCTGTCCCAGTTTCTTGGCCAACACGGTCATCGATTCCTTGTACAGTGGCCCGGCCTTCTGGTATTGGCCGCTCAGCACGTAGGTGTACGCCAACTCCCGTTGGGCCAGAGCCAGAGCCAGGGGATCGTTGCCGCCATTCTGCCTGGACAGCTGGACAAAGGATTCCAACCATGGCAGGGCGGCCTTGTAATTATAGAGATTGCGCGCCGTTCGCCCGGCGGCCTGCAGATACTGCGTGTTGTCCGGCTCCTGCTCCACGGCCTGCCGATACAGCTCCAACGCCTTTTGCAAGTCGACCCGGGATTCGGCCAGCTGGCCGCGGCTGTAGGCAACCCGCCCGGCAAGGGGAGGCTGCTGCTCGCCCAATCCGGAGAGAAACTCTTCCGCCGCCGTCGCGTCGCCGGCTCGCAACTGCTCGATAGCCGTTGCCAAGCTGGGCCCCCCAAACGTACCCGGCAATTGTTCCAAGACCTCCAAAACCTGCTGATAGCACGCCACTTCCTCGACATAACTATCGGCCAGGAGCGCCAACTTGTCGTTCATGATAACCAGCTCACGCTGTAGCCGGTCCCGCAGCTGATCATCCCCGCGCCCAATGGCCTGGGTCAGCATGGATCGCTGCCGTTCCTCCAGTCCGTTCAAGCGGGCCGAATAGGCATCCAGGGTCAAGCGGACGACCGGTAAAACGACTTCGACAGGGGATGGGGCCGCCAGAAGATCGGCGATGTCGATCACCTCTTCGGCTGCCTCCTCCTGGGCGACCGCGAGCGGCTCGGCGATGGGGGCCTCTACCTCTGCCACCCCAGCAACCGGAGCTTCCGCCTCGACGACAGGGACTGGCTCGTGCTCAACGGCCTCTGTTTCCGGCACCGCCAAAACGGTCGCGGCGGCAAACTCCGGCTCTTCGTCAATCGCCGCAATCTCAGGGATCGACGCCGTTTCGACCGGGATTGTTTCCAGCTCGACCATCTCGAGGGCCTCATCCTGCTCAGACAGGAGAGGTTCCAATTCCAACTCAACGAGTTCCAACTCATCGTCGGCAAGGGTCACCGGCTGCGACGCCAGCGTTTCCGACAACTCTTCGGCCTCGCCGATGACAACCACTGCCTCATCTGCAACCGGCAGGGGTTCGTAATCGACCAGACCGGCCTCGTCCGAAACAACCGCGGCGGGAACGTCTTCCGGCATCGCCGCAGGCTCTACCGCCTCCGCCCGCTCGTCCTCCAACTGGGGAATGAGCCTCGCGGGCTGTTCATCGGTTTCGCTCTCCATGGATTTCTTTTGCGAAGCCCGATTTTTCAACACCAGGAAAACCACAATCAGCGCGGCAACAACGAGAGCCGCAAGCGCAGAGCCGTTCATCTCTCCTCCATCGTATTCAGGGTGAGCAGTTTTAATTTCCGATCAGAGCAAAATGGCGGGCCGCATTTCTTCGTATTTTTCCAGCGCTTCACCTTCCGCCATGCGCAGGCCGGTGAGCCAGGGGATCTGCAAAATCAGCGACAGGTCGAAGGTCTCCTTGAACAAATCCTCCAAAAGCGCCATCGCCTTTTTGCTGGTGGAGAAAAAGAGCAAGGTGTTGTCCGCGAGATTCCAGCAGAGATCGTAGGTCGACGGGACAGGGTGTGATTGGCGCATCAATTCCGAACGGATGCGCTCCTTGATCTCCAGACGGGCTGCCCGGTTCAAACGCGGGATCTGTTTTTCCCGCTTGATCCGCTCTTCTTCCTTCATGACATACTTTTTCAGCACCGAAGGCGTCACCTTGCGCTCATCGACCCGCATGGTCAGGGCAATATAATCCCCCGCAGCATACGAACTGTAGGCAAAACCGGCGTCGAACATATCGGCTACCGAAACCCAACCAATGGAGTATTCGTCCATGGTATCGTCAATATCCTTGAAACTTTTTGCCGCCACCCTTTGGCCGGCAAAATCCCAGAACGAATCGGGAAGTTCCCCCACAACCGAAAAACGCGTCAGCGATGCCGAACCCGTCAATAACCCCATAGTAAACCACGCTGGTGAATGTTCGCCGGACATGACCTGTCCATAATATCCCATCAAATATGCTGTGATTGTTCTAGCAAACCCGCTTGGAGACCACAAGGAAATTAGCGTAAGGCGATAGTCTCCAGAAATCGGCGGACCCTGAGAGGGGAAATAATAATTCGCTTCTCTTATTTTTCATTGACACCCTAAATGGAACTTAGTAGAGAGAGGCTCTCGAAGTCAAAGGGTCGTTAACTCAGCCGGTAGAGTATCTGCCTTTTAAGCAGAGAGTCGCGCGTTCGAATCGCGCACGACCCACCACCACAGCAATCAGGACTTGTCCCCATCGTCTAGTCTGGTCCAGGACACCGGCCTTTCACGCCGGCAACACCGGTTCAAATCCGGTTGGGGACGCCACATAAAAACCCCCGTTCGCTCATCAGAGCAAACGGGGGTTTCTTTTTTTACACCCCACCTACGAGTTCTCTGGCCAGAAGAGGCTTTAATTCATGCGCAGCAATTTGGTTTTTATGGTGCCTGATATCGGGAAACGAAAGCCTCTGCCTGCAGCGCTGTTTTCATCTCCAGCTTTCAGATGAACAGAGGGGAAAAAAACGATGGCGGCAGGATTGAAAAAAGCCCTCTCTTCAGACGAGTCGTGGCACCGCCGCTTTCCTCATTCTCTTCTTTGGCGAGCTCATTTTTTTTCCTCGGGCGGGGCAATCTCTTGGAGCTTATACGATTTGCCCTGGTGGGTGATGATGCCCCCATCTTCCCATTTATAGGGACGTTCGTAGTTGACCATGGTCGAGGAAATAAATAACACCCCTGAAAAAAAACCAAACATCATCCAGAAAACAACAGTTCTCATTGTATGCGACTTCATCGTCTCGACGCTTTTTTCGGTCATACCTTCTCTCCCATGAACGTGCCCCAACAGCGGCAGCATTCATCAATACAAGCCTGTTTTGAATGACTATAAAACGGATGACACCCGGTTTAAAAAAGCCTCCCAACTCTCAGGGCGGGGAGGCTTTGGTGTATTGATCAAAAGTGGCCGGCTCTCTTTGTGCGAGTTCCGCCCCCAATGGCGAACGGAACGAAGCCGGGACGACAATCAGGCCTACATCCGCTCCTGGGACCAGTCATTGTGCTCGAATTCGCTGTGATCAGGCTTGGGCGGCTTAATTTCGGCCATGCGCTGGCGCAGCCAAGTCTGCACATGGGAAAATTCAGCGGCAAACTCCGCCAAGGCGCGACCGCGATGGCTAAAGCTGCTTTTCGTCTCCATTGACATCTCGGCAAAGGTCTTGCCGAACTCCGGGTAATAAAACACCGGATCATAGCCAAACCCTGAATCCCCGCGCCGCTCGGCGATGATCTCTCCGTCGCAGCGGCCCTCCCAGGTCAGGGCAGGTCCGGCCGGAGTCGCCAAGGACAAGACACAGACGAAATGGGCCGCGCGGTTTGTTTGTCCGGCCATCTCTCCCAACAGTTTTTCGCAGTTCTCCCAATCCGTTGCATCAAGACCGGCATAACGGGCCGAATAAACCCCTGGCCGGCCGTCGAGGGCATCGACCACCAGGCCGGAATCGTCGGCCAAACAGGGCAATCCCAGCACCTTGGCATAGTGCAGGGATTTCTTATAGGCATTGTCGTCAAAGGTCTCTCCGTCCTCCACCGCTTCCGGCATGGGACCGAAATCGGCAAGCGATTTGATCGAGACCGGAAAATCCTTGAGCATTTCCTTGATTTCCCTCAGCTTGTTTTGATTGCTGGTCGCCAACACGATGATATTGTCCATGATTGTCCTCCTGGCCCGTCCAACCGAAACTGCACAGGCACATACTTAAAAAATGAATGCGGTATCTGAAAGTGAACAGCCGAGTGCAGGTCGGGATTACTTGTTTTTCTTGCGTAACTGTTTGTCGTAGCGTTCCTGTTCACTGTAGATGCACCCGCAGTAAGGTTGGCGATACAGGCCCATGCGGATGGACTCGTCAATGCCTTGCTGCCAGCCAAGGCGGAAATCCTCGTAATGCAATCCGATCCCGCGCTGCTCGGCCAACTGCGCACACCGATCGATGAGCAGTCGGTGGTTCTGGTATTTTGAATAGAACAGGGTGGTGCTAAAAGCGTCGAAATTGCCGGCAACCGCAGCCTCTGCCGTCCGCGCCAGCCGCATCTCGTAACAGCGGGGGCAGCGCTCCTGTTCATGAAAGACCACCTGGTGCAGATATTCAGTGAGGCCGTAGTGGTCGTCAATCTCCATCGGGCAGCCGGTGTCCTGGGCAAACTGCCGGACCGCGTCGAGGCGGCGGCGGAATTCCTGGTACGGATGAATGTTGGGATTATAAAACAAGCCGATCACTTCGTGGCCCTGCTCCCTGAGCTGCTGCAGCGGGTAGACCGCGCAGGGGCCGCAGCAGACATGCAGCAAAATCCGCATTACTTGACCTTGAAATGTTTGGGTTCAATCCCGTAACAATGAATCTTGTAGTTGATAATCCGCAAACTGGTGTCCAAATTCTTGGCCGCCTTGGTCTGATTACCGTTGTTCTTCTTCAACGCGTCAATAATAAGCTCGCGTTCGAAATGTTCAACCGCAGAAGACAGAGACAACGGCTTATCGGAATGGACGCTGTCAGGGCTTTGCAGCGACGGCGGTAGGTGGATGGATTGGATGGCCTGACCGTCACAGATCAGCACCGCCCGCTCCATGCAGTTCTGCAGCTCGCGGACATTGCCCGGCCAGTGGTACTGCACCAGGAGATCAATCGCCGGTGTCGATATCCGGCTGATCTGTTTACTGTTTTCTTTGGCATATTTTTCGAGAAAATACTCAGCCAGCAGCAGAATGTCGGTGCGTCGTTCCCGCAAGGGTGGAATGTAGACCGGAAAGACGTTCAGCCGATAGTACAGATCCTCGCGAAAGAGCAGTTCCTTGACCGCAGTTTCCAGGTCGCGGTTGGTGGCGGCCACCAGGCGGATATCGCTCTTGATCGTCTTAGTTGAGCCGAGACGCTGGAAAGTTCGCTCCTGGATGACATTGAGCAGCTTCACCTGAACCGCCGGGCTGATTTCGCCGATCTCATCGAGGAACAGGGTGCCGCCCTCGGCCAGTTCGAAGCGGCCTCTTTTAGTTTCGGTGGCGCCGGTAAAAGCGCCTTTTTCATGGCCGAACAGTTCGCTTTCCAGCAAGGTTTCCGGCAAAGCCGAACAGTTAACCACCACAAAAGGCCCGTTGGCCCGACTGGAATTATAATGAAGCGCCTTGGCCACCAGGGTTTTGCCGGTGCCGGATTCGCCTCGCAGGAGCACAGTGGCGTTGGAATCGGCTACCCGGTGCACCATGTCGAACACCTCCTGCATCCGCGAGGAGTTGCCGATAATCTCTTCAATCCGGTTCTTGGCCGACAATTCCCGCCGCAGCTTGGAGTTCTCCAGACGCAGAGCCTCCTTTTCCTGGCTGACGCGCTGGATGCGCTGCACGGCCTCGGCGATCAGGCCGCTGACCACGGTGAGAAACCGCAGATCGTTTGCCGATTGGAGGCCAAAACCCTCCTTGTAAATCCGATCAATCGACAACGCCCCGATGGACTGCTGGGCTGCAACAATCGGTACACAGAGGAAGGAACTTTTCTTTTTGCGCTCGTCGCCCCTGGTCCGTGTACGGTTGAGAAACAACGGTTCGTCGCCGATCTGCGGCACAATGATCGGTTCGCCGGTAGCCACCACCTTGCCGGTAATCCCCTCGCCCAGCTTATAGCGGCCACGCCGCTTAGCCTCGGCGGTGATGCCGTGAGCAACCTCGATCTCCAATTCACCCGTGGCTGGATTGACGATGGAGACGGTGCCGTTGTCCATATCCTTGCGCTCAGCCAGGGTGGTCACGATTTTTTCCAGGCAATCCTGCAGGCTAACGGCCGAGGCCAGATGCCGGGTAATTTCGTAGAGGCAGGTCAGATCGATGAATTCCTGTTCCTGCTGGGCGTTAAACGGGCTGTTGTTTGCTTTCATGAATACGCAAGAGGAGTTTATTGACAGTGTTGCCTTGAAATGGTATTTACGTCCCGTTATGGAGGGATGGCCGAGTGGTTTAAGGCGGCGGTCTTGAAAACCGTTGTGCGAAAGTACCGTGGGTTCGAATCCTACTCCCTCCGCCAGAAACCAACATTGCCGACTTTGGAGAGATGACCGAGTAGGCCGATGGTGCTCGCCTGCTAAGCGAGTGTGGGGGTTATACTCCACCGAGGGTTCGAATCCCTCTCTCTCCGCCATAGAACACAAAGGCTGGTTGGGTTGCCAACCAGCCTTTGTTGTTTTCCACGCCAGGCTTCCAAACACAAGACCGAAAGAGTTACAAACCGCTTTAGACCTTTCGGCCCTCCGGCCAGCAAATCTGACAACTTTGTACCATATCCGCCTCTCCTTCGCCACGCCAACCTTACCTAAATTGTAAGAAATTATTCATCCCTGTTGCATTTGTGTCAATTATGCCACTCGAAAGCGCACTGTTTATACCTTTCTTGGCGTTTTTCTGCGACAAACGCCGCCCGCCTGCTGCACAACCAGTGGTTTAACGAGCGTTGATCAGGCTCCAGGAGAGGTTCGCGCCTCCTTGCAGCCTTCTCCTTGCCCCGCTTGACCGGCAAGTTGATGCAACAGATCTCCCAGCTGGGCCGGAAAGAGGATAACTGTGTTCGAGGGGCTGGAACCCAGGCCATCCACCGTTTGCAGCGTGCGCAGCTGAATGGTGATGGGGCTGTCCGACATGATCTTAGCGGCCTCCGCCAGATTGACCGCTGCCAGTTTGTCCCCTTCAGCTTTGGTGATGGTGGCCCGCTTCTCCCGCTCAGCCGAAGCCTGACGCGACATCATCCGTTTCAAATCCTCAGGTAATTCAATATCCTGCAATCGAAGAGAATCGACGCGCAGGCCCCAATCCCTGACCCGCTCTTCCACGTGCTCCTTGATGCGGATTTGAATCTGCTCCCGCTCGGAAAGCAGTTCGTCCAGACTGAGACTGCCGACCACGTCGCGCAGGGCGGCCTGGGCATATTGCGCCACTGCGAATTTAAAATCCTGGATGGTGATGACCGCCTTTTCGCTGTCCGAGACGAGGAAGAACAGGGCCGCGTCAATTTCCGCCGGGACATTATCCCTGGTAATCACCTTTTGCCGGGGGATGTTGAGCACGATCACCCGCGTGTCGATGAAACGGACGCTCTCCAGCACCGGAATGATATAGAGCAGACCAGGCCCCTTGACCGAGCGAAACTTGCCCAGAAAGAGGACCACGCCCCGTTCCCATTGCGCCGCCACCCGGACCCCCGAGACCAACACGTACCAGAGAAAAGCCGCCAAAAAAGCAGTTGGCACGGCCAAGAAAGGCAGAACATCCCCACGGGTTGCCGACGAAAAGAAAAACAATCCCACCGCTGCCGCCGGCACCGCAAACAGAACACCCCGGAGTTTACGGCCCAAGGAAACGTGCCCTTCGGTTGGTTTGACATAGTGTTTTAGTTCTTCGCCCATGATAGCCTCCTTGATTTGGTGTGGTTTATCATATTGCATTGACACAATGTTTAATCCTTAACCACGATTCTTCCGGTTATTAGATTGAAACTGTTGGACGCTCTGACGACGGCAAAAGCTCCCGCCAATCAGTCAGAGGAAAGAACGGAAAGTGCGGCCAGTTGTGGACCGTGCCGCAGCCCTTACCCCAGGCGCGCATCTGGTTGCGGCCGGAGAAAATGCGGTCGCGGCTGGTGATGATTTTCTGGCTGTAGATGTCGTGACCCGGTCCGGAGCGAAGGAAGGCGTCACGGAAGGCCGCCATCTCATCCCGCAGGCCGGGCAAATCACGCTGCGGTTTGGTGGCCAGAAACCTGGTGATCAGGGCTTCATCATCAAACATGTTGCGGTAGAAACCGTCCAAAACCTCCTGGCTGAAGTGGTCGAGCATTTCGGCGTAGCTTTCCGGAGGAATGCCGCGCTGTTTGTCTATCGGGGTGAGGGTGCCGCCGATGGCGGTGGCAGAGGTAAAGGCAGCGGCCTGATCGGCCAGGAGATGCGCCGCCACCCAGACACCCATTGACCAACCAATCAGGTGCAACTGCTCGTAGCCGGCAAAGGGGGCCAAATCGACCGGCTGCAGCTTCCGGTAATCGGAAAAGAGACACAAGTCATGGGTGGCAGCGGGCAGAAAACCAAACGGCGCAGGATCCATGCCCCAGCCGCTGAAGAAGAGGATGCATTGCCTTTGGTTGTTGCGGTGCAGCCAGTCGATGTGCATGGGCTTACTCCAGGGACGCTTTGATGAGAGCGGGCAGCGATGCCAGTTGCTCCCAATCCATGGCCGCATTCAACGACAGTCGCAGCCGTGAGGTACCGACCGGCACCGTGGGCGGCCGCACCGCCTTAACCCAATATCCGGCCTCGCAGATGCGATCGGCCGCGGCCACGGCTCGCGCCGCATCGCCGACCAGCACCGGCACGATATTGCTCTTGCCATCGGTTCGCAGCCCGGCATCGCGCAGAGCGGTGCGAAACTTCTCCGCCATCTGGTCCACCTTGACACGCTGCTCTTGCATCAGGGGAATCTGCCGCAAAACGAAACACAGCCAGTGGACCGAAACCGGCGGCAGGCCGGTGGAAAAAATCTGCGAGCGGGCGGTGTTGAGCAGGTAGTCGATCAGCAGCTGGGAGCCGACCACAAAGGAGCCCTGGCCGCCGTAGGCCTTGCCAAAGGTGCCGGTGAGGATCTCGATGTGCTGATGCACGCCCTGCTCTTCCGCCAGACCGCAGCCGCTCTTGCCCCGGATACCAACCCCGTGCGCCTCGTCGACATAGAGTGCTGCCCGAAAGCGATCCTTGATCCGCACCAATTCCGCCAGATCGGCGGTGTCGCCGTCCATGCTGAAAATCGATTCGGTGACGATGAACACCTGCCGGTAACGTTCCCGGTCCTTGGCCAACACCTGCTCGATGGCCTGATAATCGAGATGCGGGTAGCGGATGACCTTGGCCCGCGACAAGCGCATGCCGTCAATCAGGCTGGCGTGGCAGAGCTTATCGGCGAGGATCAGATCCTGCTTGCCGGAAAGTGCCGGCAGAATGCCGATGTTGATGTGGTAGCCGGAATTGAACACCAGGGCCGCCTCTGCCTGATAGAGCGCGCGAAGCTGCCCTTCCAGCTGCGCGTAGGGCAGGGTGTTGCCGGTCATCAGCCGCGAGGCGGTGCTGCCCAAGCCGTAGCGTTCGAGAAGATTACCGGCGTTCTGTTCACGGAAAAAAGCCTGCAGCAGATCCCGGTTGGTGGCCAGTCCCAGGTAGTCGTTGCCGGCGAGATTGAGATAGCGGCGGCCATTGATGTCGATCTGGCCATGGTCGAGATGGGTGACCGGAACCAGGTCGCGCATCTGGCCCTGCTGTTTGATCTCTGCCAGTTGTTCGCTCAAAAAGGAGTGCAAAACGGTCATGGGTTTTATCCTGAAATTTGGGCATAGAGATTGTCACTGAAGCCCACCACGAGCCGATCGCCAATCAGCAGGGCCGGGGCCCGCAGGTTGCCGGTGCGTCCTAAGGCTTGGGCAAGAATTGCCTCCTTGCTGTCCTTGCTCGGGTCGAACACCTGAAAGTTCTTCCCTTGAGCTATCAGGATCTCCCGGACACCGGCCAGCACCTTCCAGGCCTCCTCACCGGCAAGAGCATCCTTCCTGGCATCGACGATCTGTTCCGGCGTGATTTTGTTTCGTTGCAGCACATCCTGTGCCTTGATGCACGAAGCTCAGCCTTTTCTCAGATAGGCCCAATCAATTTGCATACAACCTCCAATGTCCACAGGACAGGTAAAGAGAATACGAATATAAAAGTTGATATTATAGTCTCGGAAGGTTCTGACCACCACCATATTTTCCGGAGTCGTTGCCCGTTTCCGAAAAACGAAAAATCCACTATAGGAAAACGGTGACCAACGAACACACCCACACAGAGGAGAAGAGACGATGACAACCCCACAGGAGAGGACCGGGCCGCAGGGCGACCTGCTGCTGCGGACCATGCCCATGCCCGCTGACACCAGTTTCAACGGTGATATTTTTGGCGGCTGGATCATGTCGCAGATGGATCTGGCCGGCAGCATGATGGCCAAGGAGGTAACCCGGACGCGGACTGCGACCGTGGCTGTGGAAAGCATGCAGTTCATCAAGCCCGTCAGGGTCGGCGATGTGGTTTGCTGTTATGGACGGGTGGTGCGAATGGGAACCACCTCGGTGACCATCATGCTTGAAGTCTGGGTGCGGCCGATCCTGCATGCGGGCAAGGACCAGTTCACCACCTTCAAGGTGACCGAGGCGGCCATCACCTATGTGGCCATCGGCGAGGATGGCAAGAAGCAGCCGATCGACAGGGAACGACTCTCTCTGAAAGAGCCGCTTTAGTTGGTGAGGACCGCAGTGTCCTCAAGGGCGATTTCCAGCTCGGCCAGGTCGATCTCGCTGAGATTGAGCAGGTCAGCTTCCAGGGTGGCGGGGAGGACCAGGGAGGTGTCCTTTTCCAGGCCGATGCCCAGCTTATGGCAGACCTGATTGGCCATACGCACCATGAGGAGGAGAAAATTTTTCTCATCGATCTCCTCGGCATGGTGATCACGGGCAATTATACAAAAATACTCCGGCATGTTCCACTGGGCCAGCAGCTTGGCCCCTTCCCGCGCATGCAGCCGCGCCATGGCCTCCAGAAGCAGGGCCTCGGTAATTTTCAAGGTCGGGTTCTTGCGCTTGATCTGCTCGATAATCACTAAAATGAGCAGCTTGCCGACATCGTGAAACAGGCCGCCGAAAAAGGCCTGACTCTGATCAATGCCGTAAGTGTAGCGCCGGGAGAGCCACACCGTGCCGTAGGCGCAACCCACCGCATGCTGCCAGAGTTTTTTCATCAGCACATTGATCGACTTGTCTGAGCTTCTAAAATGCTGTCGCGAAGTGGCCAGAAGCACGACTTTGGCGATCTCCTCCATCCCCAGCCGCATAATTGCGGCCCGCACCGTGCCGACCTCGACCAATCCCCGGTAAAAGGGCGAGTTGGCGATTTTCAACACCTGGGTCGCCAGGGCTTGGTCCGCAGTGATGATCTTTTCGATGATCGGAATGCTCGGCTCACTTTTTACCATCTCCTGCTGAATCCGGCTGGAGGTGGAATTGAACACCGGCAGACTGACCGCATCGGATTCGATAAAGCGGTTAATGGCCTCAATCAGGGAAACGGGAGCAGTCATTTATTCACCTGCCAGACGGCGGAGTTCGGCCAAGGGCCGTGGCGGACTGAATATGGGCAGACAGCGCAGGAGTTCGTCGACCGTGGTCACGCCCGCGGCCGCTTTGACCAGCCCATCTTCCAGCAGGGTAATCAGCCCGGAGTGTTTGATGCTGATGGTGCGGATCTCATAGCTGGTTTTCCGCTCCAGGATGGCGGTGCGAACCGGTTCGTCGAGCACCAGCAGCTCAAACACCCCGACCCGGCCGCGATAGCCGGACTGCTTACACATTTTGCAGCCCCGCCCCTTTTTAAAGCTGGCGCCCGCCAAATCTTTGACCGTACAGCGCAGACGCTGAAACTGCACCGGCGTCGGCTTGACGTCGACGGCGCAGTGGGGACAGACCCGCCGCAACAGCCGCTGCGCCAGGACGCTGACCACGGTGGAGGAAACCAGGAAGGGGGCAATGTCCATGTTGAGCAAACGGATGAGGCCGCCGATGGAGTCCTCGGTGTGGAAGGTCGACAGGACCTTGTGACCGGTCAGGGCCGCCTGTACCGCCACTTCCGCCGAGTAGGCGTCGCGGATTTCGCCAATAACGATCACGTCCGGGTCCTGACGAACGATGTGGCGCAGGGTCTCCTCAAAAGTCAGATCGATCTTGGGATCGATCGAACACTGGGCCACCCCCTCGATCACATACTCCACCGGCTCTTCGGCGGTAATGATGCTCACCTGCGGACTCTTGAGGGCATGGATGCAACTGTAGATGGTCGAGGTCTTGCCCGATCCGGTCGGCCCGGTCACCAGGACAACGCCGCTGGGCTGATAGACCGCGTCCTCAAGAAAACGTGAGAGCATGCGCGGCGACAGGCCGATGGATCGCAGGTCGTACAGCTCCTGCTTGCGGTTGAGCAGCCGCAGCACGATTTTCTCGCCGTGAATGGTGACGAAAAAGGAGACGCGCAGATCCAACTGCCCCTCGTCGAACTCAAAGAGAATACGCCCCCCCTGATGCCTGCGTTTTTCGGCGATGTCGGCCTGGCACATGATCTTGAGGCGGCTGGTAAGCGCCGGGATGATCTCCTTGGGGTAGTCCTTGAAATGGTTGAGCACCCCGTCTTCGCGGAAACGAATCTGCAGATGGCCTTCCATGGGTTCGATGTGGATGTCGCTGGCGTTGTTTTTCAGGGCCTCGAGGATGATGGAGTTGACCGTGCCGATCACGGTGGTGTTGTCCACCGTCAGGGCCTGGCCTCCCTTTTTATCGGCCAGCAATTCAACGATTTTCTTGATCGACCGGCTCTGGGCGATGATCGGAACGATGTTGTTGCCTAAAAAGCGCTTGGCCGTCTGCAATGTTTCATAATCCAGGGGATCGACAAAGGCGACACGCACCGAACCGTCGTCGCTTTTGATGGGGATGAACCCGAGGGTCGCCATCAAGTTGTTCGGAATCTTCTCGCACCGCACCTTATCGATGTTATTGAGGCCGGGTTCAATAAAGGGGTAGCCCATCTGAATCGAGAGGATCTCGATAAAGACCTGTTCATCGATAAAATTATGCTTCACCAGGATCCGGCCGAGTTTTTCCTGGGAATCGCTTTCCATCTGGATGCGACAAGCGGCCTCCAGGTCCTCGGGGGAGATGTAACCGAGTTCGACCAGAAGATCGCCGATGCGGATGGGCGAGGAGGTCTTGCGGAGGGTCTCCCGCACATCCTGATCGGTGATGCATTTCAGATCTTTGAGAATCTTCAGCAGGGGGCTGAAGGTACTCAGCTTAGATTGAATCCGGGCGGCATGCTCCACCTGGTCCCGGTTGACCTTGTTCACCTGCAACAGCAGATGAATTATGGCGCTGTAGTTTTCTGTCGATTTTGTGGTCATGATGGGGGCTCACCTGCGGACAACACTGTGTTCAACACATGTCGCCAGAAATATTAGAATTCCTTTAAAGAACGAGTATACGGGCTATTACATCCCGGTTCAAGACATTAGCCCTCCCTCCC
>JBBQCO010000029.1:0-31353 GCA_038318785.1 Desulfobulbales bacterium | reverse complement strand
AAGGACGAAATCCGTGCCGTTCATGGCGGCGATCACCGGGCAGGAGGTGCCGGGAGGGGCGTCGATGAGGGTAATCCGCTCGGGATCCGCCGCCGCCCGCACCCGTTTGATCAGGGGCGGGGACATAGCCTCGCCTACGCGCAACTGGCCATTGATAAAGCCGATGCCGTCGCGGGCACCAAAGTTGAGCGTTCCCAGTTCGCGGCCGGTCTCGGTGATCGCACCCTCGGGGCAGACCAGCATGCAGCCGCCGCAGCTGTGGCAGAGTTCAGCAAAGACCAGCACCCGCTTGCCCACCACCGCCAGGGCGTTGAAGCGGCAGATGTCCGAGCATTTTTTGCAGAAGGTGCATTTGCTTTCATCCACCAGCGGGATGGGGGTCTCCACCCGCTCGGTCCGCGTGATCACGGGTTGTAAAAAGAGATGGGCGTTGGGTTCCTCGACGTCGCAGTCGAGCAGTTCCACTCTGTCGCCAAGCGCCACCGCCATGTTGGTGGCCACTGTGGTCTTGCCGGTGCCGCCCTTGCCGCTGGCCACGCTGATCATCATGACGTGGCCTTTGGTGGGGTGGGTTGCAGCAGAAGACTGATCTTGGCCAGTATGGCCAGCAGGGCCTCGGCATCCTTTTCGCCCGGATGGGGCGGCAGTTGCATCAAGACTCCCAACCCCTCGGTGGCTTCATGGAAGTCCTCGTCCGTTAGCGAGCTGACAATGGTGGTGTTGGCCAGCGGGTTGACCATGACCAGTTGCTTGACAAATTCGATGCCGCTCATGTCATCCAGCTGTTCGTCGACAATCACCAGTTCCAGGCGTTTGTCCTTGAGCTGCTTGAGTCCGGCGGTGCCGGTCGAGACCGGCACCAGTTCAACCTCCTGCTCGCGCCGCAGACGGGCGACCAGGTCGGAAAAACGTGAAAAATCCTTGGCTATAAAGACGATGGTCACAGTCCCTCTCTGAAAAAACCGGCTGCCGTTTCCGGCAGCCGGTGGTGTTAGTTGGTGTGAAAAAACGTGCTTCGTCGGGTCGCTCAGCGGTTGCCTTGGCCTTGGCCGCGTCCGCCGCCCTGCCCTCGACCGCCACGTCCGCCCTTACCCATTCCTTGACCTTTGCCCAAGCCTTGCCCCTGGCCTCCGCCATTTGGTTGCTGAGTTTGGTCAGTGGTGGGCTCAGTGTTCACGCCTTTTTGCCGGCAATTGCCTTGGCCTCTGCCGATCGGTCCGGTTCCAGTGGGACCTTTTCCATCCATTCCAGGCATATGCATACCTCCATTCTTGTCTTATCTTTCCAGCGGTGTTCAGTCCTGCTTCACTGCCGCTCCGGACGTTTCCGGAGAGGCGCTCCCGCTTTCGCTTGCTGTGCTTTTCTCGCTCATGTCCATTCGGCCGGCCCGACCTCTGCCCTGATTGGCAGGGGCAAGGCCTAATTCCCGGCCCCGTCGGATCTTGCCGCGACAGCAGATGTTTTTGCCGCACCCAGGCATTCTGAATTCAGTGCCGAAGGGGCGACCCTGGAGATAATGGTCCAGAACCACCCGGGCATCACCGGCGATGAAAGGAATCAACTCGACCCCGGCGGCTTCGATCATGGCGGCCGGACCTTCCGAGACCGCGCCGCAGATAATCAGCATCACCTGCTGGGTCCGCAGCATCTGTATCAGTTCCAGGAGTCGCTCGGGATCAAAGGTGAGCTGCGAAGTAGAGACCAGGGTGTTGCCGTCGATCTCGGCGATCAACAGGGTTCGCGCCGAGTCGAACACCGGCGAGACCCGATGTCCCCAGAGGGTCACTGCTATTTTTTGCCCCGCACCATGGTGTCTCATGCTTTTGTGGTTTGCATGAGCTATGCCATGACTAAGGATGGGTGCGTTTTAGTTTGAATGTGTCGAAATAATGGGATTATTTTTTGAAAAAAGGCGGGGATGGCTTGGTGGGTAGGGTCGCAAGGATGGGGGTTTTGCGACCCTGTGCGACTGAACGGGGATGCGGTTATGCGACCCTGTCGGGCTTGGAACCGGCACTGCGACCGTCAATTTCGGGCAACTCAATCCTCCATTTCTTGAGCTTGCGAAACAAAGTGCTCTTGTGCATGCCCAGTTCTCGGGCGGTGGCCAACCGGTTGTAGCCGTTGCGCTCCAGGCTGTTGCGGATGGCCTCCGCCTCGGTGGCCCGTTGGAGGCCGCGAAAAGCGGAAGAGGCTGCGGTTGTGGGCGGGGCAACCGTGTTCAGGTGCCCTGGCAGGTGGTGGAGGCCAATTCGCCCCTGGGAGCAGAGGATAAAGGCGTGCTCGATGATGTTTTCCAACTCGCGGATATTGCCGGGGTAGTCGTGCGCCATCAACCGCTCCAGGGCCTCGGGTTCGATACCGCTCACCGCCTTGCCCCGCAACCGGTTCATCTTGTCGATAAACCGCTCGACCAGCAGCGGAATATCTTCCTTGCGCTCCCGCAAGGGTGGCAGCAGCAGGCGGACAATGTTGATCCGGTAAAAGAGGTCGCGGCGAAAGGTTTCTTGTTCGACCAGAGCCTCAAGGTCACGGTTGGTGGCGGCCAGGATGCGGACATTGACCCGCTCTTTTTTGACGCCGCCTAAAGGCTGGAATTCCTGTTTTTCCAGCACACGCAGCAGTTTCACCTGAAAAGCCGGGCTGGTTTCGCCTAGCTCGTCGAGCAGGATGGTGCCGCCGTCGGCCAGGTGGAAATAGCCGGGCTTGTCGTGCGCTGCGTTGGTGAAGGCCCCGGCTTTGTAGCCGAACAGTTCGGACTCGAGCAGGGTGTCGGGCAGGGCGCCGCAGTTGATGGCGATAAAAGGCTTGTCCCGCCGGGCGGAGAGATCGTGCAGGGACCGGGCCATGATCTCCTTGCCGGTGCCGGTTTCCCCCTCGATCAGCACCGTGGAGTCGCTTTCGGCGATCTGCGGCAGCACCGCAAAAATTTTCTTCATCAACCGGCTGCGGCTGACCATGTCGCCCTGGCGGAAACTACCGCTCAGTTCGCGGCGCAGCTCTTCCACCACCGTATTGTCGCGGAAGGTCTCGACGCCGCCGAGAATCTCGCCCGCCTCGTTGCGCAGCGGTGCGGTGGAGACGCTGATCGGGACGCGCTTCTTGTCGCTGGTAATGATGTAGGTTGAACTGCTGACAAAGGAGCGTCCCTCCTTCATCGTCCGCCGCAGGGCGCAGTCGCCCTCGCACATGTTGGAACGGAAGACCTCCCAGCAAAAGCGGCCGATAGCTTCTCGGCGCGGGACGCCGGTGATCTCCTCGGCCGCTCGGTTGAACGACATGATCCGCCATTCGTGGTCCACCGTGAACACGCCGTCCGAGATGCTTTCGAGGATGATGTCGGTGACGCCCGCTGTTGGCAGCATCTTTTTCTGTTGAGTCATTTTTTTTCCAGAGCTTCTGTTGTCCGAACCCGTATCGTCATAAGGAGTAAGCAGCCGGAAAGCTGATGGCAATCCTGGGCTCACCGGTTTCTTCACCCTAAGGGGGTCTCAAGCCTTGGGGAATGTTTGAGCAGGTTGTGGAATTTCCTTAAGTTAAGCCCACAGCTTTGCAGTGGTTGCTCTTGGAAAAGGAAAATAAAAATGTTGCATGGTTGCTTCAATATACGCATACTTTTTTTAAAGAATGCTACGGAGCTGAGTCACTCAGCTCCAACCCCTCCCGTCGGCCACGATCCAAAAAAAAAATATCTATAGATCGCCTCGAAACAGCCCTCGGCAGGCGTGCCCCCCATTGCATGTTGATTGAGCGAAATAAGTGCAGAATTCCACAAGGAGGAAAAACTTATGGCAAAGTCAAAGAGCATCGACGTTACGGAGCAAAAACGACTGAATGAAGCACGTGAGGCGGGCATCCCCTGGAAGAAATGGGGGCCCTATCTCAGCGAGCGGCAGTGGGGCACTGTTCGCGAGGACTACAGCCAAGATGGCAACGCCTGGGCCTATTTTTCCCATGATCAGTCGCGCTCGCGGGCCTACCGGTGGGGCGAGGACGGCCTGGGCGGCATCAGCGACGACAAGCAGCGGTTGTGTTTTGCCTTGGCGCTCTGGAACGAGCGCGACCCCATTCTCAAAGAGCGCTTGTTCGGCCTGACCAACAGCGAGGGCAACCACGGCGAGGATGTCAAGGAGTACTACTTTTACCTCGACAGCACGCCCACCCACTCCTACATGCAGTACCTCTACAAATATCCCCAAAGGGAGTTTCCCTACCAGGAATTGATCGAGAAGAACCGGGCACGGTCGCGGGAAGAGATGGAGTACGAGCTGCTCGACACCGGCATCTTCGACGACGATCGCTACTTTGACGTGTTCGTCGAATATGCCAAGGAGGGGCCGGAGGATGTGCTCATCCGGATCACCGTCCAAAATCGCGGCCCGGAAACGGCACGGCTGCGCCTGCTGCCGACCCTCTGGTTCCGCAACACCTGGTCCTGGGGCGAGGACAATCCCAAACCGTCCCTGCGCGAGACGGCACCGGGCGTCATCCAAACCGCCCACCATGAATTGGGCGAGTCTTTTTTGTATTGCGACGGCGCCCCGGAGCTGCTGTTCACCGAAAACGAGAGCAATACCGAGCGTCTCTGGAATCAGCCTTGCACTCCCCCCTATGTCAAGGATGGGTTCCATGCGGCGCTCATCGCCGGACAGAGTGAAGCGGTCAATCCCGCCAAGACCGGCACCAAGGCCGCGGCCCATTATGTGCTCGAAGTGGATGGCGGCGGCAGCCAAACCGTCCGCCTGCGCCTGGCCGCCGCCCCGGTGGCCAAGCCCTTTAATGGCTTTGAGCGGATCTTCAAGGCCCGGCTCGCCGACGCCGACGAATTCTACCAGCGAATCACACCGCCATCACTGAACGAAGACCAGCGGCGGGTCCACCGTCAGGCCTTGGCCGGGATGCTCTGGGGCAAGCAGTATTACTATTTTGACCTGGAGCAGTGGCTGATGGAGCACAAGAGCCATCCCCTGCTCGAATCGGCCCGCAAGGACGTGCGCAACACCGAGTGGTTCCACATGCTCAACGCCGACGTCATCTCCATGCCCGACAAGTGGGAGTATCCGTGGTTTGCGGCCTGGGATCTGGCCTTCCACACGGTTGCCCTGTCGCTGGTGGACTTTGATTTTGCCAAGGACCAGCTGTTGCTGATGCTGCGCAATCTCTATGTCCACCCCAACGGCCAGATTCCCGCCTACGAGTGGAACTTCAGCGACGTCAATCCGCCGGTGCATGCCTGGGCCACGCTCTGGCTGTATAAATACGAGCAGGGGCTGGGCCGGGCGGACCTGCGCTTCCTGGAGCGGTCCTTTCAGGGGTTGCTGCTCAACTTCAACTGGTGGGTCAACCGCAAGGACCCGGCTGGACGCAACGTCTTTGCCGGCGGCTTTCTCGGCCTGGACAACATCGGCGTCTTTGACCGCAGCGCCCAGTTGCCCACCGGCGGCTCACTCGAACAGGCTGACGGCACGGCCTGGATGGCGTTCTACTGCCAAAACATGCTCGAGATGGCCCTGATTCTGACCGAATACGACCCAATCTACGAGGAGGTTGCTTTCAAATTTGTCCAGCATTTCATGTGGATTGCCTACGCCATGGACCGCATCGGCGAACATCACGATGAGATGTGGGACGAAGAGGACGGATTTTTTTATGATCTGCTCCGCTTGCCGGGTGGCGAGGCCATGCGGTTGAAGGTGAGGTCGCTGGTGGGGCTGCTGCCGCTTTGCGCCTCCACGGTGTTCGATGCGGATGTGGTGACCCGTTATCCGAAATTGATGGAGATGATCGCCCAATTCCGGCAACGCCACCCTGAGTTGTCCTCCCACGTGGCCCCGACCAACCAGGGATTCAGCGGGTACAAAGGACGAAAGCTGCTGTCGATCCTCAGCAAGAAAAAGCTGGAACGGGTGCTTGGCTACATGCTCGACGAGCAGGAATTCCTGGGGCCGCACGGCATCCGCTCGCTTTCGCGCCATCATCAGGAACATCCGTTCCGCTTTTGGGTGGGGCATGAGGAGTACAAGGTGCAGTATCTGCCGGCCGAATCGAACACCGGCATGTTCGGCGGTAACTCCAATTGGCGGGGACCGGTCTGGATGCCGGTCAATGCGCTGATCGTCCGGGCGCTGATCAATCTGTACAATTTCTACGGCGATGGGTTCAAGGTGGAGTGCCCGACCGGGTCCGCCAACTTGATGAACCTGTTCGAGGTGGCCCAGGAGATCACCCGCCGGCTGACATCCACCTTCCTGCGCGATGCCGACGGCCGGCGGCCGGTCTATGGCGGTGCGGCCAAGTTCCAGAACGATCCCCACTGGCGCGACCTCATTCTGTTCTACGAGTACTTTCACGGCGACAACGGGGCCGGACTCGGAGCCAGCCACCAGACGGGATGGACCGGTCTGATCGCGCCCCTCCTCGACATTTTCGGACGCCTTGATGCCAGGATTATTCTGGAGGCCGAACGTGGGCACCTGTTCGAGAGGCTGGTGAAGGAGCAGGTGGGCGGTAAGCCGACCGGAAAAAAGGAGGAAATGTGACAAGGTCGCAGGCATTATATGGCGCCGGCTCTCAACCTTTCCAGCACATTTTTTCCATTGGATGACCCAATCTTTCCTTTCACCAGGAGAAGGAGGAGCTGCTCATGAACTCCACCACCACAAAGCCCAGTGATCTTTTGCACCGGGATCATCCGGACTTTTCGCTCGTCCTGGGCGGGCCGCTCTTTCAACTCCTGCGGCGGACCCACCTGACCGATGATGCCCTGTTACTGCTGCGCCAACGCATCCTCTTCATTTCGCTCTTTTGCTGGCTGCCGCTGCTGGCGCTCTCGGCGTTGGAAAGCACGATGATGGGAGGAAATGTGGCCATGCCCTTTCTCTGGGATGTGGAGGTACACGTCCGTTTTTTGGTGGTGGTGCCCCTGTTTATCGTGGCCGAGATGGTGGTGCACCGGCGCATGCGTCCCCTGGTGCAGCAATTCCTTGAACGAAACGTGATTCCCCTTGATGCCATGGCGCAGTTTGATGCCGCCATTGCCTCGGCAATGCGGTTGCGCAACTCGGTGCTCGCCGAGGTGCTGCTGATTGTTTTTGTGTATGGGGTTGGCAGCCTGTTTATCTGGCGTCATTACATAATGGTTGTCGATACCGCCACCTGGTACGCGCAACCGTCCGGCGAGGGGATGAACTTTTCGTTTGCCGGCATGTGGTATGCCTACGCCAGTATCCCGATCTTCCAGTTCTTGCTGGGACGCTGGTATTTTCGGCTGTTCATCTGGATGCGTTTTCTCTGGCAGGTGTCGCGTATCGAGTTGAGCCTGGTCCCCACCCATCCGGACCGTCTTGGCGGCATCGGATTTCTGGCCAACACTGCCTACGCCTTCATGCCGGTGCTCATGGCCCACGGCGCCTTGCTCGCCGGAAATCTCGCCAACCGCATTTTCCATCTCGGGGCTACCCTGCCGGATTTCAAGATGGAGATTTTGCTCCTTGTCACGCTGCTCCTGGCCATTGTGCTTTGCCCGCTGCTGGTGTTCGCGCCGCAGCTGGCCGAGGCAAAACGGACAGGCATGCGAGAGTACGGTGCCCTGGCCGAGCGTTACGTGCGCGAATTCGACACCAAATGGCTGCGCGGCGGTGCCCCTGCCGACGAACCGCTGGTAGGAAGCGGAGATATCCAATCCCTGGCCGACCTGGGCAACAGTTACGAGGTGGTTCGTAGCATGCGTATCGTGCCGGTGACCAGGGATACTCTTCTTCAACTCGCCGCCGCGACGCTTGTTCCGTTCGTGCCGCTCATGCTGACCATGATGCCCTTGGAAGAGCTGTTGAAAAAGTTGTTCGGTGTCCTCTTTTAAATCCTTTTTTGGGGGGCAAAAACCTGCTGCCCCGATACTACAATGCAGAGATAAAATGACCAAGAAGCAAGGAGGGACTATGGCCGCTCATTCTCCATCGCTATACCAGATCAACACCCGCGTCTGGTTGACGGAACTCTCTCGCACGCTCGGCAGGCGCGCGACCCTGGACGATATTGCGGATGCCCAACTGGATCGGATTGCCGAACAGGGATTTGACTGGATCTGGCTGCTGAGCGTCTGGCAGACCGGCCCGCTCGCGCAGGCAATCTCAAGGTCCAATCCCCAGTGGGGCCGTGAATTCGCCGCAACCTTGCCGGATCTCAGGGAAGACGACATCGCCGGATCCGGGTTTGCCATCCGGGGTTACACTGTGCATCACGATCTGGGCGGCGACCCGGCGCTGGCCCGCCTCCGGCAGCGGTTGCAGCAACGCGGCCTCAAGCTGATGCTCGACTTTGTCCCCAATCACATGGCTCCGGATCACCCCTGGGTTGATGAGCACCCGGAGTATTTTGTCCGGGGCAGCGAGGAGGACCTGGCCCGCTCGCCGCACAACTACTGCCGGGTGCAGACCAACAATGGACCGTTGGTGCTGGCCTACGGCCGGGACCCCTATTTTGACGGCTGGCCCGACACCTTGCAGCTCAACTACGGCAACCCGGAACTGCAGCAGGCGATGATCGGCGAACTGGAACGCATCGCCGGACAATGCGACGGTGTCCGCTGCGATATGGCCATGCTGATCCTGCCGGAGGTCTTTGCCCGGACTTGGGGTATTGCGCCGCAACCTTTCTGGCCGACGGCCACACAGCGGGTGCGCGAGCGGGTTCCGGGCTTCTGCTTCATGGCCGAGGTCTACTGGGATCTGGAATGGGAACTCCAGCAGCAGGGGTTCGATTACACCTACGACAAACGGTTGTACGACCGCCTTCGCGAGGGGCACGCCCGGCCGGTGCGCGAGCATTTGCACGCCGATCTTGCTTTTCAGCACAAGTCAGCCCGTTTCCTGGAAAACCATGACGAACCACGGGCGGCTGCCACCTTTCCGCCTGAAATCCATGAAGCGGCAGCCATCGTCACTTTCCTCTCGCCAGGGCTGCGTTTCTTCCATCAGGGGCAATTTGAGGGACGGACCAAACGCATCTCGCCCCACCTGGTGCGAGGCCCGGAAGAACCGGTCAACCAGCGGATGGAACAGTTCTACGACCGGCTGCTGGCCGTTCTGCGTCAAGCGGTTGTGCGCGACGGCTGCTGGCAATTGCTCGAATGCAAGCCTGCCTGGGACGGCAACTGGACCGCCGACTGTTTCATCGCTTCTTCCTGGATTGGCAAGGTGGGCGAGAAGTGGCTGGTGGTTGTCAACTACTCGGATCACCAGAGCCAGTGTTACGTTGTCATGCCGTGGTCTGAACTTGCAGGACAACGCTGGCAACTACGCGATCAAATGGGAGCAGCTCTTTTTGAGCGGAACGGTGATGAGTTGACCGCGCGAGGGCTGTATTTGGACATGCCGGCTTGGGCCTATCATATTTTTGAAATACACGCGATCGGAACTTCGGTCTAAATCGGCAAGAGTGAGAACGTGCGGGGTGTCGAGCGGTTACGATTAAGCGAAGGGGTGTTGCGTCCGTTTTCCGGTTGCGCAATAACCCTTAGCGATTCCTCGGTCGTCACAGGCCCTGGCCCCAGCGATATTGCCAGATAATGCCAGCCAGGTCGAAATCACTCCCTGTCTTGGTGGATACGCCGGTACTGGCGTACAGTTTGAGCGAGTTGTTCCGGTTCACGGGTAAGGCAAGTGTGGCGCCCACCCGTGAATTGCTTGCCACATCATCGCTCCGCACCTCGTCAATCGTTGTCCGCCCACCGTAATCATAGGTCCCGCTCAATGCCGCCCAAACGCCATGGCCAAAGTTGTAGGTCAAATGGAGTTGGGAGGTGACGAGGGGATCCTGCTCAAGGGTCTTGCCGCCGAAGTACTCATCATTGGTATTGAAAAACGTCACGCCCGTGGAAAGTTCGAGTGCAACTGGCCCCCACGCTTTGGAGATGCCAAGGTCGGGATTGACAGACCATCGATGATTGCCAAGGTTCACCAGTTTGTCATTATCATACTGGCCGAGGGGTGCGGACACCTGAACGCTTGCCCCGATGATAAGATCCTGCTGGTAGTTGGCGAATTCTTGCAGAGAGAGAGCCGGGGCTCCATAGAAATTGACTGAGTAGCGACAGCGCGGGTCATTGAACCCCGAAACCTTGCGTTCACGCGGTTGGTCTGCAACCATCGCGGTTCCTGATAGCTCGGAATACGGCAGGATGACATCAAACTTCCCCGCTTTGCCCCACACGTCTAAGGTCCGCGCATACGCCAGAACACTTGAATGCATCGTCAGTTGCGCATCCTTGACGGGAGACGATGCAGCGGTTGACAAACCACCATCCGAATAGACGTAGCCAGCAAGTAAAAAATTGATTCCAACCGGCGTGTTGACATAGGCTCTCGGTTCAATCTCGCCCGCTGCTGCGTGCGCGGAAGCGAACACAATCGCCATCACTGCTGCCAATGCGCCGAGACGCGCCATGGTCACCCGAACGCAACGGTTTGGTTTTGCCCAGTTTGAACGCAGCAAGGCACCTTGCCGATGAACAGGCAGGGGAATCGTTCCCTGAAATCTTGCCTCCATGGGTCGTACCTGATGCCGGTTTGAAAGAATGAACACCAAAATATCCCACCACGCGTTGTTTTTCATAAAAGTTACGCTCGTAGCCTAAAAAAATTGGCAGGGAAGCTTTTCCTCAAGTGCCTGTGAACGGTGAGATTTGGTTCTGTTAAAATACGGCCCCCGCAAGAGTGCTTTCTCACCCTGGCAATCGGGGAGAGGTGAAAGTTTTCTTATCCTCTTTCGTGCTCGATTTGCAGAGACACCAGTCGTGCGATCAGAATGGCCGGATACAAGGTGCCGATAACGGCTTCGAGCATGACCAGCGATCGGGCTACAGGATGCACGGCGGAAATATCTCCAAAGCCCACGGTGGTCAGGGTGACGAGGCTGAAATACATGAAGACGTCAGAAAGGTCGCGCCCATGCTGAACCAAGGCTGGATTGGCGGCATACACGAACGATCCGGCAATCAATGCGTCGAGAAAACGATAGAGGGTAGCAAAAAAGTACCCTATCAATAAATAGGCTGCAATCGCCCCGCGCACGCGATGCCCTGACACCGGGCCTTTTTCATAGACTTTTTGCAGCACAACAGCCGTAAAGCAGGCCGCAAAACAGATGGCAAGCACGTTGTCGACGACCAGAATCAGAGGGGAGGGGGCTGTCAACACGAGCCAACGGACAGCCAAGGCACCGGCGACCAAGCCTGAGGCTAGCCACCGGGCCAGCCTATGCTGGGTGACAGTCAGAAGTCCAGTCAGGAGGAAGAGAGAACCCACAACCCCGTTCGTCATATACAGGAAAAATCGACCGGTTGTTTCCAAGGGGCCGACAATAAAGATCTGAATAATGAGAAGCACCAAAAAGAGACTGAGGCTTCTATCCTCTGTCCAGAAGGAGAGTATGTGACGTATCATGTGGTGATCGGTTTCCTTGGCAGATGGTTTTCGATACTATTGTGTAGGGCCCGGGGGCTCTTGCCCCCCAACGCCGAACGGGTCAACGAAGGGTTGGTTGCCACTACATCGGGTGTATCTAGGACGATATCAACAAAAAAGGGCTCCTCTTAAACAATCCTGATTAGGAGGCGGCACGCTCGGTCGCGCTGCTCGTCCCTGCCTGCAGGGCCTGGAAACGCTCGATTGCGGCGCGGGCGTTGAACAGCATGCGGTCACGGCCGAGGCGATCAGCCAATCCCGCTTTGCGGACGACCTCGAGTACGCTGGGGTTCAGCGCCGTCAGCCACAGCGTCACCCCGCGATCAGCAAAACGGGCCTCACCCTCGATGAGCATCTGGAGGGCAGAGTATTCGATATCCGGCACCCGGCTCATATCCAAAGCCACCACCTGTGGCTGATATTGTGTAATCAATGCTTTGATCTGTTCCCCCACATACGGGGCGTTGACAAAATAGATGCGCCCTTCCGGCCGCACGATCAATAGGCCGTCGAAGGTTTCGTCATCCGGGTGCTCCGGCGATAACGGCCGCAGCACATCGGCCCCGCGTTTTCGGCCGATGATCGAGACACGGGGTTGTGCGGTCTGGCTCGATAGGCCGATCAGGGAAAGGACGATCGCCACTACGATGCCCTTGAGGGTGCCGAAGAGCAAGACGCCGAGACAGGCAATGATTGCCCAGCGAAACTCCATCGTCCGCACCTTGAGGATAGCCCGAAATTCCGCCGGTTGAATCAAGCCAACGGAATAGACGATCACCACCGCCGCCAGGGTGGCATGCGGCAGCAGGCCCAGCAGGGGTGCGAGCAGGAGCATGGTCGCCGCCGCTGCTCCAGCGGTGATCAGGGAGGATTTCTGCGACTGCCCACCGGCGGCTCGCACCACCGCAGTCTGCGAAGTGCCGCCTCCGGCCGGCATAGAACCGAAGAACGCCCCTCCCAGATTGGCCGCTCCGGTGGCCATCAACTCACGGTTGGCATTGATCTGCGGCTCTCCAGGGCCGGCAAAGGCACGTCCCGCCGCGATCGATTCGGTGAAGCTCATCAGCGCGATACCGAGTGCGCCCGGCAGCAACTGTTCAACCAGCACCAGGTCGGGCAGGGTCAAGGAGGGGAGCCCCTGCGGAATCAGACCGACAATTGCAACACCTTGGGTTTTCAGGCCAAAAAACCACGAGGCGGCAATGCCGCCGCTCACGGCGACCAGCGGCGCCGGAGAATGCGGCCACAAACGTTCCATCCCGATCAGCACCGCCAGTGTTGCCCCGGCCACAGCCAGGGTGAGCAGAGAAGAGTGAGGCACCTGGGCGGCAACGCTGAGCAAATCGTGGAAAAATCCTTGTTTGGCGATATGGACCCCCATGAGTTTCGGCACCTGGTCCAGGACGATCACAATGCCGATCCCGGCTTTAAAACCGGTCAGGACAGGGGTGGAGATGAAATTGGCGACAAAACCCAGGCGAAACAGGGCGGCCAGCATCAGGATCACACCGACCAGTCCGGTCAGGGTCGCACCGGCAACCAGCAACCGTGTCGGGTCGCCGTCCGGCACGACCACGCTGAGTTGCACCCCGGCGAGAATAGCGAGCGTCGTGGTGGAACTGACGCTGAGCACGCGGGAGGTGCCGAGCAGGGCATAGACCACCATCGGCAGAAAAGCGGTGTAGAGGCCGACGGCCACGGGCAGGCCGGCAACGGTGGCGTAGGCCATGGCCTTGGGCAGCACGACTGCAGCGGCAGTCAAACCGGCGATCAGGTCGAGTCTGAGTGTTTGGGGAGAGAGAAGGGCTGTGGCGTCAGGCGGATCTTGTTTCATACAGGGTGCCTCCTGAGACTGCGCTGTTTCTGGTTATTGTTGGGGAGCATGGCAAGGCGGGAAGAGGTTAAGGTTTGCTGGCGAAGGGGCACGGTGTTGATCTGTTTTTATGGTTTCAGGTGCCTGTGCGCCAGAGCAAGAAGGGTTGCCGACCAGCGAATGGTCAGGAAGTGGTTGTCGCCCCGAGAGCAAAGGTTACCAGTACAGCCGAGCGCCGAAATTCTTCCTGCAGCGAAAACTCCGCCAGGGTGATGTCGTTGCCGTCACTACCCGGTCCGTCGTCAACGCGAACGCCCATCCAATTAAGGCGAAAAAACTGATTATGCACCTCCAAGATATCACCTGGTTTGCGCATGATTGCTTCCAGGTAACCGAGTGACTGCTCTGGGGTGGCAATGTGCTCCCGTAGTCGCTCAAGTTCTTCTTCCACTTCTTTCAGCGCTTTCTCGGCCTTGTGCAGTTCCTCCCAATTCACCGGATCGCGAGAGGCAAACATCTCCCGAACATGGTTTTTGCCGCCGAGGATCTTCTGGATCCCTTTGAGGTATTCCTTTTTTCCCTGCAACTCGGCTTTTCGTGACCGCAGGGTCGTGATCTGTTCCATGGCAACTGTCGCCAGCACTTCGAGCCCCCGATTGACGATGCCGGCCTTGGTCTCGGCGATATCAGCGGCCGGCGCAATAAGTCTATGATCAAAAAAACTCACCGCCTGCTGCCGCACATCCCGGACCAGCAGTTCCCCTTCCTGCTGATGACCGAAAATGGTTTTCTCCTGTTGCGTCATGGTCAGCAACGCCACCACGTCTCCTGTCTGGCCCCGTTTGCGCAGGGCATTGACGTCCGGGCTCAGGCGAAGCACCTCCTCAAGTTCATCGGGCGAGGCGAAGAGAGCCTTGACCAAGGGGTCGTCATAATACCGATTCCTGTCCAACACCACCGGCCCGGGAATCGCATCGATCAGAGCCTGGCAGTACTCCATGGATCCGGTTATAGGCTCATGGAGTACCTTGCGATAGCCTTTGGCCTGTCGAATAACCGGATCGGCAATCTGGACGACAGTATCCGTGGTTTGCCGGACGAGAGTATCGCCCTCACCGCGAGTTGTATAGTGTTGCCAGATATTCCCGATCCAGCCGCCAAGCCGCGCCCCGCCATTTTGCCAATTCATAATTCCTCCATTTGCACGATTGTCGTAATACGCCGGGTAGAACAACCGGATGCGTGTCAGCCCTCAAAAGGATGATGGTGTTGGCTCAATCCGCTGATCGCCGCATCCTCCCAATCTATGCACCAGACAGAGTCTCTGGTTATTTAACAAGCCTGCCTCTTTGCTCGAATGCCTCAACGGCTGCAACGCCAGCAAGGGCAACATCCCAGAATAAATATCGTAGACCACGGGAACACCTGCGATTTGGGCATAGGCAATCCCCACCGGCAGAGCGACGGCCGCCACTGAAAAACCGGCGATCGCATCGAAACGGAAATCGGCCCGCTGATACGAAAGGAAGGTGCTGATACCGGGAACGAACCGGCGTACCCATCGGCCAACAAATTTTGTTTGGGTTAAATTCATGGGATATCGCATCGGGTTGGGTATGGGGGTAAATGTCTCTTGCTGTCTATCGGGATGATGCAGTTATGAAGGGGTGCCGAGCTGCGGGAAAATGATGCCCTCCTTGGGCAGACACTCCCACTTGAGGTCAACGGGAGCCCCTTTGACCTGCCATATTTTTTCACAGTATTCGGCAATCGAACGGTCCGAGGAGAATTTGCCCACGCGGCTGACATTGAGGATGGACATTTTGGTCCATCGTTCCCGATCGAGAAAGACCTCTCCCACCCTTTGCTGACAGTCGAGGTAGGCCTGATAATCGGCGAAAACCATATAGGGGTCATGATTGAGCAAGGAATCGATCAGCGGGCGGAACAGTTCTCGGTCGCCATGGGAAAAATGGCCGATGGCGATCAGGTGGACCGCGGCCCGCAGATTTTCGTTTGCATCGTAGATCGCCCTGGGCTGGTACCCGGCTCGCCAGCGCGCTGCCACTTCATCGACGTTCATGCCGAAAAGGAAGAAATTATCGGCGCCGACCTGGTCCCGGATTTCCACGTTGGCCCCATCCAGAGTGCCGATGGTCAAGGCGCCGTTCATGGCAAACTTCATGTTGCCGGTCCCGGAGGCCTCTTTACCGGCCAGGGAGATCTGTTCGCTCAGATCCGCCATGGGATACACAAAGTGACCGATCTGGACGTTAAAATTGGGGACGAAAAGGATCTGGAGACGCCCATTGACCTCGGGATCGCCGTTGACCACTTCGGCCACCGCGTTGATCAGCTTGATGATCAGCTTGGCCATGAGATAGCCCGGGGCGGCCTTGCCGCCGAAAACAAAAACGCGCGGCGGCAGGTCAAGGTCCGGGTTGTTTTTGAGCCGGTGGTACAGGGTGATGATGTGCAGCAGATTGAGATGCTGCCGCTTGTATTCGTGAATACGTTTGACCTGGACGTCAAACATGGCCCCTGGGTTGAACAGGAGACAGGCATCCTGGGAGTAGAAGGAGCAGACCTTTTGCTTGTTGGCCCGTTTGACCTGCCGCCATTGTTCGCCGAAAGCCGGGTCGTCGGCCAGGGGTTCAAGGTCGCGCAGCCGTTCCAGGTCTGTGATCCAGCCTTCACCGATGGCACTGGTGATCAACTCGCTCAGGCCTGGGTTGCTCAGGACCATCCAACGTCGGGGCGTGACCCCGTTGGTGATGTTCACCAGTTTATTCGGCCAGAGGCGGTGGAAATCGGCCAGGGTGTATTCCTTGAGTAGACTGGTGTGCAGCTCGGCCACGCCATTGATGGTGTGGCTGCCGATACAGGCGAGATTGGCCATGCGCACAGACCGCTCACCGGATTCATCAATGATCGACAGCCGGCGAATCATTTCTTCATCCCCCGGGAACTGACGGCGAACCTGGTCAAGGAAGCGGTGGTTGATTTCAAAAATCAATTCCAGATGTCGGGGCAGCAGTTCGCCCAGGAGGCAGACCGGCCATTTCTCCATCGCTTCAGGCAACAGGGTGTGATTGGTATAGGCAAAAGTGGCGGCGGTAATTTTCCAGGCGTGATTCCAGCTGTAGTGATGGACATCGATCAGCAAACGCATCAGCTCGGGGACCGCGATGGCCGGATGGGTGTCATTGAGCTGGACTGCGAAATGGAGGTGGAACCGATCCAGGTTTTCATGTTGGAGGAGATGGAGCCGAATCATGTCCTGAAGGGAACAGGCGACAAAAAAGTACTGCTGGCGCAGGCGGAGCACCTTGCCCTGGAACTGCTCGTCATTGGGATACAGAACCTTGGTGATGTTTTCAGCCCGGATCTTCTCCTCCACCGCGCCGAAATAATCGCCGACGTTGAACTCGTCAAAATCGAAACTCTTTGGGGCTTCGGCGCTCCACAGTCTGAGGACGTTGACGGTGTGGACCCGATATCCGGGAATCGGGGTGTCGTACGGAATGCCCTTGACCACCCATCCCGGTTGCCAGTGGACGTGGTAATGACCGTTTTCATCACAAGAGGTGGTGATGTGGCCCCCGAATCCGACTTCCACCGCGAAATCGGCTTTTTTGAATTCCCATGGGTTGCCCGGTTGCAGCCATCGATCACTCAACTCCTTTTGCCACCCATTCTCAAAAGCCTGGTCGAACATGCCGAACTCGTAGCGGATGCCGTATCCGATGGCCGGAATTTCCAGGCTGGCCAGGGAATCCAGGTAGCAGGCGGCCAACCGGCCCAGACCGCCATTGCCCAGTCCTGGCTCCTCCTCATGATCGATAATCTGCTGAAGATCGAGTCCGGTTTCCTCCGCCGCTTGGGCAAATTGATCATGCAGGCCAAGGTTGATCAAATTGTTGAGCAGATGCGGCCCCATAAGGAATTCGGCCGAGAAATAACAGACAATCCTGCTTCGGTTTTCGCGCAGTGCTGCCACCGAATTAATGAACAGGCCCTGCATGCGATCACGGAGCGTGTAGCTGACCGCCAGATAATAATCGTTTTGTGAGGCGTTGAAAGGGAGCACGCCCTGCTGGAAAAACAGTTTGTAGGCGAAGGCGCGTTTGAGTTTATCAACGGCTGTACGTTTGGTCCCGTTTTCTTGGGGCATGCTGTGTCCCTCCGAGGCATCACTGAACAAGGATTCCCTGAATCCAACCCTGGGAATGAGCAACCTGGATGGATTCATTACGCATCAGGGGTAATCAGAAAGAAAAAATGCAATCTTGATCACCGCCGGTGGGCAACACCGTAGGATTTTGTCTGTCAGTATTTTTCCGGGATGAATTTGAAGGGATACTCTTTTTCCTGGTACTTTTTGCCAACTTTGCGTTTCGGCAATTCTATCTTCCCTCCCTTCAACTCCTTATATTCGATGGAACCGAGAATATGGCTGATGATGTTGAGCCTCGCCCGCTTTTTGTCGTCTGAGCCAACGGCGTACCACGGCGCCCAAGGGGTATCGGTCGCAGCAAACATCTCGTCTCGGGCCCGTGTATACTCATCCCATTTGTCATAGGATTTGAGGTCCATCGGCGAGAGTTTCCACACCTTCCGGGGATCGTCGATCCTGGCCGTCAATCGCTTGGTCTGTTCATCCGGGCTGACCTCCAGCCAATATTTGAGCAGGATGATCCCTGATTCCAGCATCATTTTTTCAAACGCGGGCACCACTTCCAGGAAACGCTTGGCCTTCTCCTCGGTGCAGAAACCCATGACCCTCTCAACGCCGGCCCGATTGTACCAGCTCCGGTCAAAGATGACGATTTCACCGGCGGCAGGAAAGTGGGGTATATACCGTTGCGCATACATCTGCGATTTTTCTCGTTCCGTTGGCGTGGGAAGGGCGACGACGCGAAAAATCCGCGGACTGACCCGCTCGGTGAGGGCCTTGATGGTTCCACCTTTGCCCGCGCCATCACGTCCTTCAAAGACAATGCAGACTTTCAGGCCCTTTTGCACCACCCATTGCTGCAGCTTAACCAGTTCTCCGTGCAGTTTGGCCAACTCCTTGTCATACATCTTACGATCGAATTTCTTGCCGCCAGTCTCCTGCGCACTCGTTTTTGCCTTACTCATCGCTGACCTCCTTTTGGGGTTGATCGATAGGGGGAATGATAGGGATAAAAACAATGCTCCTTGGATTATTGGGCCTCCCTGTTCTCTTGAAGGGCGCCTTGCTCGCGCCTCCCCGTCCCATTGATCCAGGCAAGGAGCAGGGTATAGGTCACGGCGAGCACCACTGGACCAATGAAAAGCCCAATGATGCCAAAAGCGACAAGGCCGCCGATGACACCGGTTATAATGAGAATAAGGGGAAGATCAGCCCCTCTTTTGATGAGGAACGGCCGCAGGAAATTATCGCTGATTGCCACGAGGACCGACCACACCAGGAGAATGGTTGCCCAGGTGTTCTCACCGCTCCAGTACAGCCAGATCACGGACGGAAACAGTACCAGGCCCGGGCCGACCTGGGCGATGCACAGCATCATCATCACCGCGATCAGCAGGGTGGCGGCCGGCACTCCGGCCACAACAAGGCCCAACCCGCCGAGCGCGGATTGAAAAATGGCCGTGCCGACGATACCCAAGGCAACGCTGCGAATGGCAGCAGCCGAGAGCACGGCTGCTTCCAGACCGCGATCACCAGCGAGCCTTTGCGCAAAACGGCAGACCAGATCCGCTGCATTTTCGCCTTGGGAGAAAAGGACCGCGGCAAGAATAATCATCAAACAGAAATGGAGGATAAGCATGCCGATCGTGCCGACTTGGGCCACAAACCAAGCCAAGGTCGTATTGATATACGGCGCCAGTTTTGCGTAGAGTTCCTGCGGACCGATTGCCGCGAAGTGCTGCCAACGCTCGATCAGGGTCGTGGAAACCAAAGGAACCTTTTCGAACCAGGCGGGAGGCGAGCCGATACGGAGCGTTTGCAAGGAATCGAACAGGCCAACCACTTCCCCTGTTCTTTCGAGAATCGTCAGAATGGCAAACGACATGGGGAGAACGAGGATCAGGAGCAGGACCAACGACATGACCACAACGGCTATCCACCGCCTGTTCCAGCATCTCTTTTGGACGATCAGCATGAAGGGCCAGGTGGCCACCACGATCATGATCGCCCAGGCAAGCGAGAAGAGAAAGGGCCGCAAAATCCACAGGCTGGAGGCAATGAGCAGGCCGATAAAAAGCACTGCCAAGGTGGATCGTGTTACTTCCGCGGGATGTTTCGCACTCATGTCGCTCCTGACTCGAGGTTGTTTTGAGTAAGCTCCTCTCTTGTGCCAAGGGAACGCTCTTTCATTGGCTCGTTCCCCCAGGCGTTATCCTCGCTGCCTATCTATCGTTTTGCAGGCATGATGACGATATCCTCGTCGGTGATGGAGGTCTGCACCGGATATCCCGCTCGAACCCAGGCAACCCCGCCCGTGTCCACGGCCACGGCGTTTTTATACCCTACATCATTAAGCAGCTTGGTCGCCAGGGCTGCCCGGGCACCGGTCTTGCAATACACGAATATCTTTTTCTTTTGATCGGGCACCAGTGTCCATATAACGAATTCCAGCAGTCCCCGGGGGGCGTTGATCGCTTCGGGAATATGGGCCGCAGCATACTCATTCGCCCCGCGGACATCGAGAATGACCACGTCCTGGTTGCTGTCAATGGCCTCCTTGAGGTCTTTGATGGTTACCTGCTGCGTAGTTGCGCGTGCCTTGTCAACCAGTTCCTTTGCCGGTGACGTCATCCATTTGGGTTGTTGGGCAGGCTCTGCGGCCGCACAGGCAGCGGCAATCATGGAAAAGAAAAAAACTGTCACTATGAGGTATCTCTTCATGGAGATCTCCTGTCTGTCGGAAGAGGTTTTGGCGGACTGTTGATGTCTCAGGGTTTGACCTGGGGTTGAGCCACTTGCTCGGCACCCTCTACCCAGCCGCCACCCATGGCCTTGTAGAGATTGATCAGGGCAAGATACAGTGCCCCTTGGGTCTGGGTATAGGACAATTCGGCATTGAACAGGCTCCGTTCGGCATCAAGGACCGTCAGAAAGTCGGTATAGCCGTTGTCATAGCGCATTCGGGCAATGCCTGCATATTGGCGCAGGGAATCGACCTGGCTCTTCTGGGCGGCCAACTGCTTTGCCGTCTGGGCTCGATTGGTCAAAGCGTCGTCGACTTCGCGGAAGGCGTTCTGGATGGTTTGCTGATAGCTGATGAGCGCCTGCTGCTGAACAGCCTCGGCGGCCTTCACATCGCCTGCAATCCTGCCGGCGGTAAAGATGGGCATGGTCACCGGGGCACTGTACTGCCAAACTCTTGACGATCCTTTGAACAGATTGCTCAGATCACCGCTGGCAGAGCCGAAGGCACCGGTCAGCGAAATAGCTGGGAAATACGCTGCCTTGGCAACACCGATCTGGGCATTGGCAGCGATCAGGGTTTGCTCTGCCTGACGGATATCCGGGCGCCGTTCCAACAGATCCGAAGGCATACCGGCAACGATGGCGGGCAGCGACAGGGTGTCAATGGTTTTTCCCCGGAGAACCGGGCCGGGGTTGCGGCCAAGAAGGACGCTCAAGCCGTTTTCCTGCTGGGTGACCGCCTTTTCCAGAGGGGGAATGCTCGCCAGTGCTTCCTCGTACTGGGATCTGTTCTGGCTCAGCTCCAGGTCGGAAATGACCCCGCCTTTAAACCGCTCCTGAAACAGAGCGTATGATTCACCTCGGCTCTTGGCGGTACTTTTGCTGATTTCCACCTGGCGGTCTAAGTCGCGCAGGTTGATATAGGCAGAGGCGACGCTGCTGACCAGGGAGAGAATGACCCCCCGGCGCGCCTCCTCAGTGGCCAGAAGCTGGGCTTGGGCAGATTCGGTGCTCCGACGAATCCGGCCCCAGAGATCAATCTCCCAGCCGGCGTTCAAAGTGGCTGAATAGGTCTCGGTGTTGGTCTGATAGCCGGGTGTGGGTCTGTTGTCCCCCGTTTTGGTGACTTGTTCACGGGTATACTGGCCTGCCGCGCCTACCTGGGGAAAGAGACCCGAGCGGACGATGCCGTAACGACCGGCATATTCCTCAATCCGGGCTGCGGCAATCATGAGATCCTTGTTTTCCCGGAGGGCGGTGGTGATCAGGTTATTGAGGATGGGGTCGTTGAACTGCGCCCACCAGGTGGTCTGGGCCAGGTCCTTTGCTTCTTTTTCACTCAGCCGCCAGCCGGTGGGGACATCAACAGCCGGTCGCTTGTAATCAGGCCCGACCGTACAACTTCCGGTGAGCAAGGCCAACACGATGACGAGAATAACGTTACGCATGATGATCGCCCTCCTTCTCTGTGGTTGCCAGGGATGACGAGCCGGTGGGGGCGGACGGTGCATGTTTCTTTCCCCCAATTTTTTCGACCACATAAAAGGTGACCGGGATGAGGAAGATGGCGACGAAGGAGGCGGCCAACATCCCGAAGATAACGGTGTACCCCATGACCTGACGGCCGATGGCACCGGCCCCACTGGCGATGGCCAAGGGGACGCAGCCAAGGATGAAGGCGAATGAGGTCATGAGGATGGGCCGGAGACGGAGGCGCGCACCCTCAAGGGTGGCCTCGACCAGCGGTTTCCCCTTCTCATACTCCATCTTGGCGAACTCAACGATCAGGATGGCATTCTTGGCTGCCAGACCGATGAGCATGACCAGACCGATCTGGGCATAAATGTTGTTCTCAAACGAACCGAAGAGCAAGCCGACAAAGGCACCGAATATGGCGACAGGGGTGGCGAGGAGGACCGAGAACGGCAAAGACCAGCTCTCGTACTGAGCTGCCAGAATCAGGAAGACGCAGAAGAACGAGAAGGCGAAGATAGCCATCGGCGAGACGCCCTGCTGGGCCTTCTTTTCCTGGAACGACATGCCGCTGTAAGCGAAACCCATTTCCGAAGGCATGGTCTCGGCAAAGACCTCTTCCAGAGCCTTCATGGCCTGAGCCGAACTGAAGCCTGGGGAGGCCGTGGCGTTGATCTGGACCGAGCGGTAGAGGTTAAAACGCGTGGTGAATTCCGGCCCGGTGATACTGCGGATGGAGGTCAGCGCCGAGAGGGGGACTGATTTGCCATCCTTGTTGCGCACATAGAACTGGCCGATGTTGTCGATGTTGGTGCGGTACTCCCCTTCAGCCTGGATGTAGGTCTGCCACTGGCGGCCGAATTTGTTGAAGTAGTTGATGAAACCGCTGCCCATGAAGCTCTGCAGGACCTTGTAGACGTCGTTGATGTCAACCCCCTGCTTCAGTACTTTGTCCCGGTCCACATCCACGAACAGTTGGGGCACACTGGGGAGGAAGGTGGTGGTGACCCGGGCCAGTTCAGGCCGTTTCCGGGCCGCTTCGATGAATTTTTGCGTATTCTCGGCCAGGAACGCGACATCCTTGCCGGCCTTGTCCTGGAGCATGAAGGTGGCCCCGCCCGAGGTGCCGATCCCCATGATGGCCGGTGGCGGGAACGGGAAGGCGATGGCGCCCGGGATTCCGCCCAGCCCTTTCGTCAGGGAGGCCTTGATCGCCTCGTACTGCTCCGCTGGAGCCTTGCGCTCTTTCCACTCTTTCAGGGAGATGAAGAAAAAAGCGCTATAGGTGTTAGCGACCTGGCTGAGCATGCTGTAGCCGACAACCGTTGAGCAGTACTCGATCCCCGGCGTCTTCATGATGATCTCTTCGGCCTGACGGGCCACTTCACTGGTCCGCTGCAGCGAAGCGGAGTTGGGGAGCTGGATATTGGCAAAGATGAACCCCTGGTCCTCGTCGGGGAGAAATCCGGTTGGGATTTTATTACCCGCCATTGCGGTGAGGATGGTTACACCGAGCAGCAGGAGCAGGCTGGTCTTGCTTTTCCTGATGGCGGCGCCGCAGATGGACACATAGCCGTTCGTGGCCCGGCCGAAAACCCGGTTGAACCAGTCGTAGAACTTCTGCAGCGGGCCGGTCCCCCTGACTTTTGGCTTGAGCAGCAGGGCGCAGAGGGCCGGAGAAAGGGTGAGGGCGTTGAAGGCTGATATGATGACCGATACGGCGATGGTCACGGCGAATTGCTGGTACAGCTGGCCGGTAATGCCGGGGATGAAGGCGGTGGGCACGAAGACCGCCGCCAGGATGATGGCGATGGCGACGACCGGACCGGAGACCTCTTCCATGGCCCTGAAGGCCGCATCCTTGGCTGACAGGCCGTTGTGCTCGATATGGTGCTCCACCGCCTCCACCACGACGATGGCGTCATCGACGACCAGGCCGATTGCCAGCACCATCCCGAAGAGCGAGAGGGTGTTGATGGAGAAGCCGAGCAGCGGGAAGATCGCGAAGGTTCCCACCAGCGACACCGGCACCGCCAGGAGCGGGATCAGCGTGGCCCGCCATCCCTGGAGGAAGATGAAGACCACGATGATAACGAGGACCAGCGCTTCGAAGAAGGTGTGCTTGATTTCGTTGATCCCTTCGGTGACCGCCAGGGTGGTGTCCAGCGCTACCGTGTATTCCATGTCCGGGGGGAAGTTTTTTTGCAACTCCTGCATCAGTTTCTTGGCGCCGTTGGCCGATTCCAGCGCGTTGGTTCCGGGCATCTGGTAGAGGGCGACCAGGGCGCAGGGCTTGCCGTTGAGACGCCCTTCCATTTTATAGTTCTGTGCCCCGAGCTCGATGCGGGCCACGTCTTTGACCCGGACAATGGAGCCGTCCGGATTGGCCCGCAGGACGATGTTGCCAAACTCAGCCTCGCTCTGCAGCCGCCCCTGGGCGCGAACTGTGTAGGTAAATTCCTGCCCATCCGGCACCGGCTGGCTCCCGACCTGTCCGGCCGGGTTGACGGTATTCTGGACTTTGACTGCGTTGATGATCTCGGGGATGGTGATGTTAAGCTTGGCCAGTTGGTCCGGTTTGACCCAGATCCGCATGGCGTACTGGCCGGCGCCGAAAACCGAAACGCTGGCAATCCCCTTGATGCGGGTCATCTGGTCGTTGATGTTGATGAAAGAGTAGTTGGCCAGAAAGACGTTGTCGTAGGTGCCGCCCGGTGAGGAGAGTGCGAACAGGAGCAAGGGCGCCGAGGTCGACTTCGCCACGGTGACTCCGTAGTTGGTGACGTCGGCCGGCAATTGCGATGCGGCCTGATTCTGGCGCATCTGGGAGAGAATCTGGTCGGTGTTGGCGTCGGTACCCAGTTCGAAGTAGTTGTAGAGAGTCATGGAACCGTCGTTGCCGTTGACGGAGTACATGTACTCCAAATTATCAACGCCGGACATCTGCTGCTCGATGGGGGTGGCCACCGACTGCTCCACGGTTACGGCGTCGGCACCGGTGTAGACCGCATTCACCTGAATTGCCGGCGGGACGATGTTCGGAAACTGGGCGATGGGCAGTCCCGACATGGCCACAGCGCCAAGAATGACCATGAAGATCGAAATCACCATGGCCACAATAGGGCGGTTAATAAAGAATTTTGACATGGTTGGCTACCTCTTCTCTGCTGGTGCGGCTGCCTTTGCGGCCGCTGCCTTGGCGGCCGCTTCCGGATCGAAGGGCTGCGGGTTGACCACCATGGCCGGTTTCACCTTCTGAATCCCCTCGGCAATCACGCTTTCGCCGGGTTTCAGCCCCTCATTGATAATCCAGTCGGAGCCAATCCGCTCTCCAACCTTCACTATGCGTATATCAACCTTGTTGTCGCTGCCCACCACAGCCACCAGGTGTTTCCCTTGGATATCGCCCACAGCCCGTTGAGGAATCAGGAGTGCCCCCTTCCTGACCGCCATCAACGCCCGGATCAGGCCAAAGCCGCCGGGACGCAGGATGTTTCCTGGATTGGGGAAGAGAGAACCAACCTTGAGGGTGCCGGTGCCGGCATTGATCTGCCGGTCGGCCAGGGCGAACTTCCCCTTATCCGGATAGGTACTGCCATCAGCAAGGATCAATTCAAGGGCGATGTTCTCCACATTCTGAGACTTCTCCCTTATCTCAAGATACTCCCGCTCACTGATGTTGATGTAGGCCTTGATCGGGTTGACTGTGGATACAGAGGTCAGTTCCTCGGCCGAACTCGGGCCGACCAGATTGCCCAACTGGGTTTTGGCAATGCCGGCAATGCCGTCAACCGGCGAGGTGATTTTCGTGAATTCAAGGTTCAGTTGGGCCTCTTCAAGGCTCGCCTGGGCTGCCTCGACCGAGGCCTTGGCGGAAAGCTCCGAGCCGACCGCATCATCAAGGTCTTTCTGGCTGACCGCATTCTTTTCCGCCAAAGGTCGAATCCGCGCCAGGTTGGCCTTGGTGGTATCGTGGCGCGCCTTCTGTTGGGAGAGCAGGGCCTTGGCCTGGTTCAGGGCTGCCTGGAAGGTGCGGGGATCGATCTCGAAAAGGACCTGCCCTTTCTTGACCTGCTCGCCTTCACGGTAATTCTGGCTGATCAGGTAGCCGGTGACCTGGGGACGGATAACCGCATTAATCGAACCGTCAAGGACACCGACCCACTCGTTATAGATGGGGACATCCTTCTGCACCACCGTTGTCACTTCAACCGTCGGCGCCTGCGGGGCCATGGCTTTCTCTTCTTTTTTACACCCTCCCACAGTCAGCAAAATTGAGACCATTGCCATCAAAACCGCTAGCGCTGCCGTATGTCTGACATGCTGCGGAAAGTGAACATTTTTTTGTGTGTGCCCCATAATCCCTCCTGTTGAACAAATATCACCCATGAAAAGCAGTCTATTTGCAATTATCTGACAGCACCAGACGCCTTTGGTGACACCGGTGGTTTTTATTATTTTACCAATCGTGAACATCCTTGGTTCGCCTATCCTTTACTTGCCGATGATCTTTATCTCCTTCCGCCGCCTCCGGATCGACCGCCCCCGGAACGACCACCGCCCCCACCGCTTGAGCGCTGCTGCATCTGGGCACGGCTTGACTGGTTCAATTGACCGCCGCCACGTGAGCCTGATTGCGATGCAAAACTCGATCTGTTCTGGCTCAACTGGTTGCCGCGCGAACGAGCCTGGGCCTGCGCATTCAGATCACGCGTATTGGGGCTGAATTGGCTGCCTCGCGAAGATGGCTGCACCTGCGCCCGGTTGCTCGGTTGGGACATGTTTGCTCGTGACTGCATCTGGGCCCCCCGGTCGGCTTGCGCCCGGTCCGCACGCGGTTGCGCCTGCGACTGTGCACTGCCTCTGGGCTGTTGCCTGTCTACCTGTGCCCAGCCGTTGCCGGTATTGGAACTCCAGCCACCATTGCTGTCTCTTTTGTAGACATTGCCGTCTTTGCCGGCATAGACGTTGCCGTTTTTTCCTTTGACCACGGCACCCTGACTGTTTTGGGTATCCCAGGCAACGGCGCCTGAGCCCCGGTTGGTCTGCGCACCGGCAACGGTGCCATAGTCGTTGCTCCGGTACCCGCCCCGGACAGCGGTTCCGGTACTCGGATTGTAGGCTGCCCCTCTGCCGGCCGAACCATAGGCCGTATCGACGCGGGCACCAGCGGCCCGGGTACCTGTATAAGGATTATAAGCCCGTCCCGCTGCAGCGCTGCCGCCGGGTCCACTGACGTAGGCACCCCGGGCATAGGTTCCGGTGTTCGGATTATAGGCCGTGGCGACACCGCCGCTTCTGTACGGACCATACTGGGCATAGGGGGGCCGGTAATAGCCGCCATAGCCATAGTTGTACCTGGCTCCATAACCGTACGAATACGGCATGGGATAATGGTAGTCATGATGATAGTTGTGAATCATCGCCCCCACGAGCATCCCGGCGCCGAACATCAACACCCCGTTCGCTGCCACGTATTCGCCGCTGTAACCGGCGGTCTGAGTATAAACCACCGTGCTCGGCGTGCTGCTTTCCACGGTCACGTAGGTCACGTTGTGCGCGGGGTGCGAGGAGGGAATGGTGTAGATGGCAGCCGGCACATTGGTGCAGTAGGCCCAAGGCCCATTGGGGGTGTTGCTGGAATACCAGACCCCCTGGTCGCAACAGTAGTACGCTCCGTTGACGAGAAAGACGGCGTTGGCGGAGTTGGTGGCATACTGGACGGTGGTCGAAGGGATGGCCTGAAATTTTGGCTCCCCGCTATAAGCCACCTGCACCTTGGGAGGCGTGTTGACATCAAGAGTCGTCGTGTTGGGCACGGAGGCCAGCAAAACCGCATCTTTTGCCTCCGTGGTTCCCGGCACCAAGGCCTTGACGAAAGCGGCAGGGTCGTTATCCGGTATTTTGGCAAAATCCGCAGGCAAGTCATTGCTGGCGCTCGACCAGGGACCATCGAGACTGGTGGCGCGGAACCAGCGCCCGGCGGTCAGGAAGTACTGCTTGCCATCTCCGGAATTATAAAACACCACCGCTTCCGTATTGCTCATCCGCAGTAGTGAGGTGCCGGGAATGGGGCTGTACTTGGGCTCACCCTGGGTGAGAATCAGTTCCGCCGGTTCTTTACTGACCAGGACAATCGGTGGATTTTTCTCCGGTTTACCGGGTATCCGTTTTCGGACACCGGCCCAATTGTCATCCTCAGGCAGGGAAGACATGCCAGCCGGCAGCGTCGTGGTCGAATCCCAAGGGCCATTGATCAGATCCTTGGTGGTCAGCCAGCTCTCCTGGTTGAGGAGATAATACCGTTGGGTGACGGCATCGTAGAGGATATCCCAGTTGGTGTTGGCCACAAACATCAGATCCTTCTGCTTGGCATCAACAGCTTGCAGCTGCGGTTCGCCCTGCAATAAAACAAGAATGGCGGGCTTGTTGCTGGAGAAGATCTTGGGCGGGTCCATATTCAATTCGACCGCAGGCTGCTGCCGCTGTTGGGCCGGATCGATATAGGCAAGGACCCGATCCAGCGAAATGGTGGTCGCCTGACCGAAGGGTTGGATTTCTTCAACCACACTGCGCAGAGCGGCCGCTTCCGCATCCGTGGTGTTCGGGAACCGCAGTTCCCGTTTTTTGGGGATGATCGCTACCACCCGGGCGGTTTGGTCGACCACGGTCTCGGCATCCCACTCGGCCACACCGAAGGTTTCTTTTTTCGATTTCCCGTCTTTCACGGCAATGGCGAACCGGGCATGAAGATTCTTGTAGTCCTGCCAGGAATCGACCTGGGGTTGATAGATGGTCAATTCCTTGCCGTTTTTCTTGATGACCCGAGGCCAGCCGGGATCACCTGGGGGCGAGGTATCCGAGGGCGCGGCCAAGGATGCTCCGGCGACCATGAGCAACAGAATCAAAGGGATGAGAATGTTATGCGCTTTCATCTGGTTTCTCCTTGCTGGCTACTGAAAAATTGTTGAACCACAGACAAGACGATTCATCGTGATTTGATTCGTGCACACTGAGCCCCAAAGGTTCGATGGTTGACTGCCTGAAAGTGGGCCTTTTCAGGCAGCAACCGTGGGGTCAGGCTCCCAGGTAAAGGTCGATTCCGACTCATTGATACCGTCACGCACCAAACAGCGTGGTCACTGTCTCCTCGCGACCCAGATCCGCCAAGGAGACAGTGACTTGGGACAACTCTAGCAGACTCCCGGTTCATCAACCACAAGAGTTTTTTCGGTTTTTATTTTGCGGGCCGAACGGCGATCGCCAGTGCTTCGGTATAGGTGATTACAATTGTGTCGCCGACCTTGACCTTGTCCAGATTGGCGGGATCCTGCACCTTGACAACCACGACGTCGCCATCGGGCCCCTTGAGCATTGCGGTCTCTTTCACCTTGTCGAGTTCGAGAATGGTGGCGGTCACGGTTGTCTCGGTTTCTTCGACATATCCCGGCTTATTGCCCGGTTTCGCTCTGCTGACCACTCCTGTCATCTCATCCCGGACCTCCCCGGGTTTGGCCATCCGGACCGCCAGGGATTGGACATAATCCAGGGTCACCTTATCACCCACGCGGACCTGGGGCAGATTGACCACTTCCTTGCCGACATGCACCTTGCGAACGTTGCCCTCGGGACCTCGGATGGTGACTATCCGTTTGGTCAGGTCGACCTTTTCGACGGTTGCCGTTACCGAGACGACGTTGGATCGTTCCACATTCAGTTCTTTCTTGGGTGCGGTCTCAGCACAAGCACAGAGACTTACAGCCACGACCAGCGCCAACAATACTCCTTTGCATTTTTTCATCTTTTTCTCCTTGAAATGTGAATAATTAAAACCGGTTGTTCCGGCATTCCTCTGTTATAGGTGCCCTGCTTCTTGGGTGCTTTGACAAAACGCTCAAACCGTTGTCCCTCCTTCCTTCACCACCGGCGTAGCTGGGTCCACAGCCCCGCCTTCCTCCCGCACCACTCTGATCGCAAGCGGCTTGCTCGCATCGAGATGCACATCACGCTGCGGGAAGGCCATGGAGATCTCCGCTTCCCGGAAAAGCTGGTCGATCACTTGATGGAGGGCGCTTTTGGCCGGAACACGCTCATCCACCGAACCGATGAAGCAGCGCAGGGTCAGCAACAGTGCATTGTCCCCAAAGCTGTCAAAAGTGACCACCGGTTTGGGATCATCGAGGATCAGGGAATTATCGTGAGCAGCCTGGAGCATCAAGTTCATCGCCCCTTGGACATCGCTGCCATAGGCAATGCCCACCGGCAGCAGCAGGCGGATCACCGGATCGGAGAGCGACCAGTTGAGCAGGCGGCCGGAAATGAATTCCTTGTTGGGGACGAGCAATTCTTTGCGGTCAAAATCGCGGATGGTGGTGGCACGGATACGGATACGGGTGACGACACCGTCGGTCGTGCCGATGGTGACCACATCACCTACCCGAATGGGGCGTTCGAACAGGATAATAATGCCGCTGATGAAGTTGGCGACGATTTCCTGCAAGCCAAAACCGATACCCACACCCAGAGCGGCCACCAGCCATTGGATCTGCGACCAGCTGAACCCGAGGAGGCTGACAAGCACCGAAAAACCAACGCCGCCGATAACATAGCGGGACAGGGTGGTGACCGTGTAACGGCTTCCGGGCGTCATATCCAGGTGCTGGAGCAGGACAATCTTTAGCAGGGAGGGAAAATGGCGGGTTGCCGTTAATGTTATGAAGCCGATGAGGATTGCCAGGCCGGCATCTGCCACGGTGACGGGGACGATGGTGGCCTGGCCGTTGATCTGGGCGGTATATCCCCAGAGGGTGAACTCGTTAAAAATGCGCAGCGCCGGCAACACTTCGGCCCAAACCGCCCACAACCCAACACCGAAGGCAATGACCGCCACGGTATTGAGCAGTTTGCGGCTCTCCGCGCTCAGTTCAACCAGATCCTCTGCCGGCTCCTCGATCGGGCCGGATTCCTTATCGGCGGCGAGTTGCTCCTTTTCCCGATTCGTCTTTGCCTGAGAGCGGAGGTTTAAGGCCTTCTGCAGGGCAAGCCGGCGGCTGGATTGGATCAGCCACCGCTCAATCAGCTGGTGGCAGACAGCCACCCCAAAGGTCACCCAGACACTGTTGATGAGGCATCGCAACAGAGCACCCACCGCAAAAACATATCCAGCCAGAACCAAGCCGATCATCACCAGAGGGATGAGCATGAGGAGGAAAAAAAAGAACGGATAGAGGCGAACCAGGAGCCGACTGGCATGTTCTGCTAAAAAACGTTGCCACACCCCGGTCTTGGGATGGAGAGCACGATAGAAAAAGAAGGCCAGGATGACCAGGGAAACGATGAAAGTGAGCCGCCCCAAGGTATGGCTGCCACCGGCCCGGAAATTGGCGAAAAACGCGAGTTGGGTGACAAAGATGGCGGGTAAAAAAGTGACCATTAACAATCCTGCTTCTCGGCGAAGCAGATTGAGCGTCGTTTTTTGCCAATGAAAAAAGCCGGCAGCCAACCCTTTCGGTGCCATCAGGAGGCGCAGTACCCGCAGGAGGTAAAAACGGTAGGATAGGGCGATCAGGCCTATGGCCACAGCCTGGGAAAACTCTATCGTATCCTCCTGGACATTCATCTGCCAGCCAAGGGTTATGAGCAGCAGCGGCCCCGGCAGGGCGAGCAGCAAGGTTAATCCGAAC
>JBBQCO010000028.1:0-32365 GCA_038318785.1 Desulfobulbales bacterium | reverse complement strand
ATGATGGGCCAAGGCGGCATCGACGGCATGCCCTGTGGCAACATGCGCGGCGACGGCATGCGCGGCAAACATCATAACATGATGATGTAAGAGCTTCTCCAATACCATCCATCACCCCCCAAAAGCCCTCCTGCGCCCCGGCGGTTCCTCCCTCCTTTCCGTCGGGGCGTTTTTTTCACCTCCCCATTGATCGTAACCCGGCGATCACATCATATTTTCCGGATCAACATCAAAGTTCATCGTAACGGCACGCGGGCACAATTTGGTTTTCTCGGCCAGAAGCGTCTCGCATATTTCGTGCAGCACTGCCGGATACCGGCTCTTGAGTAAAAGCTGCCAGCGGGTGCGGTCTTTGATTTTGACCAGAGGCGCAGGTGACGGCCCCAGGATATCCACCTGATTGGTCCATTGCCGACGCCGGAGAAAATCGGCCACCACACCGGCAGTCTGTTCCACCCGCTCCTCCTTCAAGCCGCTGAAACGGATATTGACCAAGCGGGAAAAGGGGGGATAGCGCAAGGGCTGGCGCACTCCAATTTCTCGGTCAAAAAATGCTGTATAATCGTGATGCTGGGCCAAATGAACGCTGTAGTGGTGCGGTTGATACGTCTGGATAATAACCCGACCGGGATCATCCCCCCGCCCCGCCCTCCCGGTTACCTGGGCGAGCAGGGAAAAGGTGCGTTCTGCGGCCTTGTAATCGGGCATGCCCAGCCCGGAATCAGCCCAGACCACACCCACTAGAGTAATATGAGGAAAATGCAGCCCCTTGGCGATCATCTGGGTACCGATCAGAATATCGACCTGCCGCGACCGCACCGCCTTGAGGACGGCCAGATAGTGTTTGCGGTTGGTGGTGGTGTCACTGTCGAGACGTGCCACCCTGGCTTCTGGAAAGAGCTGTTGCACCTCCTCTTCGATCCGTTCCGACCCGATACCGAGCCCGGCCATTCGAGTCGAGCCGCAGGACGGACACAGCGTATCGGGATGCTGACTGTACCCGCAGTAGTGACAAAGCAATATCCGCTGGTGGCGGTGTAAAGTGAGGGACACCTGGCAATGCTTGCACTGGAGGATGGCGCCGCAATCCCGGCAAAGCATGAACGAGGAAAAACCACGCCGGTTGACGAACAGCAAACTCTGTTTGCCCTGCTCCAGCGTTTCGCCCAAAGCATTGATCAATTGGTCGGAAAAGACCAAATCGGCCCGGGAGCGTTTGACGGTCGCCAAATCAACGATCTCGACCGTGGGCAGGGGCTGTTCCGCCACCCGCTTGCGCATGGTCAGTAACGTGTATTTTCCCTGGATGCAGTGCTGGTAACTGATCACCGAAGGCGTGGCCGAACCAAGCAGAACCGGACATCCGGCCATTTGTGCTCGCAACACCGCCAGATCGCGACCATTGTAGCGCAAGCCGTCCTCCTGCTTGTAGGCCGGTTCGTGTTCCTCGTCGACAATGACGATGCCAAGTTGCTCCAGTGGTGCAAAGACTGCCGACCGCGCCCCCAGCACCACCTTGGCGGTGGATGAAAGAACGGCCTGCCACTGGTCGAATCGTTCGCCGTCACTCAGACCGCTGTGCAGAACCGCCAACCGCGACCCAAATCGGGAATAAAAATGGGCCTCCAACTGGGAGGCCAGGGCGATTTCCGGCACCAGCACCAAGGCGGTTTTACCGGCCTCGATGGCATGCTGCACCGCCTGGAGATAGACCTCGGTCTTGCCGCAGCCGGTCACCCCGAAGAGAAGAAAGGGGGCAAAGGATGCAGAGGTGATCGCCGGAAGCAGGGTCGCCAGCACCTGCTCCTGCTCGACGGTGAGTTGATTGGGAGCTGGATGGAAGGAAGGTGCTTCACCGAAAGGATCCCGGTAGACCCGTTCATTGGCCGTGACGAGAATCCCCAACTCGAGCAGCCGGTTTAATCGGTGCCCGGCACCAGGATAGCGCTGGTTGAGTAGGCTTCGTGGCACCGGCTGGCCCTTGCCCTGCTGAAAAAGCTCAAGAAAAAGCGTCAACGCCTTGAGCTCGGACTTCTTCAAGGAACCATTATTTTCTTCCTGAACCCTGGCCAGAATTGCGGGTACATCCCTCTGACCTTTCGACCAAACCAGGGGCTGCAAGCATGCGCCGGGAGCCAACGTTTCCCGCATCTTGGCCTTGACCTGACGACTGCTCCTTGAGGTGGGCGCCAACGGCAGGGCTGTACGCAACACCTCGCCGAGAGGGTGGTGGTAGTAGCGGCCGATCCAGCGATAAAAGGGGATGAGACTTTCCGGAAAAAACGGCGCCTCAGTGAGCACCTCGGCGATAGGCTTAATGACAAAAGAAGGGGCACCTTCAGCCTGCGGCAGAGCCGGACCCAGGATATACCCAATGGCCCGGCGGTTCCCCAGGGGCACACGAACGCAACAACCCGCCGGGATTGCATCCATTCTCCCGGCGGGTTGGCTATAGGTCAAGGTTGCGGCAAGTGGCGCGTCAACAGCAACTTCGTACAAAACATCCACCTGCACTCCAGATTAAAAAGACGTATTATTGCCCCATTTCGGCGCAAACTTTGCGTAAATACTCGCGGAAAGGTTTGCCCAGGGCGTTGTGACTCATGGCAAAATCAACAATCGCCTTCAGATAACCCAGTTTGTCGCCGGCATCGTACCGCTTGCCGTTGAACTCATAGGCATACATTCCCCGTTTGTTGGACAGGGCGAGCAAGGCGTCGGTCAACTGAATCTCGCCGCCGTGACCCGGGGTGGTTTTTTCCAGATACTCAAAAATATCGGGCATCAGCAGATAACGGCCGATGATCGCCATGTCGGAATTACAGGTGCCGGGCGCCGGTTTCTCGACCATGCGATCAACCTTGTAGGTGCGCTCATGATCGGTCGGCGAACCCTCGACGATACCGTACTGGTGGGTCTGGTCCATGGGCACATGCTGGATAGCAACAATCGATTCGCCTACCTCTTCATAGAGTTGAATCATCTGCTTACAGCAGGGCACTTTGCTCATCACCAGGTCATCACCGAGCAGAACCATGAACGGTTCATCGCCGACCACATTCCGCGCCATCCAGATGGCATGCCCCAACCCCAGCGGCTCCTTCTGCCGCACCGAAATGATGTCGATCAGATTGGAGATATTGCTGAGCTCCTCTCGCATCTGGATCTTGTTCCGGTCGCGCAGCACGGTATCTAGTTGAAAGTCATAATCAAAGTGATTCTCGATGGCCGATTTGCCGGCGCTGGTAATCAGGATGATCTCCTCGATGCCCGAGGCCACCGCCTCCTCCACGATATATTGGATGGTGGGCCGATCGACAATGGTGAGCATTTCCTTGGGAATCGCCTTGGTTGCCGGTAAAAATCGCGTCCCCAACCCCGCCACCGGGATGACGGCCTTTCTAATAGCTTTCATTCTGCCCTCGCTGTGCGATGATATTTCAGATGTGATGGCCTAAAAATTCAGGTATAGAGGCCTGAACAAGCGACAAGTGTTTTGATTGTACTCCGAACGGACCGCCATCCTCAAGAAAAATTCCATAATTTCATGCATCTTTCTTATCCACCCGAACTGCCGGTCAGTGAACGGCGGGAATCGATCATTACCGCCATCCGCGAGCACCAGGTCTTGATCATCGTCGGTGACACCGGCAGCGGCAAGACCACCCAACTGCCGAAGATGTGCCTTGAGGCGGGACGGGGAACGGCGGGCATGATCGGCTGTACTCAGCCGCGGCGGATCGCCGCCCTCTCGGTGGCCGATCGGGTAGCCGAAGAAATGAAGGCGCCCGAAAAAGTCGGCTACAAAATTCGCTTCCATGATCAGACCACCAAGGAAACCCTGATCAAGTTCATGACCGACGGCGTCCTCCTGGCCGAGACCCGACAGGACCAGCAACTCAGGCACTACGACACCCTCATCGTTGATGAGGCCCACGAACGCAGCCTCAATATCGATTTTTTGCTTGGCTACCTGAAGAATCTGCTGCCTACCCGGCCGGATCTCAACCTGATTATCTCCTCAGCCACCATCGACGCCGAGAAATTCAGCACCCATTTCGACGGTGCCCCGGTGATCTCGGTTTCCGGCCGCACCTACCCGATTACCACGCTCTACCGCGAGGCAGTCGATGAGGACGAGGCCGAAATTTCCTATGTTGACCAGGCCATTGCCGCCATCGAGGATCTGGCCACCCTCCCCCAAGGCGGCGACATCCTGGTGTTCATGCCAAGCGAACGCGACATCAGCGACACACTGGACGGATTACAGCGCTTCGCCGACAGCCACCTCTTGCTGCCGCTCTTCGGCCGCCTGCCTGCCGCCGACCAGCGTAAAATCTTCCGGCCCTCGCACCGGCGCAAAATCATTGTGGCCACCAATGTCGCCGAAACTTCACTCACGGTACCGGGTATCCGTTTTGTGGTTGACACCGGACTGGCCCGGATCGCCCGGTACAACCCACGCACCGGCACCACCAGTCTCAAAGTGAGCCGCATTTCCCAAGCCTCTTGTGAGCAGCGCCGTGGCCGTTGCGGCCGGACCGGTCCCGGCACCTGCATCCGCTTGTACAGCGAGGAGGATTTTCTCTCCCGCGAATCCTTTACCCTGCCGGAAATCCAGCGTTCCAACCTGGCCGAGGTTATCTTGCAGATGATCAACCTCAAACTGGGCGACCCTGCCCGGTTTCCCTTCATCGATGCCCCGCCGTCCCCCGCCATCCGCGAAGGCTATCGCATCCTCAAGGAACTCGGAGCCATTGTCGGAGACCACCACCTCACCGCCAACGGCCGCCTGATGGCCCGATTGCCCCTTGATCCACGCATTTCCCGGATCATCATCGAAAGCATGGCGCTGGGTTCGAGCCGCGAGATCAACATCCTCGCCGCCGCCCTTTCCATTCAAGATCCCCGAGTGCGGCCGCCGGACAAGGAACACAAAGCCGACGAAGTCCATCGCCAGTTTGTCGACAAGAAATCAGATTTTCTTACCCTGCTCAATATCTGGAACGCTTTTTTTGTTCCCGGCGAGGAGGCTCCGTCGAAATCGCGGCTTTCCCGCTTCTGCAAGGCCCATTTTCTCTCCTGGCAGCGGATGCGCGAATGGATGGATGTGCACGAGCAGATCAGCCGCCTGCTTCGGGAGCACAAGAGCGTTGGTGGGGGGGATGCGCCCGCCGGCTTTGAGGCCATCCACATGGCCCTGACCAGTGGTTTTTTGCGCAACATCTGCCTGAAAAAAGAAAAAAATACCTACCTTTCCGCCGGCAACAAGGAGGTGGTCCTCTTTCCCGGCTCCGGTCTCTACAACAAGGGACCACAGTGGGCCGTAGCCGCCGAATTTGTTGAAACCACCCAGATGTTCGCCCGCACGGTCGCCGCCATCGAAGTTGACTGGCTGGAACGGTTGGGAGGTGATCTCTGCAAACGCTCCTGGTCCGATCCGCACTGGTAAAAAAAGAGCGGCAAGGTCCTGGCCCTGGAGCGGGTCAGCCTCTTTGGCCTGACCATCGTCGCCGGCCGCAAGATCGAATACGGGCGAATTAACGAAAATACTCTATTGGAGGCCCGCGATATTTTTATCCGCTCGGCCCTGATCGAAAACCAACTGGGCGGCCAGTATCCTTTCCTTGAATACAACACAGCCCTGGTGGCTGGGTTTCAGGAGATGGAGGAACGCTTCCGCCGCCGCAATATCGTGGTCGACGAGGAGGTGCTCTATAAATTTTACGACGCCCGTCTGGGCCAGGTTTATGATCGCTTCACCCTCAACCGGCAACTGCGGCGCAAGAAAAAAGATACCTTTATGCGCATGACCGAGGAGGACATCTGCCTCGCCGTACCGGATGCCGAGGAGCTGTACCGTTTTCCCGCTGTAATCCGTGCAGGCGAGTTCGAGTTGGAACTCTCCTACCTCTTTGCCCCCGGCGACGAGGCCGATGGGGTCACGGTCCGCATTCCCCGCAAGCTCCTCGCCCATCTCAATCCGCAAACCTTTGAATGGCTGGTCCCCGGGCTCTTGCCGGACAAGCTGCTTCTGCTCTGCAAACGGCTGCCCAAGCCCTTGCGCCGCCGGATGGTACCCTTGCCCGATGCGGTCGACCGTATAATGGACAGTCTCATCCTCTCCAAGGGTTCCCTCTATCAGGAACTGGAACGCGCCATCCTCCGCGCCTACCAGGTAACGGTACAGCGTGGTGACTGGCAAGTTGACACCCTGCCGCCCCACCTGCGGATGCGTTTTCTCCTGGTGGACGATCAAGGGGCAACCCTTGCCGCCAACCGTTCTTTTAATGAACTCCTCGAGCATGAACCAACCGTCGGCAGCCGGGAGGTTATGGGGGGGGCAAGAGCCCTGCCGGTGATTCGGCAAATCACCGCCGACGACTTGGACGCCATTGAAAAGAGACTGCCGCTGACCGACCCCGGTGGCCGGGTGATCGGTCTGTATTTTCCGGCCTTCAAAGTCGATGAACTGCAGAACACCGTCCAGTTGCACTACATTGACAATGAAGCCCAGAGCCGGCGACTGAACAGGCTCGGCCTCCATTTTCTCTACGGTCAACACTTTGTCAAGGAGATGACCGCCATCCGCAAACTGTGCAAGGCATCGCTCACCAGCCACTCCGCCTCCTGGCTCAGCCTGGGGGCCAAGGCATCGGCCACCGAATTGCGGACTGGTCTCCAAGCCTTCCTTCTGGACGAAGTTTTTGCCACCACCGAGGGCTCCCTCCCTTCCCTGGCCCAATTCCGGGAAACAGTAAACCGGGCAGGAGAACAGGGTGTGCTGCGTACGGCCACAACACTGCTCGAGAAAATCACCGAAACCTTGCGGCAACGACGGATAGTGAAAAACAAGATAATGGAATGGGCCGCACGGGCAAAGGCGAATAAAAATTACCTGGAATCCCGCCACAGCGAATATCTCAAGGCCCTTGAGCAAATCCTACCGGAAAGCCTTCTCCAGTCCCTGCATGCCGGGCAACTGGGGCACAAACCTCGTTTTCTCCAGGCCCTCGCCCTGCGGATCGAACGGGCCGAACACTCGCCGCTCAAGGATGAAAAAAAGGCGGAACGCCTGCGCACCCCGGTGGCCCGGTTGCAGCAGATGACCCATTTCAACAACCCCACCCTGCCCTGTCTGATCTGTCAGCAAGAATACCTTGAACTGCTGGAGGAATTCCGGGTTTCAATCTTTGCTCCGGAATTGGGTACGGTTCAACCGGTCTCAGAACAACGGTTGCTGCAAAAATGGCAGGAGGTCGAGGGCATCTGCCGCCGGGTCGAATAAAATGGTGGGAAGGAGAAACAATCTGCTTCCGGCTTTACCCAAAAACTCGATCCTTGGTTGCGTTTTTTCTTTCCATATCCTACAGTTTGCCAAGTGTATGCACTCCATCATTTCTGTCTGCACAGGATGAACGTCCGCCGGACAACAAACCAGAGCAAAACGACAACCATGGACAATGCACCCAAACCAACGACTCTCCCTATCGCCGTCACTATCGGCTACGAAACGATCCGGGATCTCACTTTTTTTCAGGAGCAGTACGATCGGTTAACCGATGAAATCCAGCAGGTCAGGGTTCAGTTGGAGAGCAGCCCGCCCCTGGAACCCGGCTCGCTAAAGGCGGAAGCACGAGAGGAGTGGCGTTCCTGGCTGCAATTGCAGATCAAAAGCAAGCAGCACTCCCGCGATGATCTGGTCAAGGCGATCCAAAACAAAGGCATTCTGGTGGAAAACCTGCCGGAATAATCAAACCGCCCCGCCAACAGACCGGCAGCGGCGCAACACCAACCAATTGACACAATGCCATCCTTCATTCGATTTTTCGGCCTCTCCCTTTTCTCTGTTGTCCTGTTGCTCACCTCCTCCTCTCAAACGGAGGCTGCCGAACAACCGCCAGGCCGTTTTTTTCTCATGGGCAGCGGCACCATGCATCTGAAAAACCTGCGCAACAATCGTGACGCCAAGGTTAATCTGCTTAATCCGGACAGATCACTCAACGAAGAGGCGTTGAACAAGGTCGACTGGGTGTTCGATTTTCCCACCGAGGAGAAAGGCGAGCATATTTCCCCCCGGTTGTTGTTCATGCTCAGTTATTTCGCCGACCGCCTGGCACCTGGCAAGACGATCAACATCGAATCTGCGTACCGTAGCCCGGAATACAACAATAAAATCCGAGAACAAGGCAACAATGCGGCTCAAACCAGCACGCATCAAGACGGCTTGGCCCTGGATTTCTGGTTGCAGGGGGTAAGCGGGAAACAACTCTGGAAGACGATCCGGGCGAAAAACTGCTGCGGGATCGGCCATTACGGTGGCAAGATCGTGCATTTGGACGCCGGCAAGCCGCGTTTCTGGGAAGCAGCCACATCGGGAACACGGGCCAAGGAGCCGGATTACAACCGCCACCTCTACCTCTCTACCGACTTCGACCGTTACAAGCCAAAGGATCGGGTGCGGTTAGCATTTTCCAGCCTCAGCAGCTATGATTTCAGTGTCCACCCGCTGGCACAGGTGTTTCGAGTCGACAATCTGCAAACCCCGGTCTCAGGCATCCGCATTGACAGCAAGGGCGAAACCGACTGTCTCCGGATTGGAGAGCGCAAAAACGCTCGTTTTTTGACCACCTCGCTGCCGACACATTTGCCGCCGGGGAAGTACACGATCAGAATGGAATTCTGTGAAAAACCGTTTGAGCAGATGCCCGCGGAGACTTTTTCCAATCCTATCGAGATGACGCCCTAGATCAAAAGCTTAGCTTATCGAAGAAGAGCAACCCGGCCGATAAAAAGCACTTTGAGCCGATACTGGTGGAGAGTTTCAGGCGGTAAAGGATCGTTTCGCCGAGATTCACGAACAGTTGCGGGACAGGTCAGAAATATGGTGAAAACCGCCAGGGGAGCGTTTGCCTTATCAGGTTCCCTCAACATTCTTCCGGAACACGATACGTTGCAGCAAACCGTTCAGACCGGCAGGATTTGATAGAGAACGGCGGCAATCACCATACAGACTGGAATGGTGAGCACCCAGGCCATGACGATATTCCCGACAATTCCCCACTTAAGGGCATGTATGCCCCTGGTGCTGCCCACGCCCATAATCGCGGTGGAAATGATGTGGGTGGTACTGACCGGGATACCGAAGTGAGAGGCGGTGAGGATAACGGCGGCGGCAGAGGTTTCAGCGGCAAAACCGTGTACTGGTTTGAGCTTGATCATCTTGCTGCCCATTGTGCGGATTATCCGCCAGCCGCCGGCCATGGTGCCCATGCCCATGGTCACAGCACAACCGAGAATAACCCAATAGGGAACCTCAAAGGTGGGCAGGGTGTGATAACTGACCAGGGCAAGCGTGATAATACCCATGGTCTTTTGGGCATCGTTGCTGCCGTGGCTCAGCGCCATGATCCCAGCAGACACCAACTGCATCTTCTTGAAATATTTATTGACGGTGTTGGGATTCGCCTTGGCGCAGGCCCACAAGATCGTCACCATGCAGAGAAACCCGATGGCGAAACCGAGAAGTGGCGAGGTGATCATGGGGATCAACACCTTTTTCGTCACCCCTTCAAACTGCACCACGTGATACCCGGCCTTGGAAATGGCCGCTCCCAGCAAGCCACCAATCAGCGCATGGGAGGAACTGGAGGGAATGCCGTAGTACCAGGTGATCAGATTCCAGATAATGGCGGAAAGCAGGGCGCAGAGAATGACCCCCTGGGTGACGCTGGCGGTGGCGACAATCCCTTGACCGATGGTGCTGGCCACATGGGTACCCATGAAAGCGCCGGCAATATTGAGCACCCCGGCGTAAAGAATGGCGGCGCGGGCGGTCAGCACCTTGGTCGAGACAACCGTGGCGATGGCGTTGGCGGAATCGTGGAACCCGTTGATGTATTCAAAGATCAACGCAGTGACGATAACAAAAATGAGCAGAGTCAGGACCATGTATTCTCTTCCTTTTTAGCGTGTCGCAATCATGGGCGAGGCATATCCCCCGCTGTCGCCAAAACGACTCCGCACATCAACTGTGCTTGAGGGCGATGTTGACAATCAGATCGGAAATGACCGAACAGATGTCCAAGCCATTTTCGATGCCCTTGTAAATATCGCGCAACTTAAGCACATAGAGGGCATCGTATTTGCCGGAAAAGATTTCTTCCGTGGCGGTGAACAGAATCTCGTCGCCGCGATTCTCGATGTCCTTGATCCGGTAGTTACAGGCGGTAATATCTTTGAGAGGCGCATTGTTTTTCAGCATGGAGATGATCGTCCGCAGCTCTTCCGCCGATTTGATCAGAATCTCCGCCTGCTTTTTGACGATATCGTTGTAGGAATCGATCTTATAAATGCGCAGGTTGACGCAGGCTTTGAGAATGACTTTGGTACTTTTGTAGAGATTGGAGGAGATCAACTGGATATCCTCCCGGTCAATCGGGGTGATAAAAGAGGCGTTGAGCAGGGCCAGGCTGCCCTCCAAAGCTTCTACCGCGCGCCGTTTATAGGTCTTGGCATGAATGAGATACTCCTCCCGCTGCCTCAGATCGGAATGAACGATCTGATAAAACAGCTGGGACGATAATTCGCAAACCTCAGCACCATCCTCAAAATGTTTATAGAATTTATTCTCCGGCGGAGGCAGTAATTTAGCGAGAAAACCAAGGCTCATAATCGTTATTTCTCCTCTCAGAATTCAAAGCAATGAAAGCGACGCGGCAGCGTGGCTGCAGCAAAATAGATAAGCACCCTCCCCATCCAAAGATTGGGAATGACTGCCAGTAGACAACACAAAGCGGTGCGTCACAAGCCGTACGACTTTACCTTCCTCACGCGATTATGACATTAAAAAAACAGTTTCCTCACATTTTTCCAACACCCTCTCAAGGAGACTGCCTTTCCGTCTTTATCGTTGTAAATTCAAAATATTGACCTCAATCGACCTTGCCGATTTCAGCGAGGCGCCCTGTCTTCCTTCCCGAGACAAAGGATTGAGGAAACCGGTTACGCTCCGGTCGTCCTTGGCAGCATCATCAATGATTGTGTTGTGAAACCATCGTCTTTTTTATATTGTTGCATTCTATGCGGCCAGGTGGGACAACAGCGCCAAAAATTTTCTCTTCACATGACAAACTCCAAATCGTGTCCTGCCCTCCTCCTTCTTACTCCTTCACCTGGCATTCGGGAAACGTCCAATGATAGCCGCTCTATACAACAGATACCGCCCGGCCTTCATGCTGCTGGCATGGGGATTGACGCTCCTTACCGCCTGTTCTCCGGTCGGCCCTGACTACCAGGAGCCCAAATTAGAACTGCCTGCCCAGTGGAGTGAAGCCCCTAAAAGACTCACTGAAGAACACGAGCCAGCCCTCCACCGGTGGTGGACACTGTTCAACGACCCGGTTTTGGATTTGCTGATCACCAGAGCCGTGGCCGCCAACCCCGATATCAAGATAGCCGAGACCCGCATCCGCGAAGCCAGGGCCCAGCGGCGCATTGCAGTTGCAGGGGGACTCCCCTCCCTTGATATCGGCGGCAGCGCCCTCAACAGTCGCCGCAGCGAACATGTGAGCTCCGGTGGTCAAACCCAGGATCTGTTCCAGGCGGATTTTGACGCCGGTTGGGAGATTGATGTCTTCGGCGGTAATCGGCGGCAGGTTGAGGCGGCCGAAGCCTACCTCGAGGCCACGGTGGAAGACCAGCGGGATGTTTTTGTCTTGCTCGCCGCCGAAGTGGCACGGAGTTACCTTGAGCTGCGCGCCAGCCAGCACCGGTTGGCCATTGCTCAAGAAAACAGCCGAACCCAGGAACAGACCGTGGAGCTGGTCCGTAATAAATTCCAGATTGGGCTAGGTGGCGAATTGGAAGTTGCCCAGGCCGAAACCCTGTTGGCCCAGACAACCGCTCAAATCCCGGCTCTCGATAGCAGTGCCATCCAGGCGATGCACCTGTTGGCCCTTCTCCTTGGACAGCATCCGCATACATTGAAAGCGGAACTGACAACGCCAGCCCCAACTCTACCGGTCCCGCCCCAACTCCCGGCCGTCCTGCCCTCGGAACTCCTCCGGCAGCGACCCGACATCCGCAGCGCCGAGCGCCAATTGGCCGCTGCCACTGCCACTGTGGGCGTTGCCACGGCCGAGTTGTTCCCCCGTTTTTCCCTTTCTGCCCTGGTCGGCGCACAGAGCCTCTCCCTTGATACGCTCATCACCAAGGGCAGCCGCTTCTGGTCGGTTGGCCCAGCGGTCCGTTGGCCTTTGTTCGATGGCGGCACAGCCAGGGCTACCATCGAAATCAGCGAAGCCCGTCGTGAGCGCGCCCAGGTGACCTATGAGAAAACCGTGCTTTCCGCCCTGGCCGAAGTGGAAAACGGACTCGTCTCCCTTGACCGGGAACGGGCAACGCAAAAGATGCTTGGAGAGGCCGTGCGTGCCAGCGAGCGGGCGGTGGTCATTGCCCGGGGCCAGTACAAGGCCGGGATCACCACCTTTCTCAATGTCCTGCAAAGCGAAAATGCCTTGTATCAATCCCAGGATAAACTCGCCCAAAGCGATCAACGCCTGGCCCTCAATATGATCGCCCTCTACAAGGGGCTGGGTGGTGGCTGGCAAGATCAACCCCTTACCTCCGCCGCCATGCCCGGCACCAACAGCCCGGAATATAGAACCCCGGCAAGGAATGCTCCATGATCTCCCCTTTGTATGCGTCCCCCTGGCCCTGTTCCCGGCTTTTTTCTCGTTTTTCTCCCTACCCGGCTCTGGGCCTGCTGGTTTGCGTCTTTCTTCTCCTGAGTTCTGCGGGCTGTTCACCCGACAAAGCAGGAGAAGGAAAAGGCGATCCTAAAAAGAAACCCGCTGTTGCAGTAACCTTGGCCAGCGCTACCAAAAAAAATCTGCCGGTTGAAATCATGGCTACCGGCCATGTCGAGGCCTCGGCCACCGTGGAGATCCGGTCCCAGGTAACAGGTCTTCTGAAAAACGTGCACTTCAAAGAGGGCGATGAGGTCAAGGCCGGCGACTTGCTGTTCACCATCGACCCCCGCCCTTTTGCCGCCAACCTGGCCAAGGCAGAAGCCGGTTTGGCCAAAGACAAGGCCGAACTGGAGAATGCCCGTCGCGAGGCGGACCGCTATGCCCTTGCAGCGCAAAAAGGCTATGTTTCGGTGGAACAGTCCGATCAGGCGGCCACCCGAGTCGTGACCTTTTCGGCCACGGTGAAAGCGGATCAGGCGGCCGTTGACAATGCCCGGTTGGAATTGGAATACTGCTCGATCCGGGCACCGTTCGCCGGCCGTACCGGAGAAATCCAAAGCGACCAGGGCAACCTGATCAAGGCCAATGCCGATGGCCCCATGGTCACCATCAACCAGACCCAACCGGTTCTGGTCGCTTTCACCGTCCCCGGCCAACACCTCCAGGATATTTTCCGCTACATGGCCGACGGCGCCTTGCAAGTAACGGCAAACAACACCCTTGCCGACACGGAACCGCTCATCGGCAAACTTGCTTTCATCGACAACACCGTGGACCCGACCACCGGCGTGATCCGGCTCAAGGCCAGCTTTATCGACAGCCAAAAGCGCCTCTGGCCCGGACAATTGAGTGATATCCGTCTCCACCTGACCGACAGAATCGGCTGCATTGTTGTGCCCTCCCAGGCCGTCCTGGCGGGACAGAACGGCGCCTATGTTTATGTTGTCAAGGAAGACCAGACTGTTGCCTATCGGCCGGTGACTCCCGGCATGCTCTTTAAGGGCGAAACCCTGATTGAGGAGGGGCTGAAGGAAGGAGAGCGCGTGGTGACCGACGGCCAACTGCAATTGGCCGAGGGCGTCAAAATAGCCGAGCGGCTGCCAGCGCAAAAAACCGAAGACAGGGACAAAGAGGCTGTACCCGGCGCCAACGAGGCACGAGGCAAACAATGACCGGCGCTTCCGATCTCTTTATCCGCCGGCCGGTCATGACCGTGCTGGTGATGGTCAGTATTCTGCTCTTCGGCCTGATCGCCTACCGGCAACTGGCCATCAGCGACCTGCCCAACGTCGATTACCCGACCATCCTGGTCAATGCCAACCTGCCCGGCGCCAGCCCCGATACCGTGGCTTCAACCGTGGCCACGGTCCTGGAAAAACAGTTCGCCACCATCCCAGGCATCGATTCCATGAGTTCGGTGAGCACCACCGGCGGCACCCAGATCACCCTGCAGTTTTCTCTCGAGCGCAATATCGACGCTGCCGCCCAGGACGTACAGACGGCTATTTCACTGGCGGCCCGCAACCTGCCCGATTCCATGCCGTCGCCGCCCTCGTTCCGTAAAACCAATCCCGCCGTCGACCCCGTCTTGTTCGTCTCGCTCAGCAGCCCGACCTTGCCTCTCTCCCTGCTCGATCAGTATGGCCAGACGATGAGTCAACGGTTGTCGATGATCAACGGCGTTGCCCAGGTCACCCTCCGTGGCACCCAAAAATATGCGGTCCGCGTCCAACTCGACCCGCGGGCGTTAAAGGGCTTCGACCTCGATGCCGACGAGGTCGCCAAGGCGATCAGCACCCAGAACACCACCCAGCCCATGGGCCAGTTGATCGGTCCCTACCGTAACCTGACCTTGCAGGCCAACGGCGAACTCAAGGTGGCCGAGCAGTACAAAAATATTATCGTGGCGGTGCGCAACAACCGGCCTATTCGCCTGACAGAAGTGGCCTCGGTGATCGACAGTGTCGAGAATGACCAATCCGGCGCCTGGTTTTTTACCCCCACGACCAAGGCCCGATCCATCTTTCTCGCCATCGAAAAGCAGCCAGGCATGAACACCATCGAGGTAGCCGATGCAGTCAAAAATCTTCTGCCCAAGCTGGCAGAAGGGTTGCCTGCCTCAATCCAACTGAACCTGCTGCGCGACGGCAGCAAGGCCATCAAGGAATCGGTTGAGGACATTCAATTCACCCTGCTGCTGACCCTGGTCCTGGTGGTGCTGGTGATTTTTCTCTTCATCCGTAACCTCAGCGCCACAGTGATTCCTAGCCTGTCGCTGCCGATGTCGGTGATCGGCACCTTTGCCGTCATGTATCTGCTGGGTTATAGCCTCAACAACATGTCGTTGATGGCCCTGACCCTGGCGGTGGGTTTTGTGGTCGATGATTCGATTGTCGTGCTCGAAAACATCGTCCGCCATCTCGAAATGGGTAAAAACCGAATGCGAGCCGCCATTGACGGGGCCCGGGAGGTGGGCTTCACCATCATCTCCATGACCCTGTCCCTGGTGGCGATTTTTATTCCGCTGCTCTTCCTCGGTGGGCTGATGGGACGGTTGTTTCGCGAATTCTCTGTCACCATCGGTGTGGCGGTCCTGGTGAGCGGCGTTATCAGCCTGACTCTGGTGCCCATGTTGTGCAGCCGATTCCTCCGCGAGGGAGGCCATCTTCAACACGGACGGATGTACCAACTGACCGAGGCCGGTTATCAATGGATGGTGCATCTGTACGATCGCAGCCTGCTCACCGTGCTCCGCTATAAACGGATAACCATGCTGGTCTCACTCGCCATTCTTGCGGCCACGGGCTATCTCTTCGTCGCTGTCCCCAAAGGTTTCATCCCCTCGGAAGACCGGGGCTTTATCATGGTTTCCACCCAGACCGACCAGGGTATTTCCTGGTCCAGCCTGGTGGAGCATCTGATGCAACTCGGCATCGTTGCCCAGCAGAACCCCAACATCGACCGGTTCATGATCAGCGCCAACACCACCGGCTTCATGATGTTGATCCTCAAACCACGAGCGGAGCGCGACCTGAACGCCGATCAGGTTATCCAAGAACTGCGGCCCAAACTCAACAAGATCCCCGGTATCCGCGCCATGCTGGTCAACCCGCTACCGATCACCATCGGCGGCCGCCGGTCCCGCAGTCTTTACCAGTTCACCCTGCAGGGTATCGACACCAATCAACTCTATGCGGTATCGCGTCAACTCGAACGGGTGATGCTCGACCTGCCCGCCCTGGTTGATGTCTCCAGCGATTTGCAGATGGACAATCCGGAACTCAATGTGGCCATTGACCGCAACCGGGCGTTGCTGCTCGGTGTTTCGCCGGAACGCATCGAAAACACCTTGTATAGTGCCTACGGCGACCGCGATGTCTCCACCATCTTTGGTGCCAATGACCAGTACAGCGTCATTGTCGAATTCCAGAAACGGTTCCAAACCGACGCCTCGACCCTGGATCTGCTCCATGTCCGATCCGACAAGGGACTGTTGGTGCCGCTCTCTACAGTGGCGAGTCTGCAAGAAGGTCTCGGTCCGCTCTCCATCAACCATTCAGGCCAATTGCCTTCGGTCACCCTCTCGTTCAACATTAAACCCGGTTTTGCCCTCGGTCAGGTTCTGACCGACCTGCAACAACGGGCTGACAACCTCCTGACCTCCGGCGTCACCGCCTCCTTTCAGGGTAATGCCCAGCAATTTCAGGCCTCACAGGCCAGCATGGGCTGGCTCCTGGGGTTGGCGATCATCGTTATTTATATTGTACTCGGCATTCTCTACGAGAGTTTTATCCATCCGCTGACCATCCTTACCGCCCTGCCCTTTGCCGGATTCGGCGCCCTGATCACCCTGATGCTGTTCAAGGTTGAACTGTCGATCTATGCCTTTGTCGGCATTATCATGCTGATTGGTCTAGTGAAGAAAAACGGCATCATGATGATCGACTTCGCGATTGCCGCCCAGGCTGAGGGCAAGACTGCCCATGACGCTATCCACGAGGCCTGCGTCATCCGTTTCCGGCCGATCATGATGACCACCATGGCCGCCCTGATGGCCGGCATTCCGATTGCCCTCGGACTCGGCGCCGGCGCGGAATCGCGGCAACCGTTGGGTTTAACGGTGGTCGGCGGCCTGCTCTTTTCCCAGACCCTGACCCTGTACGTCACGCCGGTCTTTTATTTGTATATGGAAGAGGTACAGCAATGGTTCAGAGGGAGGAAAACAGCCTCCGTAACCATCAAAGAGGTTGGGTAGGCAAACAACATCCCAAGCATTCAAGAAGTGAAACAAAAACGGCGATCCCTAGGGATCGCCGTTTTTTATAATAACGACAGTAAACGTGCAGGTTGAAACGTTCAGACCAGCAGTTCGAGACCGGAGAAAAAGTAACCCATCTCAAAGGCAGCGGTTTCCGGGGCATCGGAACCGTGGGTGGCGTTAGCCTCCAAAGAATCGCCGAACTCACGGCGGAGAGTCCCTTCGGCTGCGTTGGCCGGGTTGGTGGCGCCCATCAGGTCACGCCATTTCTTGATCGCCCCTTCTGCTTCCAGGACCATGACAATACAGGGGCCGCTGGACATGAAGTCGGTCAACTCACCGAAAAAAGGCCGTTCCTTATGAACATAATAGAACCCCTCAGCTTCCCGTTTACTGAGATAGAGTTTCTTCATACCGACAATCTTGAAACCTTCAGCAGAGATGCGGGTGATAATTTTCCCGGCATTACCGGCGATGAAGGCATTGGGTTTAATGATGGCAAATGTTCGTTCCATGGCAAAACGTTCTCCTTCCTAACGTGTTTTCGGATGATCCTGTATTTCATATCCCTTGATTACGGGTTCGCCCGGTCTATACCATGATAACCGAACTGTGGCAATATCTCCGGTCACTGATCAGGATCCAATGCCCCCTTTCCACCCCCGCCGCGATTCTCTTCCTGCGCCCTCATTGTCGATTGCCCCGCCAAGAATGCCGAGAGGCGCCTGAACGAGAGAACGACCACACTCCTCTTACTCAAAAAAATCTGGCCGGACGGCTGTTGAAGGATGGCTGTTCTCTTTCAAATCCCTTGGCAATCCTCATGTTTCCACTATCACCATTTTTTGCTGTTGTGCTATGATTGGACAAACAAACCCAAGCTGCCAGGGAAAAACAGCAGATACGTTGCTCTCTCTACATAGATTTAACGAGGTGCCAATGATTAAAAAACTTGATCCCAGATCAAGGAAATGGTTTTCCCTCCTAGCCGCCCTTGTGTTGTTTTTCCAACCTTTTGCCTTGAGTGCCGTAGCGCAAGAAACACCAAAGGCTGCCCTAGTGCTCCATTCCTATCACCAGGGCCTTGAATGGACCGACAGCATTTCCAGAGGCATCGTCTCAACCCTTGCCAAATCCGCGCAACCGGTGACTGTCCAGTTTGAATACATGGATACCAAAAGGATTGCAGATGAACAGCACCTGGAAAACCTTACCAAGTTGTTGCGGCATAAATACAGCAAGCACCGATTTGATGTTGTCATTACATCCGACAACTCTGCCTTTGAATTTCTTCTCCGCCACCAAAAAGACCTCTTCCCCCGCACCCCGATTGTTTTTTGCGGGGTCAACGATTTTCAACACCAGTCGATCGCGGACAACCCGTTCATTACCGGGGTGGTAGAATCAATCAGCCTCAAGGAAACCCTGGATAGTGCCTTGCAGATAGATCCTGCTGTCGAACGTGTGTTTGTCATTGTCGATAATACCGATACCCAAAAAACTATCAAACACCAGCTCGATGGGCTCATCCCGCTTTATGGCAATCGCATTCGCTTTGATTATCTCACCCACCTCACCATGCAGGAGATGCAGGAACGAACCCATACCCTACCCCAACACAGTATCGTCCTGCTCCTTGGCTTTACTCGTGACCGTCAAGGGATGCTTTTTTCTTCTGAAGAAAGTGCCGCTTTGATCTCACATTCGAGCATCAGACCGATCTACAGCGTTTGGGATTTCTACCTCAACCATGGCATAATAGGCGGCAAGCTGACCACTGGCATCGCCCATGGGGAGAAAGCGGCTGAACTGGCCCTGCGTATTCTCGCCGGTGAAAATCCTCGTTCTATCCCTGTCGTCGAAGAAAGTCCCAACAGATACCTTTTTGACTCTCTGGTTCTCAACAAATTCAATATTGACCGCCAACGGCTGCCCGACGGAAGTTTGGTCATCAACGAACCAATTTCTCTCTATTCCCAGTACGAAAACATTATCTGGCAGGTTGGCGCTGCCTTTCTTGCTCTGCTTCTGGTCACCGTGTCCATTGCCGTCAATTTGATCAAACGGCGAGTTGCCGAGGCCTCGCTGCAAAAGAGTGAACAACGGCTACGCGCTATCTTTCAGGCCGCTGCCGACATCTCCTTCATCATTACCGATGGTGCCGATGCCGACCCGCAGGTTCTGGAATTCAGCCCAGGCGCTGAAAAGATCTTTGGCTACCGCCGCAACGAGATCATCGGCAAGTCGGTTTCTGTTCTGCATCTGCCAGAAGATATACAACATTTCCCTCAAGCGCATGAGCAGATGCGCCAAGGGAAAACGGGTTTTTCCGGCGAGACCACTCTGGTGCGAAAAAACGGAGAACACTTTCCCGCCCTGTTCTCAACCTACCCCTTGTTGAACGAACACGGGGAGATTTGGGGGGCTTTGGGGGTCAGTGTTGATATTGCCAGTCAGAAGCAGGTGGAGAGTGCCCTTCGGGAAAGCGAGGAGCGGTTCAAGGAGCTTGCCCAACTGCTGCCGGAAACGATCTATGAACTGGACCTGAGCGGCAACATCCTTTTCCTCAACCAAAGCGGTTTCACTCAATTCCTCTTCACTACCGAGGATTTTGAACGCGGCATAAATGTTTTTGATATATTCCCGCCCAGTGAGCATGAAAAACTGCAGAAGAATTTAGCTATCCTGGCAAGCGGCAAACCATCCGGTTTGAACGAATATGTCGTCAACCGGAAAGACGGCAAAGAAATACCGGTCATGGCCAGATCCTCACCAATTATCAAAGCGGGTAAAATTATCGGCCTGCGGGGTTTCCTCATCGATGTCAGCGAAAAAAAACAGCTCGAAGAGCAATTTCATTTTGCCCAGCGGATGGAATCTATCGGCACCCTTGCAGGAGGCATCGCGCACGATTTCAACAATCTGCTTATGGGAATCCAGGGATTTTCATCGCTGACCCAGATGGGTCTTGCGCTTGACCACCCCTCAAGGAAGCATCTGCAGAAAATAGACGAATGCGTCGTCAGTGCGACAGGCTTGACTAGGCAGCTGCTCGGATTTGCCAAGGGAGGCAAGTATGATGTGAAAGCGACCGACCTCAACGATATGATCGGGAAAACAGCGGAGATGTTTGGTCGCACCAAAAAAGAACTGCATATCGTTCAACAACTCGACAGAGAGTTATGGGCGGTTGTTGTTGACCGGGGACAGATCGAGCAAGTTTTGCTCAACCTCATGATCAACGCTTGGCAAGCCATGCCGGAAGGCGGTGACCTGACCATCGCCTCATGCAACCGCACGTTAATGAAAAAAGACCCCGACCTCCCCTCGCTCGCTCCCGGCCGCTACGTTGTCATCACCATAACTGATACCGGTCTCGGCATGGATCAGCAGACGCAGAACAAAATCTTTGAACCCTTTTTCACCACCAAGGCAAAGGGGTTCGGCACAGGATTGGGATTGGCCTCGACATACGGAATCGTGAGCAACCACAAAGGAGGCATCAAAGTTCAAAGCGAACCCGGAAAGGGAGCGACCTTCTCCATCTATCTGCCGGCATCCGACGCAACGCCACCACCTGTAACCCTCAGTACCGAACAGCTGCTGCATGGGCAGGCGACCATCCTCCTGATTGATGATGAATCCTTCATCACCGAGGTAGAATCGGAAATTGTAACCAACCTTGGGTATTCGGCACATATTTGCAACAACGGCAATGATGCCCTTGAATACTACCGAAACAACTACCAGCAAATCGATTTGGTCATCCTCGATATCATCATGCCCGGAATGAGCGGAGAAGAGACTTTCATCGGCTTGCAAGCCATCAACCCCGACATCAAGGTCATTCTTGCAAGCGGTTACAGTCTCGAGGGCCAGGCGGAAAAAATTCTTAACATGGGTTGCAAAGGTTTTATCCAAAAACCTTTTACCGACAGTTTGCTTTCACGAAAAATCCAGGAGGCCTTACAGACCGGCACCGATCCGATAGAGTGCATCCGGGCTGATGTGAACGAAGAAGAGGAGTGAGGGGTTGATCGACACCCGCAGGCGCTGATCAATTGGAGATTGCCTTCCGGACTCCGGCAAGGAAGCCCGGAAGGCCTGTGAAACAAAAACAGAAGAATCGTTCCCGATATGCGCTTTACGGCATATCCATCGGGCGGCGAGTCGATTATTTTTCCAGCAGGACGAACTGACCGTTCTTGACAGTGAGCATGGCAAAAGCATCCAAACCCAAACCGCCATGATCAGTGGCCGAGAAGTTGAAGGTACCAGCCGTGCCAATCAACCCCGTGGTATTCTCAATGGCTGTGCGCACCTTTTCCCGATCCTCGCCGCCTACAGCGATAGCCTTGGCCAGGATGGTCATGGCGTCGTAGGTGTGACCGCCGAAGGTCGAAACCTTCTCATTAAACTTGGATTCATAGGATTTTTGGTACTTCAGCAAAAAATCCTTCTGCGGTCCGGCCGGCAGGGCATCGGCTACCAGCAAACGGCTGGCCGGAAAAATAATGCCCTCGGCGGCAACACCAGCGGCCTCGGCATATTTAATATTGGCAAAACCGTGGCTCTGGTAGATCGGCACATCCCAACCAGCCTGGCGGATGTTTTTAGCCAGAATGGATTGGGCCGGAACAATCGACCAGTTGACCACCGCTTCGATCTCCGCATTGGCCTTCAACTTGGCGACAATAGCTGAAAGATCGGTGGCGCTCTTGTCATAAACTTCTTCGGCCACGATAGTGACCCCGTAATTGGGGGCATTCTTGGCCAACTGCTCCTTGCCGGCTTTACCGAAACCGTCATTCCCCGCCAGCACCGCAATTTTCTTGATGCCCTTCTTCTGCATAGTCATGAAAATCTGCTGAGCCGCGTAGCTGTCACTCGGTGCAGTCTTGAACACATACGGGGTCACCGGAGTAACGATCGACTCGGCGGCGGAGCAGGAGATGAGAATGGTCTTGCCGTCCTCGGCAATTTTCTTGATATTGAGGCTCTCCCCGCTGGTGGACGGCCCGATGATGGCAAAGACCTTGTCCTCCTCGATCAGCTGCTTGGCAAAGGAAACCGCTTTCTCCGGGCTGCCGCCCGAATCCTTGACGATCAACTCGATGGTCTTGCCGTTGATGCCGCCTTTGGCATTAATCTCATCGACCAGCATGTTGAGGGACCGGACCTCTGGGCCGCCAAGGAAGGCCGCCGGACCGGTTTCGGCCAGAATGGCGCCGACCTTGATCGCGGCTGCCTGGGCAAAGGATGTCATCAGCATCAGACTCAAAATACACAGGCACGCGGAACGCACCATCCGCAGCGTACACATTCCCTTGTTCATTCGCTCCTCCACTTGAATTGAAAAAGACCTCCGCCAAAAAATAACTGCGTTGTTATGACAAATAGTCCTCGGATAGTCAACGAATACTGCCCCTTTCTTCCCTTTTCATCAGGTGACGGCGGAGGGCTGCCTCATTTTCTGGGGAGTCGAAAATCCGTTTGTTTATTGGCCCTGAGCACGATTCAAACCCGCCCCCTGGCAACATCAAAAGAAGACCGCACCCAGGACGTATATTTTTAAAATTATACTATTTTTCAATTTGTTACAAAAAAGGCCTGGTCGCCTTGACTCTAAGCACCTCGCTTTGATATAAATTTTAGAGTGGTTCTAACATGTTTTTCCGTCTGTTCGGCGAGGGTCGGGCAGAAGACAACAGGAGGAAAAGGACGGCTACCGCTTTTTCTTCTGTGGTGTCACGGGAAAGCCCCTTCCTGTCCATCTTTCAAGGAGGTCGTTGTGAAAAAAATCGTCAACACCCTGGTCTGTACATTTCTTTTGGCACTGCTCGCTGCTCCCGCTTTTGCTGAAACATCACCCGAACAACTTGCCGCTGAATCAGAAGCTTATGTAAAAACAACCGCCAAAGAAACCCCCACTGCTCCCGAGACCATTGTCGCCAAGGTCGACGAAGCCTGCACTCTCCTAAAAAAAGAAGGCCCGGCAGCTTTTCCCAAGTTCAAGGGAAAAGGGAGTCCTTTCCTGTTTGAGGGAACCTATATCTGGATTCACAGCCTGAAAGAAACCAAAATGCTCGTGCATCCGATCAAGTTCAAAATGGAAGGGAATGAGTTGATCGGTCTGAAAGACGAGAAAGGCAAACGGTTCTTTGTTGCCATGAACAATGTCGCCAACGAGACCGGTCAGGGATGGGTCGAGTACTACTGGCCGGTTCCCGGGACCAAAGACATCGTTCGCAAAGTTTCCTATGTCAAGAAATGTACCATGCCCGATAACGTCGATGTCGTTATCGGCTGCGGCATTTACAACGGCGACCCAGCCGCCATGGCCAAGCTGGAAATCAAATAACGCAACAAGAGATGCGTAGCCCCGGTGTCCGGCCGTCCGGTCGACACCGGGGCTGTTATGTCCCTTGTGTGCCGCTCCAATCAAAGTGGTCTTTTTTTCCTGTAAGCCCATAGGGTACCGATTCCATGGGTTTCACTCAGCCTCCGATTCGGACAGGATATACCATGGCCTTTTCACTCCTTGCTCCAAGCATAAAAACCAGACTCTATGGACTGGTTCTCTTCACGATCGTGATCATCCTCGCTCTGGTTGCGACCGGAATTCATTACTACGGCAATATCAGTCAGGCCAATACCACCAAATCCGACTTCAATCGACTCATCAGCAGCCTTCAAGACGCTCGGGTCGCCGAAAAAACCTATCTCCAGTTCTTTTCCGGGGAGGTCAAAGGGCAGTTTGAGCAACTGGTCCTCGACACCAACAAAGCCCTTGATGCGGTTGCACAGAAGAGCAGCGACCAGGAAATAGCCAAACAACTCACATCCGCCAAGGGGCTGATCAGTCTATATCAACAGATGTTTGCCGAGGTCGTCAAAACCCACGGCCAACAGGAGCAACTGAAGAAAGACATGATGCAGCCTCTCCACCGCGCCCTGGAGATTCTAGCCCTCATTCAGTCGGACTTGGAAAGCCGGCAGGCAGAACTGCAAATGGAGGGTGCCGAGCTCAGCGCTACCGAAAACGAGATGCTCAATATCACCCGCGACTGTAAAATAGGCTTTCTTCAACTCCAGAGTGTGCAATTCCAGTTTCTGCTCTCCGGCGACACCGCCCTGATTGCCACCTTCAAGACCATCACCGACAACATTGTCACCAGTAGCGTCCCGGCCCTGCAGGAAACCGCCATATCACTCCAGAAAGCAAAAATTATCGACCATACCAAGGAAATCAAGGGAGCAGCCCTGTCCTTCCTCAAGCTGGTCGAGCAGTCTCAGGCACTTGGACTCAAGGAACGAGAAGCCACCAAGCAGCTCGATAACGCCGGCAAAAAGGCCATTGAACCGGTGGAAGCCACGGTCAGCCTAACCAATGCCATTATCGTCAGCCAGACCAGATCGGCAGTCATGACCATTGCCATCGTCGTGGCCGTCGGCCTTGCCGCCTTCATTGCCCTCTCCTATTTTCTGGTCAATGCCATTACCAAACCGCTGAATCAGGTCGTAGCCGGCCTCAAGGATATTGCCGAAGGCGAAGGGGACCTGACCCACCGGCTGGACGTCAGATCGCACGATGAGATGGGCGAACTCGCCAAATGGTTCAATGTCTTCATCGAAAAAATCCAGGTGGTGATCCGGGATGTCTCCCAAAATGCCGGGCTTCTTCGGACCTCCTCCCAGCAGTTGCTGGACATCGCCAAACAGATGTCCTCTGGAGCAGACCAGACCTCCGGCAAGGCCAACACCGTGGCCGCCGCCGGCGAAGAAATGAGTGCTAATATGGGCGCCATGGCCTCGGCCATGGGCGAGGCTTCCGGCAATGTCAGCATGGTGGCCGCAGCGGTCGAGGAGATGACCTCCACCATTACCCAGATTGCCGACAATGCGGATAAAGCAAGCAAGATCACTTCCGGGGCCGTTGCTCAGACGGAAAAAGCCTCGATCCAGATCAGCGAATTGGGCGAATCGGCCAAGGATATCGGCAAGGTTATTGAGACTATAACTGATATTTCCGAGCAGGTGAATCTGCTAGCCCTCAACGCCACCATCGAAGCGGCCCGGGCCGGTGAAGCGGGCAAGGGCTTTGCCGTAGTTGCCAATGAAATCAAGGAACTGGCACGGCAGACGGCATCAGCAACCAATGAGATCAAACAACGAGTGGAAGGGATCCAGCATTCGACCAAGGGGACGGTGGATGAAATTACCGCTATTACCAAGGTGGTGAACGAGGTCAATCAGATCGTCGTCGCCATTGCCGGAGCAGTGGAAGAACAGTCGGAAGCCACCAGGGAGATAGCCAGCAATATCAGCCAGGCCTCGATGGGCATCAATGAGGTTAATCAGAATGTCTCGCAGGGTTCCGTGGTTTCTTCCCAGATAGCCCAGGAAATCAGCGAGGTTAAAGATGCCGCCGGCCAGATGTCCCAAAACAGCACCCAGGTGGACCAGAGTGCGACTGACCTCTCCCGACTGGCCAGTGAACTCAATGCCATGGTCAATCGTTTCAAAGTCTGACCGGCGTTGACCCGCAATCGCTTTTTCCCCCTGTAAAAACAGAAAGGAGGCCTTCTTGACCAAGAGGGCCTCCTTTTTTTATCGTGGAGCACGATTACAATGCCAACGGAGGAAGAGTATTTTTGTTCTTCCCCGAATCGGTTGAACTAGGCGTCCAGCAGTTGACGAATTTTGGTTGAAAGAAGCTGAAGCGTGAAAGGCTTCTGGATAAAATCACGGCGAACCTGATCGAGCCCATCAACTGCGTCAGCAGAAAAATTATATCCGGAGCACAAAAGCACCTTGAGGCTGCCATCCATTGCCGTCAGTCGCCGCAAGAGCTCGGCGCCCCCCATCCTCGGCATAATCATATCGAGAATCACCAGGTTAATCCCTCCTTGATGTTCCCCATACAGATGCAAAGCCACCTCGCCGGAAGGGGCAGTGAGAATGGTATAGCCCAGGCGCTGGAGCATCTCCCGGGTGAGATGCAGGACCATTGCATCGTCATCAACAAGCAAAATCGTTTCTGTTCCCTGGAGAAACTCCGCCGCCACCCCCAGTTCCCTGTCCACAGGCCCTTTGAAGACGGGTAACAACAAAACAAACCGGGCCCCGCCCTCCGGAGCATTGCCGGCTTGGATGATCCCGCCATGATTGTTGATGATGCTGTAAGCAGTGGCCAGCCCGAGGCCGGTTCCCTGATCCTGCCCTTTGGTGGTGAAGAAGGGGTCGAAAATTCGCTCGAGGATGTGCGGGTCGATGCCGCAACCGCTGTCAGTGACCGTTATTTTGACATATCGGCCGGGTGAACGTTTATGCAGGGCGGTGACTTGACCGTCGAGGAGGACGTTCTCCGTGCACAGCAGGAGATCCCCGCCTCCGGGCATGGCATGGGCGGCGTTGACAAAGAGATTGAGCAAGACCTGTTCGATCTGACCGGCATCCACCTCAACCGGCCAGATCGCTTTCTGGAGCCGGTTCTCAATGACAATATCTCTCCTGCTCTGACCGAAAAGGGAAGCGCAACTACTCAGCAACACGTTGAGATCGACCGCCTTGACCTCGCTGCGGTTGCCCTTGGCCAGGGTCAGGAGCTGCCGGGTTAAATCGCCGCCCTGCTTGACATATTTTTCGATGTTGTTCAACTTCTCCGGATTGAACGCAATCCCACCTTTCATCAGGTCCATGAGCATCAACGAGGCGCTGCCCTGAATGCCCATAAGGAGGTTGTTGAAATCGTGGGCGATGCCGCCGGCCATTGTGCCCAGAGCTTCGAATTTCTGCGCGCGATAGAGCTGCAACTCAAGAGCCTTGGACTCGGTCAAATCGCGGTAACTGAAGATGACCCCTGCCGGCTTGCCCCGGTGATCCTCATAACGGGCGACACTGAGGGAAACGTCGAGGAGTGCTCCATCACGGGTTGGGCGTTTGGTGAGCAGATGGACAATCGGCTGCCCCTCCATCATGAGCAGCCCAAATTCCCGGGAACCTGGATCGGATTCAAACCCCATGCTGAACGGCAACAACCGTTCCGCCATCGCCTCGAGCGGCCAGCCAAAAAGCCGGGTAAAGCTGGGGTTCACATATCGGACAAGTCCATCAAAGGTGGTGATGGCAATGGCATCGGCGGCGGCATTGAGCAGGCTGAGGTACAAGGCCTCGCTTTTCTTCGACTCCTCATAGAGCTGCCGGTACCGCTCCTGGCTTTCCTGCAGCTCCTGGGTCCGTTCGATCACCTTCCGCTCAAAATCGTTGCGGTGAAAGATCAGCTCCTGCTCCTGGAGTTTATGACGGGTAATATCGATGATCAGCACCAACACCCCGGTAATGTCGCCGTTCGCGTCCTTGACGGGGGTGGCGATGTGGTCGATGTAGATGATCTCCCCATCAACGCGCCTGCGACTGCGTTCCGAGCGGCCGTTTGGCTGGCCCGCAAAAACCTGCCGGGCTGGACAATCCTCACAGATCCGATCGATGCCGGCCGCAGCCTGATAGCAAAACATCCCGAGGGCGGACTCCCCGTAGATCTCCTTGGCCTTGCGATTGAACCCGATCACCCGGTACTCGCAATCCAACTCCCACATGGCGATGTCCATGACATCGATCAATTCAGTCAGGGTTGCACTCAAACGGCTGCTGGCGCTGGTTCCTGCGGCGAGTAGCAGCGTGTTGAGCGCAAGTTCCTGAGTCGATTTGGATGGTGCCAAGCTTTACTCCCTCTTACGGTCTTCCGAGACTCCATTGCTTCGCCAGCAAAGGAATGGGACGGATCAATGGTACATGAAAGACCCTACGCTTTGGGGCCGGAAAAAACGTCCTTCTTCTTGTTTTCAACCGCCTTTCGTCTGGTTCATATTTTAAAGGTGTTGACAATGCCATGCAGTTCATTGGCCAGATCCTGCAGCCGACCGGCGCTTGAGGTGACCTGCTGGCTGCTTCTGGAAATCTCGGTGGAGGCAGTGTTCACTCCAGCGATGTCCTGGGTGATGGTTCCGGCAACCGCCGAACTCTGACTGACATTTTCATTGACCTCTCCCAACCCTTGGGAAGCTTGGGCAATATTATTGGCTATTTCCTCGGTGGCGGCCGATTGTTCGGACACTGCATTGGAAATGGTGCCTACGATCTCATTGACGCTGTTGATGATTTTGGATATCTGGTTAATCTCTTCCACCGTCGATTTGGTGGTCCCCTGCACGCCGGCAATCTGATTTTTGATATTCATGGTGGCTGCGGCTGTCTGCTTGGCCAGTTCCTTGATCTCGTTGGCAACGACGGCAAAGCCTTTACCCGCCTCACCAGCCCGAGCCGCCTCGATAGTGGCGTTGAGGGCTAACAAATTGGTCTGCTCGGATATTTCCGTAATCGCCTCGGTGACCTTGCTGATCGCCTGGGCAGCCTGCCCCAATTCGGCCATCTTTTGCGAGGTGTTCAAAGCCTGGGTGACTGCCTTTTCCGAGATCGAATGGGCCTGTTCTGCGTTCTGGGCAATCTGGCTGATGGTCGCCGTCATCTCTTCGGCGGCGCTGGCAACCATGGTGGTATTGGTGGTGGACTGCTCCATGGCGGCGGCAACACCATTGAGATTGGCGCTCATCTCCTCGGCGGCGGTCGCCACATTATTGGCCCGGCCGGAGGTTTCCTCGGCATTTTTCGACAGAGCGGCGGCGATATTGGACAGCTCCTTGATCGACAGATTGACCTCCTTGGTGTTGTCGCTGATCCTGCCGATGATTTTCTGCAATTTTTCAATGAAGGTATTGAACCACATGGCCAGATCGCCCACTTCATCCTTGGAAGTAACGGCTAACCGCAACGTCAGATCGCCCTCGCCCTGGGCGATATCTTTGAGACCGGCGACCGCCTTGTTGATCGGCCCGACGATGGAATTAGCGGCAAAAAAGATAATGACTGCAGCCAGTCCAATGGAGATGGCGGTGATTAAGGCAATGGTGTTGCGCAGAGAAATGACGCTGGCCAGAAATTCACTGGCGTTCTGGGTGGCGGCAACACTCCAGCCCTTAATCTTGACCGGCGCATACCCGGCAACCTTGTCGATTTCTTTATAGACATAGGATTCTGCGCCCACCTTGCCGGCCATCATCTCCTTGGTAATTTCTTCCATTCCCTTCAAGGTCTTGAGATCGAGCTGCAGGACATTTTTGGCATCAGGATGCGCATTGATAATGCCCTCCTTGTTGGCCATGAAACAGTATCCAGTCTCCCCGATTTTCTTGGCAGTGACCAGATCGGCAAGAACCGAACCTTTGAGGAGTGCACTAAAAACACCCAGGAAAGCGCCATTGTCTCCTAAAATCGGCCCGCAGAGGAGGAGAACCGGTTCATTGGTTGCTTTGGAGCGAACCATCTCGCCGCTCATGGTTTTTTTGGAATTTTTGACTTCCTGAAAAAGGGGGTGCCCGGCGATGTCCAGCGCTTTCAACTCCTCTTCCGAGACGGCTTCGGAGGCATAGACCTTGCCGTTGGCGTCAGTCAGGACAATAGCGTTGTAGCTCGTTTTAAGCTGTTCGAAACGCTTGCGCAGATCCTTGCGGATGACTTCAACAGCCTCGGCAGCGCCTTCAATCCCCTTGGACTGGACAGCCTCGGCGGCGATCTTCACCTGGGTCCGACCGGCAAAGGCAGCAGCAAATTTAATTTCTCCATCCAGGGTGGCGGCAACCTGCAGGGCCAATCCCTCGGCAATCGACTGCGCATTGGCCTTACTGTATTTGGTGACGGCCGTGGCGGAATTGTTTTTAGCCACAAAACCGCTCACCACAAGCGGAACAAGGACGATAAGAATACCGCCGACAATAAGCTTGAAACGAATTGATGAAAATTTCATAGAGACCCCTCCAAATAATCACAATTTCTTCGGTTCCCGCAACACCGAAGCCTTCTCCCCATAAACCGGTCGGCAACCATTCCCCCGGCAACACAACCGATCGTATATCCCAATCCTTCTTTGTAAGAATTGTAGGAGATTTCAAAGGGAAGTCAAAGGATAGGTAAATATACCTAGAAAAAAATGCCCGTTATCAAAGAACTTTCTATTTAGCTGTGCAAACTATGCGAAACCGATTGGGCGATGTGGGAGGCAATCTCCTCCTGGTCCAAACCGTCACAGTGGACGGTCAACTCCGCATACCGATTGTACAGGACCTGCCGTTCGTCGAAGAGTTCACGAAAAGTCTGATTTTTGGCCTTGGCGATGCCACGGGTGGCAAAATTACGGATGCGGCGCTCGATCTCACCAAAAGAGACCTCCAGGAAAATAACGATGGATATTCGCTGCAGGTGGCGCATGGCCTTGTCGCTGTAGGCGGCACTCCCGCCGGTGGCGATGACATGGCGGTTGACATTGAGCTTGAGAATTTCTTCTTCCTCAATGGCCCGCAGGTTGAGGTGATCGCTTTCATCAAGGATCTGCTGCAGGGTCTTTTGCCGGTTGATCTGGATGAGCACATCGGTGTCGACGAAGCCGAGCCCCAGATTTTTCGCGAGAATGATGCCGATGGTGCTCTTGCCCGCACCCGGCATGCCGATCAGGGTCAGATTGGTTTTCATACTGAAATTTCATCAAAAAAATGTGCAGCCCGTAGGGGCAGGAAGAATGTACCAAGAAGCGTATCCCACGGCGACACGGAGGGCAAGGATCGAATCGCAGGCGGATAAAACGGTAAGGAGGGAAAAATCGAGAAAACCTCGTCCCGGAGACGCTGCCAGGAGTGCAGCGTCTCCGGGACAAGGGAAAAAAATCTGTGAATCAGTTTTGTTTACCAGGTGGTCTCTTCCTTGATCTCGCCCCGGGTGGAGATCACCACATGGCGGATGGGAAATGCAGGCTGAGCCGCATCAACAGCTTTTTTGAGAATCTGCAGCATGGAGTGGCAACAGGGCACCTCCATGATCAGGATGGTCAGTGATTTGAGCTTACGGGTACGGAAAATCTCGGTGAACCGGTTGACGTAGAGTTGCTGATCGTCAAACTTGGGACACCCCATCATCACCACCCGGCCGGCGAGGAAATCCTTTTGCAGACCGGCATAGGCGACAGCAGTGCAGTCGGCCGCCACCAGCAGGTCGCAGTTTTCCAAAAAAGGTGCATTTGCTGGAATCAACCGGATCTGCACCGGCCAGTGCGCCAGGGCGGAACCGGCCTGAAGACCAGGCACATTGGCCATCTGACAGGGGGTCATTGGTTGCAGGGTCTGCAGCCGGGCCGAAGGGCAGCCTCCGGCGGGATGTACCGGTGTCTTCGGCTGCTCTTTTTTCTGGTTGGCAAGAAAATGTTCCACCGCCTCCTCGTCGAATTCGTCGGCTTCACGCTCGATGACTTGCAGCGCTCCGGTTGGACAAGAACCGAGGCAGGCCCCGAGCCCGTCGCAGAGTTTGTCGGCCACCAGACGGGCCTTGCCGTCGATGATCTGCAGGGAACCTTCGGCGCAGTCCGGGACACACTGGCCGCAGCCGTTGCAGAGTTCCTCATCTATCTTGATAATCTTTCGCAGTACTTTCATTGTCTTCTCTTCGCTTAAATACAGGTTGCCGATCAATCGAGAACCGCTGTTTTCAGGGCTTCGATACCGTAGCGTTCCATGAACCGGGCCGACCGGGTTTTAAATTGAGCTTCCCGGAGGTAATAGTTCAGCGTCTTGGTCACCAGGGTCACGGCCTCATTGTCGCTCAACCCCTCAGCCACCAGATCGCCGATGCGCGGCCGGCCGGCGGCGTTGCCACCAAAGGAAAAGCGCCACCCCTTCTTTTCAGCGGTGAGTCCCACGTCACGCATCCAGGATTCACAACAGCAGAACCGGCAGCCGGAAATCCCCACCTTGACCTTGTAGGGCAAGGGGCCTTCCAGTTCGACACCCTTGATCCGCTCTCCCAAACTTAGGGCGTCACCCTGACCGAATTGACACCAGGTACTCCCCGGACAGGCCTGAACGTAATGCACCCGGTTGCGAGCATGGGGCGGCTTCTCGGGAATCTGCAGCTCAGCCTTTAAGGCTTCCACCGCCTCGGGGGCCATGCCGAGAAAGGCAACACGTTGGGCACCGGTGATCTTTGTTTTCGGGATGTCGTATTTTCTCGCCAGCCCGGCCAACTGCTCCAGCTCTTCGGGACTGAGCAGGCCGGCATTGAAATGCGGCAGGACAAGATAGGTTTTCTGGTTATCGCTCATGGTCAGTATCCTGGGCAGACCTCGGACGGACCGGATGATCCGGCCGAGGTCTACTTGCGTTGAAAGAAAAGGAAGGGTTTAGCCGAGGATGGCTTTAAGATCTTCCTCGGGGGTATCGGCCACCGGCTTGATGTCGAAGGTGTTGACCAGGAA
>JBBQCO010000027.1:0-32798 GCA_038318785.1 Desulfobulbales bacterium | reverse complement strand
CCTCGAACTTTAGGTCGCGCCACCTTTTCTCAGGATAATGAACGGCCCCCTCGCTCATGCGTGAAATCATTCTCGGCACCGCCGGACACGTCGATCACGGCAAAACCAGCCTGATTCGGGCGCTCACCGGCATAGAGACCGACCGGCTCAAGGAAGAGAAAGAGCGCGGCATCACCATCGAATTGGGATTTGCCTACCTCGACCTCCCCTGCGGCCACCGCCTCGGCATCGTTGATGTTCCCGGGCATGAAAAATTTATCCGCAATATGGTGGCCGGTGCTGCCGGCATGGACCTGGTGGCCTTTGTCATTGCTGCCGACGAAGGCCTCATGCCGCAAACAGTCGAGCATTTTGAGATCTGTCAGATACTCGGGGTCCGTGATGGGCTGATCGTCCTCACCAAAAAAGATATGGTCGACCAGGAATGGCTCGACATGGTCACCGAAGAGGTCCGCGACTTTTTCACCGGCAGCTTTCTTGAAAATGCACCGATTGTTCCCGTTAATTCGGTCAGTGGCGAGGGGATCGACGAGATTGTTCGGCTGCTTGATGCCAAGGTCGCTGCGATAAACTTCCAGGAGGAATTCGGACCCTTTCGCATGGCTGTGGACCGGGTTTTTTCGATGAAGGGATTCGGCACGGTGATCACCGGCACCTCGCTTTCCGGACGTGTTGAGATCGGAGCCGAGTTGACGTTCTACCCCGGCGGCCTCACCGCCAAGATCCGCGGTATCCAGGTGCACGGCCAGGATGTCGGCCTGGTCGAGGCCGGGCATCGTACCGCCATCAATCTCCAGGGCATTGAAAAGGAACAGATCAACCGGGGCGACATGGCGGCCACTCCGGATAGCCTGATTGCCTCCACCCTGCTCGACGCCGAGTTCCACTGCCTGCGCTCAGCCCGCAACGAATTGAAAAACCGCACTCAAGTGCGGGTCCATCTGGGCACCCGGGAAATCGTCGGCCGCATTCTCCTGCTGGAATCCGACACCCTCACGCCCGGCGAGACCACCCGCATTCAACTGATCCTGCAGGAACCAGCGGCGGTCTGGCCGGGCGATCACTATGTGATCCGCAGTTATTCACCGATTACCACCATCGGCGGCGGCACGATCCTCAACAATGGCCCCAAAAAACGAAAACGAACCCTGGAACGGGACCGGGAGGTCAATCGGGCCCACTTCGCTGCCCTGGCGGCCGCCGATAGCGAGCAAAAACTGCTGATGTTGGTGGAAGAATGCGGTTCCAAGGGGATCACTGCCGATCAACTGGCGGCCCGCACCGGTATCTTCAGCAAAAAACTGAAAAAACAGCTGCAGCACCCTGTTTCCACCGGCGCGCTCATGGTAATCGACTCGGAAAGCCAACGGATGCTGGCCGCGTCCGTGGCAATGGGCATCCAACGCCAAATCACCGATCTGCTCGCGAATTTTCATCGCGCTAATCCTCTGAAAACCGGGCTGCCCAAAGAGGAGCTTCGCTCCCAACTGCGGCCAACTGTGGACCAGAGAGTCTTGCAGGCCCTGCTGGCCGGCTTGGTTCGAAAAGGGGTAATCGAGCAAGTTGGAGCAGAAATTAAAGTAAGCGGCCACACCGTCACCCTGCAGGTGAACGAACAGGAGATGGAGCAGAAGATCAGCGAGCTCTACCGCCTGGCCGGACTGACCCCGCCCAATCTCAAAGAGGTGCTGGCCGCCTTCAGTGAATTTCCTGAAAAGCAGATCCGTCAGGTGATTGATCTGTTGGCTGCCAAGGAAACCCTCATCAAAATCAACGAAAGTCTCAGTTTCCATGCCTCGGCCATCCAGGCCCTACAGGAAGAGGTGGTAACCTTCATCCGCCGCGAGGGTGAAATCGATGCGCCGCGCTTCAAGGACCTCACCGGCCTGACCAGAAAATTCTCCATTCCTCTGCTCGAATACTTCGACAAGGTCAAACTGACCATCCGCATCGACGACAAGCGCGTCCTGCGCAAAGGATGAGGGTCACCTTCTGAACTGACCGGTTGCCAGGAAATGGGTCACCTGCTCCTGAACCAAACGGTGTCGCATGATGAGCGAATGCCCGCAGGGAATGACGAGAAAGTCAGCCATCCCGGGAAGCTGCGCCCGTTCCACCGAAACCTTACCATCACTGGGCCCCGGAAAAAATCGGGAAAGACCAATCGCCGGCCGGTTGCCGGTAAGGATTCCCAACGGAAAGTCGGCTGGCCCCAGGCGGGCGGGCAACGCCTCCGCCCCTGTCCCCAGCTGACAACCTGCCGGCCCAAAAAATAGACGAAACCAGGAAAAACGGCAGAGACAATCGACCAGCTCGCTGCCCTGATTCGGCGGACTGAGCATCACCACCCGCCCCAGTTCGGAAGGAGTTTGCAAGGCCAGATAGGCACGGAGCAGAATGCCGCCCATAGAATGGGTGACAAAATGAATACGAGAAGCACCCTGTTGCCGCAATGCGGTAACTGCCGGTGCAAGAGTGGATTGGGCGAGGATTTCGATGGGGTGGCGACACGAAGGATAACCGGCATTGACGACACGGTATCCCTGCCGCTCGCAATACACTGCCAGCGGCCGCATCGATCGGCGGGTTCGGGCCAAACCATGGAGCAGGATCACGCCCTCAGGCATATTCCTTATTCCGAGGCCGCCACGGTCTTGTTTTTGCAAACGCACAACCCCATTTTTCGATAAGAACAGGAGGATGCGGCCAAACCGCACGCTCCTGCTGCTCAACGGCTCAACAATGCCGGTGGGTCCGGCTGAGGAGCGGCGAGAGAAGCGGCATGATCAAAAAGTGATAAACCGGTCGCTGTCCGCAATCAGGTGGTACAAATCGATCTGTTTTGCCCGCTGGTGGTACAGTGCCTCCACACCGTGGAGATCGAGGAGTTTCCCTCAGACAAGCAAAACGCCTTCGGACAGAGTGAACAATTTTGCCAATTCCGTGAGGGGAAAGTTCGCTGAGGTCAACGAGGCATACCGCACCGAAGGCCCGTTGAGAAACATGGTAACGTCATCCATCTGCTCCAGCATGAGATTCCCCATTCTGAAGGCATTCCACACCACTTCGGAATCACCGCTGCCCACCATTAAAGCAGTTTTCATGCCCTTCTCTCCGAGGTTAAACGTTCACCACCGGCAACTCTTTTCCGCGATCAAAGCGATCACTCCGCGCATGGGATGCAAAAAAACAGATCCTGTCGCGACGAGAGAACACAACCCTATTTGACAAACCGTAACCCGGCAATCTTCAACGCTCCGCGGTGATAGCCGTCCGGGAAGAGCTGTTCAAAGCTGTCCAAGTCAAGATCGCAGCTTTCGCAGGTTTCGTAAATATTGGGAATCCGATGCTGGATCTGATGGACGTCGCGGAGATAATACAGAATCCGCCAATGTTCGTCGGTCAGTTTCCCGCCCGGAATGCGCATCTCCATGGCCCGATGCACGGCAAAATTCTCATCCCAGGAATCGGGATCGACAAGAAAGCCCCGGACATCGGTGGCATAGACCTTGTCGCCGGACAGGGCCCGCAGATCGGCAACGGACTCCCTGAGATGGGCGCCGTAGGGCATATTGCTGACCCGGTAATGCACGCCGGCAACCCGGCACAACCCCCGGTGGTAGCCGGTGGGGAAAAGCTTCTGCATTTCCTGGGGCCGCAGACCGTTGGCTTTGCAGGCCGCAAAAATAGTCGGACAAATGCCGGTTTTTCCATAGGCATCACGGACATACTGGATCACATCCCAATGCTCGTTTGAGAGCACCGGGATGTCGCATTCCCGTGCCATGCCTTCGGCAAAATCCTGGTTCCAGTTCTGGGGATCCAGCAAACATCCCTGATCATCGAGCTCGTAGGCCACATCCTTATAGCTAAACGACTTCATTTCCTCTCCTTGTCATGGCCGGCGAAGTCAGGACAAAAGGCCCCGTCATCATTCACCGGCCAAATACCATTCCGTCACTGCCAACAACTGCCTGTACATTCTCCGTCATCGGAGACCAACGCTACTTTACGAATCGCAAGCCAGCAATCTTCAGAGCCCCGCGGTGGTAGCCGTCCGGGAACAATGCTTCCATTTGCTCCAGGTCGAGCTGGCAGGTCTCGCAGGTTTCGTAGATGGTGGGAATGCGTTTTTCCTGTTTATGCACATCGCGGAGATAGTTTATCACCCGCCAATGGGCCTCGGTAAGCTGCCCATGGGGAATTTTCATTTCGAGCGCCCGGTGCATGGCATAATACGCATCCCAGTTGTCGGGATCGATCAAAAACCCACGCACGTCCACCTGGTAGTGCTTTTTCCCGGATAAAGCTTTGAGATCGGCGGCACTCTCCAGCGCGAGGCTGTTGTCCGGCAGACGGTACAGCAGATAGTGGACGCCGGCTATCCGGCACAGGCCGCGATGGTAGCCGGTGGGGAAAAGCACTTTCATCTCCCGCGGACGCAGGCCGATGGCCCTACACAGGTTAAAGATGGTGGGGCAGGCACCGGTCGATTCAAAAGCTCCCCGAAGATGGTTGATAGCATCCCAATGTTCACTGGTCAGGCTCTCGATGCCACATTCCTTGGCCGTGCCCTCGGCGAAATTGGGGTCCCAGAATTTAGGGTCCAGTAAAAAACCTTGCTCGTCGACTTCATAGGTGGTGTCCTTGTACGAAAAGTGCTGCATACGTATCCTCCTTGGACGTCTGCAAAAGTAACCCCAGCTTTCCCTGGCACAAGCCGACGACTCCCCCTGTCGATGACTTTCCGGAAAAACTCCTTCTTTCATCAACTGCTGTAATGCACCAAAAGGAGTACCATCAGATTGTTTTTCCTGCAAGAAGTCTCTCACCCACCCTGACAAAAGGCCAGGGTCTGGGCCACAAGCCGCACATGCTCTTTTTCCGCATCGGCTATGGTGGTGAAGACCGCCTCCATGGGCTGACCCTGATAGCGATGCGCCATATTGCGAGAAAGGTCGTAGGCCGAATACTCGATGGTCAGGGCCATTTCCAGGGTGGCGCGGCAGGGCTCCATTGGTTGTTCCTCGAGCATGGCCACGAGGGCAGCACTGGAGAAGCCACCCTCGACAATGTCCCCGGCCAGACCAGCAAAAACCGTTTCAAAGGGGGGCGGATCAACCTGCCCTTGAGCCCAGAACCGGTAGATCATGCGAGCATGCGCCTCCTCGGCTCCGGCCAGGACGACCAGACTCTCGGTCCAGGAGACCGCGCCGTAACGCCGGCTCAGGGCTGCATAAAACCGTTCTGCCCCCCGTTCCAGATCCATGGCCCGCAACAGCAGTTCTTGTTCGCTTCCGGAAAGGTCAAAAACCTTGAGGTTAGGGGTGGAGGGGAGGAGATGCCCCTCCCAGGCGAGGATGCCGCCGGTCATGTTGAAAACGGTTCCGGCGACAAAGGGTCGCGAGCCGATGAAAATGGCGGCGCCTTTTGACCGCTTGCCGGAACGGCAATACAAGATAAGGTCCTTATCCACTGGCAATTCCTGCATCCGCTGGGGTATTTCCCCCAAGGGGATGAGGACGGAACCGGGGATATGCCCCTGTCCGTACTCGTCAGGTTGGCGGACATCAACCAGCAGATATTCATTTTCCTCATGCCGGGCCATGTATTCGCGCAACCCCTCGACACTGATATCCTGATACTCGTCGACCATTACCGCCTCCCGTGCAGTCCTGATTCTCTCGTTGTCAGCAAACATGCCTGGTTATAGGGAATATGCCGCTCTTTATCAAGCCTATCCTGCACTTTTACCGGCAGACGAATCGACAACAGAGGCCCCAGATTCGACGTAATTGTCGAATCACCCGGTCGAGTACACCGTCAGCCCATCGGCAAAAGGCCTCTCTCCATGTTGTTCAGGAAAATCTACCGCCAGGAACATTTGGCATGTATAGTGCTATATGCAGGCACACCCTATTGCTCCCCTTTTCTCCAACCCAAGGACTCCTGCTGTGAATGCGCGCAAAACAACTTCTTTAACTCTCGTACTTGCCTTTGCCCTCCTCATGCTGACCAGCGTTGTGCTCTACGTCGTCCCCGAAGGGCGGGTTGCCTACTGGTCCGATTGGCGCTGGCTCGGACTCAGCAAAACGCAATGGGGTGATATCCATATCAACTCCGGCTTTCTCTTCCTGGCGGCCGGGCTCGTCCATCTCGGCTACAACTGGAAGGCCCTGCTCGCCTACCTGAAAAACAGATCCAGGGAGTTGCGGATTTTCACTCCGGCCTTCACCGTGGCCCTGGTGGTCAACCTGGTTGTTCTGGGTGGCACCCTGCTCCATCTGCCGCCCTTCAGCTCGATCCTCGAATTTGGCCACTCGTTCAAAGAAGCGGCGGCCGTCAAGTACGGCGAGCCACCCTACGGCCATGCCGAGCTGTCCTCGCTTGCCCTCTTTGCCAAACGCACCGGGCTGGAACTGGCCAGCATCAAGGCCGGTTTGAGCAAAGCCGGCATCGGCTTCACCGGTGAAGACCAAACACTTCTCGCCATTGCCCAAACCAACCATATCACACCCAAGGCTGTCTACGACGCTCTGCAGGCAGGCACGGCAGGCAAAGGCGATTCCAAAACGCCGCCCTTGCCGGATCAACCCTTTCCCGGTATGGGACGGATGGCACTCAAGGAGCTCTGCACCCAATACGGCCTGGATCAGCAACGAATTGTCGCAACCTTGGCCGCCAAGGGGATCACGGCGGACCCGGAGAAATCCCTGAAAGAGATTGCCGGCGCACACGGAACCGACCCCCATGCTCTTTTTGCCCTCATCCATGAAGCCGCCACGCAGAAATAACCTTTTTCTTTTGTTCCTCTTTCTGGCCATCACGCTGCCTTTGCCTCTGCATGCGGCCGAGGGGAATGCCGGGGCAAGTGCGGAAAAAAAGGTGACAGCCACCGCCTCAACCGGAAATGAGCAACAGCAGACCAAGGCCGTCCCCCCACCCGACGAGACGGTCGACATGCAGACCCTGAGAGAGCAGTACCGGCAGGATCCGACCGGTGTCCGGGCTCGTTTGGGCATGTGCCGCCAAGGAAAAAACGGGCACGGCGGCGGCCGACATCGCCGCCACCGCGGAGGCGAGCAGTGGAACAATCAGTGACTCCCCGCCTCCCCCTGCCCTCCTGGGGCATGAATCTCGCCGGATTCGGCCTGCTCATCGCCCTGGTTCTGACCGTCTTCTTCTGGCAAATGACCACCGTTGACAACGATCTTCAGCGCAATACCCTCGGCCGCTCCCGGATGATGGCGGCTATCATCGAGGAAAATCTGGCGAATGCCGCATTGGCAGAGACAACCATCGACACCGTGACCACCTCCTTTCTCCGCGACAAGGCCCGGTTCGTCGACTATCTCAACACCATCGACCCCTTGCAACCGGAGGAGTTGAGCGCTCTGGCCAGGGAGACCGGCCTGCTCGGCATCGAACTGGTGCGCCAGGATGGGCTCGTCATCGGTGGACCGGCTGAGTGGCTGCCGGAACAAAAAGGCTGTGATCTTGCTCCTGATCAAATCCACTACGACAGGGACCAACAGACGGCCCTGCTCATCTATCCCGGTACAGAAACGCAGGTCCGTTGCATCCGGGTCGGTCTCGATGCCCGCGCTATCCTCCAACTCCGCCTCAAGACCGCCTTGCCGGCACTCCTGGTCAATCTCTCCCGTCTGCCCGGCATTCATTATGTCCGCCTGGAAAAGACTGAAAAAGCGGGTGATGAAGATCCTGTCCGTTTGGTTGCCGAGAATGGCAGACAAACTGCAGAGGCGCGACTTGCCCTTCCCATGGGTACTCTTGTTGTCGGCCTTGATGCCGCCAATCATCTCAACCGGATCGAACAGCTACGGCGTCAGTTCTTGCTCTTTGCCGCCCTGCTCCTGTTGCTGGGCCTCTTTTTCTCCTGGCTCCTTTATCGCTCTCAGCAGGCCGACCTTGCCCGGACTCGCAACTTTGAACGGCTGCTGGCCAGGGAGCACGAAGCGGCAGCCCTAGGGCGGGCCACGGCCACCATCGCCCACGAGGTCCGCAATCCGCTCAACGCCATCAGCATGGGCTTGCAGCGCTTGAGCCTGGAGTCCTCCCAGCTCGAGCCGGAACAACGACAGCTGATGGTCGCCATGAAGGAAGCCGTGCACCGTGCTGATGCCATCATCACCGAATTGCAGCGCTTCACCCGGAAACTCGAACCCCGGCTGCAACCGGTGCATCCTGACCAACTCCTCCGGGGGATACTCTCCCTCTACCAGCAGCGATGCGCCGAGCAGCAGATCGAGGTCACCCTCGCCGGAGAGGAGACCACTGCCATCGAGGCCGATCCTGATCTCCTCGCGGAACTGCTGGAAAACCTGCTCAAAAACAGCATTGAAGCCCAGCCAAACGGAGGGTTTGTCCAGATTGCGATCACCCCGGTCGCGCAAGGGATGGAACTGACCCTGACCAACGGTGGCTGCATCCTCTCTGCCGAGGATGTCGCCCGTCTGGGAGAACCCTACTTCACCACCAAGGTCAGGGGAACCGGGTTGGGGCTCGCTCTCTGCCGCCGGATCGCCGAGGCCCACGGCGGCGATTTACGCATTACCGTTGATCGGCAGCGGCAACAACTGACGGTGGGCGTGACCCTACCCGGAACAGCGCGCCACCACAGTGTACAACGCCGCGAAACAGAGCTGGATGCAACAGGAGGACAGCAACCATGAATATTCTGGTCGTTGATGACGAGCCGCTGCAACGCAATCTGTTAGGCGGCTTTCTCAGCAAACAGGGCTACACTGTCTTCGAGGCAGCTTCTGGGGCCGAGGCGCTGGCCAGGTTCATGCAGCACCCGATCGATCTGGTCCTGCTCGACCACCGCATGCCGGATATGAACGGCGACCAAGTCCTGGCCCGGATAAAGGAACACACCCCCCTGGTGCGGGTGATCATGATCACTGCCTATGGCGCGGTCGATACCGCTGTCCGGGTGATGCAGCTGGGAGCGGATGATTTCCTGGAAAAACCGGTGGATTTGGAACTGTTGCTGGCCCGGATCAGGGCCATTGAGGAGCAGCTCTATGTTGCGGGTGATGTGGCTTGCGTCGAGGAGACGATCGACGCCGAAGCCTTGCCGGTGCGGATGATTGCCGCCAGCCCGGCGATGCGGCAGGTCCTTTCCCTGGTACTGCGGGCCGCGCCGAGCCCCTGGACCGCACTGATCCAGGGTGAAACCGGCACCGGCAAGGAACTGATCGCCCGCCTGATCCACCTGCTCAGCCCCCGCAAGGAAGGTCCCTTTGTTCCCCTCAACTGTGCCGCTGTGCCCGAGGGCTTATTCGAGTCCGAACTGTTTGGCCATGAAAGGGGAGCCTTCACCGGAGCAGCCAATCGGCGGCGCGGCGTTTTTGAACAGGCGCACCAAGGCACACTTCTGCTCGACGAGGTCGGGGAACTGCCCCTGGCAGTACAGGCCAAACTGCTGCGGGCCCTGCAGGATAAAACCATTTGCCGGGTGGGCGGCGAGCAGCCCATCGGGGTGGATGTCCGCATTCTGGCAGCCACCAACCGCGATCTCAAACAGATGGTGACAACAGGCGCGTTCCGCGAGGATCTCTACTTCCGGCTCAATGTCCTGGCCATCGACATCCCGCCCCTGCGGCGACGCAAGGAGGAAATCCCGGCGCTGATCCGTTTCTTTCTCGACAAATACCAGAGCCGGGCCGTCTTTGACGACCAGGCCCTCAACCAGCTGACCAAATATCATTTTCCAGGCAACATCAGGGAATTGGAGCATATCCTTCAGCGGACCATCACCCTTGCCCGCTCACCCAGCATCGGTTTGCGCGACCTGCCGCCAGAAATCCGGGAATACCGGGGTATCCCGGCCGAGGGCGACCTCAACACCCGCTTGGCCGAGATGGAGCGGCAGATGCTGGTCGAAGCCCTGGACAACCACAACTGGGTGCAAACCCGGGCCGCTGGGGCCTTGGGCATCAGCGAACGGGTTTTGCGTTACAAGATGGAACGGTTGGATATTGTAAAAAATACCTGAACGCCGACGCCACTCCCCCATGAAGAGTGGCGCCAAACAGGAAAACGGCTCTCACTTACCAGGAGATGGGCTGGCGGCGCTACCTGCCGGTGCCTTGCCGGTTGCCGGTGGGGCTGCCCAGTAGGCGCAACAACCGCCGCGCCCCATGCCCTTGCCCATTCCTCGACCCATGCCGCGTCCCTTCCCTTGGCCCATGTATTTCTGCCGCTCCTCCGGAGTCATTTGGCTGAGCCGTTTCCACCACTCGGTATGAAAGGCATTCCACTCTTCCTGGCTGGCATTGTAGATGGTTCCCCGTACCCCGCTCAATTCGTCGGTGGACATCTTGGTATAATCCACTGCCCAGGCGGCTCCTGCCACTAGCACTAGGCAGCAGACGGCCAGTATCGTACGCTTCATTGTTTTCATTGCTTCACCTCGTTGATTGTTGTTGTTCCGACGATTCCCCTCGCTGGGATCCCGTTTCCCCCTCTTCTATCAACAACCGTGCCAATCAGTTATTTACAAAAGAGAACCGTAAATCAGTCAATTGGGAAAGAGAACGAGGGAGAAAACCCAGGGTGATTCGACATCCTGTGGAAAAAGTTCGACGGAAATGTCGAAAGGGGGAGATGAAAAAGGTCAGCGAACCGAGAGACGGCCGCGCCAGGGACCTTTCCCTTGCGGATAGGACAATTCTAATGCTTCTCGACTCACCGCAACCCGCAGCCCCTGGTGCAGGTGCAGCTCGCTGCCGGTACGTCCCGAGTTGGCGGCTGCAAGCACGGCGAGAATCTGCTCATAGTGGGCGGTGTTGCCAAGCGTCCACAGCAGTTTTTCAACCAGGCGTCGCTGCAAGGCCGGATGCAACTGGCGGAAGGCGTCGCGTCTCAGGCGGCAGACCATGCCCTCACCCTCAGCCGGTTGGGCAATGTCAACGACCGACTCCCAACTCCGGTCGAGCAGGAGTTCGAGCAAATCCTCATCCTCGCGGAGATTGGCGGCTGTTTTCAGCAAAGCCCGGCGGATGCCCGAATCGTACTGCTCTTCCAGCAGCGGCAGGAGATGGAGACGGATGCGGTTACGGAGGAAACGAAGATCGTTGTTACTGGAATCCAGGCAATGGGCGATGCCTTTGTCGCTGAGGTAGGCAAGCAGTTCCGCCTTGTGCATCCCGAGCAGGGGTCGAATCAAAGTGCCCGATCGCAGGCGCATCCCGGCGAGAGCCTTGCGGCCGCCACCCCGAAACAGCCGGAGCAGCACCTCCTCCGCTTGATCGTCCGCCGTGTGGGCCACAGCCAGCAGATCGATTGCCCATGTCTTCCCCATCTCGGCAAAGGCCTGGTAACGCAATTCCCGGGCCGCATGCTCCAGTGAGAGCTTGCGTGCGGCGGCAGTTGCATGCACATCCACAGCCACAAGCGCGCACTCAATAGCCAACCGGCTTGCCGCCTCCTGGACGCAGACCCACTCCGCGGAAGTTTCGTCGGGGCGCAGACCATGATCGACATAGACCGCCACGAGGGTGAGAGTAAATTCGCTTCGTAATGCTGCCAGGATATGCAGCAGAGCCATGGAGTCAGCCCCACCGGACACCCCGAGCAAAACCCGTTTGCCATGGGACAACAAGGACTGGCCGAGAATGATCTGACGGATTTGATGCTCGAGGGGATGCAGCATTGGTGTACTTCCTCGTCCAAACCTTGAAGAGCAACCAAAAATGCTCTATGCTGGTTAATATGCCATCAGGAATACAATCAGGGAGCATGAACAAAAATGGATCGGGCAACATACCTGGAAACCATGAGGCAGCACCTCAAAACCGCGTATCTGTTGAGTGATGAAAAAACCGCGACCATGATTCCGGTGTTCGTCAACACCCTGCGCTCCCACATGAACCGGTTGGCCGAACTGGCGGCCGCCGGCGACATGGAGCAATTAAGCCGCGCCAGCCATGCGGTCAAGGGGGCCCTGCTCAACATGGGCTTGGCCGAGCTGGCTCAAACCGCCCATACCATCGAAAAACAATGCAAAAACGGCGATCGCACCTGCGATTACCAAGCTATGATCACCGAACTGCAGTATACGGTTTCGCTGTTCTGTGAAGAGTGGTGAAGGTTTCGAGTACGCCCTCCATCCAGTCACACTTTACCAGCAGATCAGATCTGATAATCCTATCCCAAACCGCTCGGCCCTCGATCGTCTCCTTCCAGGCAAACAGGCTGATCAATTCCCACTCTTGAACTCCGCCACCAGGGCCTGGACCGAGGCCTTGGCGTCGCCGAAATACATCCGGGTGTTTTCTCCGTAAAACAAGGCATTCTCGATGCCGGCAAAACCAGGACTCATCGAGCGTTTGAGGACAATGACCGTCTTGGCTCGGAAGGTCTCGATGATCGGCATACCGTAGATCGGGCTCTTCTCGTTGTCGACCGCGGCCGGATTGACCACGTCGTTGGCGCCGATGACCACGCAGACATCGATGGTTTCCATGCGCGGATTGATGTCGTCCATCTCCACCAGTTGGTCGTAGGGGACATTGGCCTCTGCCAGAAGAACATTCATGTGGCCGGGCATGCGGCCGGCCACTGGATGAATGGCATAGACTACTTCGGCGCCGTTGGCCTCCAGCAGGTCGCCCAGTTCTTTGACCACATGCTGGGCCTGGGCCACGGCCAGGCCGTAGCCCGGGACAAAAGCGACCGAATCGGCGGCCTCCAGGATGTAATAGACATCCTCGGCGCTGGCCGGCTTAATTTCTCCTTTGGGTCCGTCCTCGCCACCCGTCTTCGCGGTGGTCGTTCCGAAACCAGAGAACAGCACATTGGCCAACGAGCGGTTCATGGCCTTGCACATAATCCGGGTGAGGATGATTCCGCTGGCCCCGACCAGAGCCCCGGCCACGATGAGAATGTTGTTGGACACCACGAATCCGGCGGCACAGGCGGCCAGGCCCGAATAACTGTTCAACAGCGAGATGACCACCGGCATGTCTGCTCCGCCGATGGGGATGGTCGAGGTAACGCCGAATCCCAGCGACACCAGAACAATCAGAACAAAGAGCAGGTAGCCGATCAGCGACGTCGGCGTCAGAAAGAAGAGAACGCTGGCCCCGACTGCGGCAGCAAGAATACCGGCATTGATTAGGTGCTGGCCCTTGAAGACCACCGCCTTCTGCGGAATCTTGCCGGCCAGTTTGCCGAAGGCCACCAGCGACCCGGTGAAGGTGACGCCGCCGATAAACACCGACAGCGCGGCAATAATGGTGATAACAGGCGCCATGGCCGGATTCTGGTGATATTCGGACCAGGCCAAGAGCAGACTCGACAGCCCACCGAACCCGTTAAACAGAGCAACCATCTCCGGCATGGCGGTCATCTTGACGAAATAAGCGCCGGCCATGCCCAGCAAGCTGCCGATGAGCATACCGATCAAAATCCACCGGTAATCAAGCCCCTGAGCAAGCAAAGTGGCGACGATGGCAATAAGCATGCCCACAGCCGAAAGCAGGTTGCCCCGGCGGGCGGTGACCGGCGAACTGAGCATCTTCAGGCCAAAGATAAACAGGGCCGCGGAAACCACATACACGAAATTGATGCCGACCTGACTCAAGCTCATTTCGGGCCTCCCTTGTCCTTCTTCTTGAACATGAACAGCATCCGGTCGGTCACCGCGTAGCCGCCGACCACGTTGATGGTGGCCAGAATAACAGCAAGCGTGCCAAGGACGGCGGTGAACCCGTGGTGCGAGGTCTGCATCGAAGCCAGGGCACCGATTAGGGTAATGCCGGAAATGGCGTTGGAGGCAGACATCAGCGGGGTGTGCAGGGTTGAAGGCACTTTGGAGATCAACTCAAATCCTAAGAAAATCGCCAGGGCAAAAATAAAAATCAAGTAAACGGCAGTCATTGCTCTCCTCACTTGTTGATGATGCTCTTGTACATTTCACTGAAGAGGGCGCCGTCATGGGTGACCAGCGCTCCCTTGATAATGTCGTCGTCCAGATTGAGCCGAAAAGCTTGGGTTTCCTTGTCCCAGAAATGGGCGACAAAGTTGCCGAGGTTGGACGAGTACATCTGGCTGGCGGTCAGCGCCACCTGGCCGGGCAGATTGCCGAGACCGACCACCTTGACGCCCTCGATTTCCACCACCTGGTCCAGTACCGATCCCTCGACATTGCCGCCAGTTTCCACTGCCATGTCGACGATGACCGAGCCCGGTTGCATCTGGGCGATCATGGCGCGATCAACAATACGCGGCGCCGGGCGGCCGAACAGCTGGGCGGTGGTGATGACGATGTCGGCCTGGGCGCAGGCCTTGACCATGCCCTGCTTCTGCATTTCCACCTGCTCCGGGGTCAGTTGGGTGGCATAGCCGTCCTTGGTCTGACCGGTCTGGCCGAGATCGACCTTGACGAACTTGGCACCCAGCGATTTAACCTGCTCCTCGACCACCGGCCGGGTATCGAATGCCTCGACCCGGGCACCGAGCCGCCTTGCCGTGGCAATAGCCTGCAGACCGGCAACGCCGACGCCGATGATAAACACCTTGGCCGGCTTAATCGTGCCAGCCGGGGTGGTCATCATCGGCAGGATCTTGTCGAGATGGGCGGTTCCAAGCAGCACCGAGACATAGCCCGCCAAGTTGGCCTGGGAACTGAGCACATCCATCTTCTGGGCCAAAGTGGTGCGGGGAATCATCTCCAGGCTGACGCCGCTGATTCCGTCTGCCACCAAGGCGTTGACCAGTTCCCCTTCGTTGAAGGGATCGAGGTAGCTGATGTGAATCGCGCCCCGGCGCATCAGGGGAATTTCCGCCAGCGGGGGCTTACGCAGACGCAGGACGATATCGGCATTGCGCAACATCGACTCTCTTGCAGCGGAAATGGTCGCACCCACGGCAACATAAGATGCATCTTCAAAACGGCAGCTCAGCCCCGTCCCCGATTCCACCACCACCTCGGCCCCCAACTTGATGAGTCGGTCCACGGTGGCCGGCACCATGGGCACCCGGGTCTCACCCGGATGGGTCTCTTTCATCACCGCAATATTCATAGACGGGCTCCTTGAGAAAAAAACAACGAAGAGCGGCGGCGGAGGCCGACCGCTCTCAACCAGCGGAAGAATCAAAAATTATATACACCGGCAAGAAACTGTCAAGCCGCTTGCCCAAGCAGCATCAACAGACGCTCGTGGATACCGTCGAAGCCGCCATTGGAGAGGATGACAATCACATCACCGCTTGTGCAGGTGCGGACCAGTGTGTCGAGGATGGTGTCGGTATCAGGAAAAGCTTGGGCGGTGATCCCATTGGCGCGGAGATCAGCCGCCAGCTGGACGGAAGAAAACTGCTCATCGACAGGGAGGGTCTCCAGAGGCACATGCTCGCGGATCAGGACTTCATCGGCGGCGCCGAAAACCCCGGCATAGTCCTGCTGGAACACAGCCCGTCGGCTGGAATTGGTGCGCGGCTCAAAAACCACCACAAGCCGGTTTTCCGGCCAGGCCAGTCGCAGGGCGTTCAGGGTCTCGCGAACTGCAGTGGGATGATGGGCAAAATCATCGACCACGGTGATGCCGCCAACCACGCCGCGGATTTGCTGCCGCCGTTTGACCCCCTCAAAGGAGGCCAATCCGCCGACAATAGCCTCAAAGGCAAAGCCAAGATGGCTCAAAAGGGCAATCACCGCCAGGGCATTGAGGCAATTATGCAGACCCGGCATGGGCAGGCGGCAGCCTCCCAGCAGGTGTTCGTGGTGATACACCGCAAACTCGGTGGTGAGCCCGTGTGCCCACAGATCAGTCAGCCGCCATTCGCACCCCGCCCCGGTGCCATAGCCAATCACCGGGCATGGAGCCATCCCGGCCAACTCCGCGACCACCGGATCCTCAATGTGGGCCACCAAGGCGCCTTCGGATGGAATGCGGCCGATGAACTCGGCAAAGGAGGTCTTGATCGCTGCCAGATCGGCAAAGATATCGGCGTGATCGAACTCCACCGAGGTGAGAATGGCGCAATATGGCCGGTAATGCTGAAATTTGGAAACCTTGTTGAAGAAGGCGGTGTCGTATTCGTCGCCCTCGACCACGAAGTACGGACCGTCGCTGACTTGGGAGTTGCGGCCAAAAGCCTCGACCAGGCCGCCGATCATGAAACCGGGGGTGGCACCGATGCGGTGCAGGGTGGTGGCGAGAAGGGAGGAGGTGGTGGTTTTGCCGTGGGTCCCGGCCACCACCAGCGATTTTTTGCCCTCCAGAAAAAAATGGCCCAGGGCCTGAGGCATGGACAGATATGGGAGGCGCAGCCGGCCCAATTCCACGGCCTCGGGGTTGGTGGCCCGCACCACGTTGCCGACGATCACCAGATCGGGCCGCGCGGCGAAATTGGCGGCCGCGTAGCCGGCCATCACCTCAATGCCCAGGCTGGCAAGAAAGTCGGACATCGGCGGGTAGACATTCTGATCCGAACCGGTGACGGTGAATCCCTGTTGTTGCAGTATGGCGGCTAGGGCGGCCATGCCGGTACCGCAGATACCAATCAGATGAATGTGACGTGGGTTGACCGGGGCGATGTCCAGGGCCGGATCAAGCAGGCCGCTGCTCATTTGGAGCGCACCGTCCGCTCGATGGCCTTATAAATACGGTCAAAGTTTTCCTCAAAGGAGGACGGCGTCAAGCGGCCCACCTCGATGAATTTGACCACGATCTCCTTGGCCACCTTGAAGATGGCTTCGTCGGTCACTTCCTGCCGAACCGGCTGCCTGTTTTTCTCCTCAACACCCATGACTGCACCCTTCTGTTGCCTGGCAATAAAAAACCCCTGTTACAGGAAGAAGGCCAATTCTTAACCAGTCGTAACAGGGGTAACCACTCTCGCGCGGAAAAAACCTCGCCAGCATTCCCCGGGAGGCCATGGTTTTTCTTTAATAGGGAGAAGAGCCGCTTCTCTTCGCCGCCAGAATATCAGTGTTTTTCCAGGGCCTGATAATCGATGGCTTCGCCATAGGCGAGCAAATCTTCCCTGGCGACTTGCCGCCCTTTAATGGTGACCACAAAGCGAGAGGCGACGACAATGTAGAGTTCGCCCGTCTTTTTGCTGCTGTCGTATTTGCTGATTGCCCGTTGTCCCTTGAGGGTTTCGAGCTTGCCGCCGCCGGCCCCAGCAAACATGGGATTATTGACCATCATCAGCACCGACTGCAGCACCGGCGAATCAGAGACGATCTCCACACTGAGGCTCGCGGCCCCTTTCTTGTACTCCCGACTGACGGTAACACCGCCGCCGAGGATCGCCGCACCCAGAGCTTGGGCACTGGCCTCTTTCCCCTCCCAACCGGACAGGGGAGCAGGCAGCAAGGCCTTCATCCGCTCACTTTTTTGTTGGCGAACCAACTGAGCAGCATAATCGAGATTGGAGGCTGCCCCGGTGTAATCACCGGCCTCGTACTGCCTGGCCGCCTCTTTGATGGTGCTGAGGACGTTGTCGTCCGCTCGCAACGGCTGCGAACAGAGAACAATAGTCAGGGTCAGAATGATCCGCAGCAATAATTGTTTCAGCATAAATTTCCAAACCGGGAAACTGGGGAAAAAAGTTTGCTCTGTGATACCAGGAGGCGCCGGAGGTGTCAAGCAAAGATCGGGAATTGACCGGAAAGGCCGCACTTCCAACATCACCAGATAATTGAAGAGATAGGCACCAAAAAAAAATGTCGTGCGGCCTCAAAAAACCTTCTTTCTCTTAGGGCGGCTTGATGCTGGGTGGTTGCTCGATTGCCGGAAACCGAAAAACCGGCTACCCTGTGGTTGAAGGTCTCTCTCGAAACCCAGCCCCTGCAATTGGGTGGGACATTGATGAAAAAGGCCGGAAATCCAAGCCGCAACCAAGACTCAATTGATACAAAGCAAGAAGGAGCAAACCATGCATCAGGAAATCGAACGCAAATTCCTTGTCGCCGGCGAGGGCTGGCGCGGATTGGTCGAAGGGATCGAATACCGCCAGGGCTATCTCTGCGCCAGCAAGGAGCGCTCGGTGCGCGTCCGCATAGCCGGAGAACAAGGCTACCTGACCATCAAGGGAGCAACCGTGGGCATTGCCCGCAGTGAGTACGAATACGAGATTCCGCTGGTTGATGCCCGGGAAATGCTGGACACCCTCTGCCCGCAACCGCAGATTGAAAAGAAGCGCTACACTCTCCCCTACCAAGGATTCATCTGGGAAATCGACGAATTTGCCGGAGTAAACCAGGGGTTGATCGTGGCGGAAATAGAGTTGGAGCGGGAAGACCAGCCCTTTAAACGGCCGGACTGGATCGGCAAGGAGGTGACCGGAGACGCCCGCTACTATAACGCGGCGTTATGTGTCAGGCCGTTTTCCACTTGGGATACATCAGATCAGCACGAATAAGAGAGACCTCTTCTCCCGCCCATCCTTCCCTCTCTCAAGAGCCGCTTCTACTTTCTCCGGCCGCTCCGCTCACGGAAGAGCAGGCGAACCGGTACCCGATCCAGCCCCAAGCCCTCCCGAAAAAAGTTGGTCAGATATCGCTCATAAGAAAAATGAATCCCCTTGGGGGCGTTGGCGACCACAGCAAACAGAGGCGGCGCGGTACCCAGTTGGGCGGTGTAGTAGAATTTGAGACGGCGGCCATGGTAGAGAGGGGGTTCGTGATGGGCAACCGCATCGGCCAGCAGCCGGTTGAGGGCGGCGGTGGGAAAGCGCTGATGAAATTGACGATGCACCTTGCCGATCTCCGGGAAAAGCCGCTTGATCCCGGACCCGGTCAGGGCTGAGACTTTCAGTACCGGGGCGTAGGGGATAAAATTGACGGCCTCACGCACCGCCTCCATCAATTGTTCCTGACGTTTTTTATCATCCTTGATCAGGTCCCATTTATTGATGAGGATGATCAGGGCTCTGTTCTGATCCTGGGTGTAGCCAATCACCTTGGTATCCTGCTCGGTGATGCCCTCCTCGGCATCGATCAGCACCATGGCAATATCGCAGCGCCCCAAAGCTTTGAGAGCCTTGAGAATCGAGAATTTTTCCAGCTTGTCGGTGGTTTTGCCCTTGCGGCGGATGCCGGCGGTATCGATCAGCAGATAGTTGTACTGATCGCGACTGAGCAGGGTGTCGACGGAATCGCTGGTAGTGCCGGAGACTTCGGAGACCACCATCCGCTCCTGACCGACGATGGCGTTGACCATCGAGGACTTGCCGACATTGGGGCGGCCGAGAAAGGCGACGCGCATGGTGTTTTCCGGCAGCTCGATCTGCAGATTGGTTGCTTCAAGATACGGCAGCAGGGCATCGATCAGGGTACGAAACCCAAAGCCGTGATCGGCGGAAAGCGCCCACAGCTGATCAACTCCGAGCTCCCAAAAAGGGCTGAGCAGAGCGCTCTCCACGTCGGGAGTGTCGATCTTGTTCACGATGAAAAAGACCTGTTTCTCGGTGCGGCGGAGCAGGTCGACAATCTCGATGTCACTTGGGGTCAGACCTTCGCGGCCATCCATCAGGAAAAATATAATATCCGCCTCTTCAATGGCCATGAGGGCCTGATGACGGATGTGGTTGGTGATGGTGTCGTCTTCGTTATCGATGCCGCCGGTGTCCACCAGAATGAAAGGATGCTCCTCCCAGCTGACCCGGGCATAATGGCGGTCGCGGGTGACTCCCGGTGTGGGATCGACGAGGGCGTCACGGCGTTTGACCATGCGGTTGAACAGGGTGGATTTGCCCACATTGGGGCGGCCGATGAGGGCTACCAGAGTTGCGTTTTCCGTGGTCATGATCGTTTTTCAAGCTCCTGGCGGCATTGGTCGGTTAAGTGGTTGAGGGCAGCATACCCGGCAGCCTCGGGTTTGGCAAGAAGGGCACTGAGCGAGACCAGGGAAGGCCGGATAAACTGCGCAAAAAAAGACTTTTGCCGCACCTGACTCAAGAAAGCGAAAGCCCCCAAGATCTGGAGATTACGCTGCATAGCCAGGAAAACATATTCGCGGCGAAACTGCTCGGGGTTGTAAGGAATTTCCTCATGCAGATTCTCGAGATAGACCGCCAGCAGATGCTCCTGCAGGGTCTGCTCCAGGGCGGCATAGGGATCGAGCAAGAGGGAGGCCAGGTCATAGGCCAGCGGTCCAAGACGGCCCCCCTGAAAATCGATGAAGCGCACCTCGTGACCGGTCAGCATGATGTTACGGCACTGGAAATCGCGATGGAGAAAAAAATGGGCGGGAGCCCGGGCGGCCTCGTCAGCCAGCCGCGCACATTCGGCCTCCACAGCCTCGCGGTCAAAATCAAGCTGCAAGAAATCGGTGCAGCAGGCTCGAAGGAAGTAGCCGGACTCCCGTTCCCGCATCAACTGACGATCATAGCGGGGCGTGTCCCAGCACCAGTCGGGATCAAACCCCTCGGCAGCCCGCACCTGCATCCGGGCCAACTGGCGTACGCTCTGTTCGTACAGCGACAGGGATGGAACAATCCCCTGCGCCACCACCTGCTCGAAAAGCCGCTGGTCGCCCAGATCCTCGCACAGCGCCAGACCGGTCACCTGATCAAAGGCGTGGATCTCCGGAACCGGGACGCCGGATTGACGCAGATGCCTGCCTATCCGGTGGAAGGAGGTCGCCTCGGCCATGCCGCGTTCATCGTTTTCCGGCGGCAGGATGGCGATAAAGGCCTCCCGGTCCGGTCCCCTTAGTTGAAAAAAGCGGCGGGAAGAGCCGTCCGGCACCAGAGCGACAACCTGCACGGTTGCCTCGTTCCAGGAGCGTTCCGATTTCCCGAGGAGCTGACCGGCAGCGGAGAGCAGTTCCTTAGTGGTCATACTCGGTTCTCCGTCGCGGACCGTGACCCGGCGTCGATTTCCGGATTGCCGGTGACGATAGCATCAATATAGGAACCGGCAGTCACCGACGCCCCGTCCCAGACCACACTGCGGCAAAGGCGCGTGCCGTCGCCGATCACCGCTCCCGGACCGATGCAGCCCCATTCTTCCAGCACGACCTCGGACCCAATCCGGGCGGTGGGATCAATCACCCAGCCCCCTTTCCCGGCAAGCAGGTCTTCGTGGAGTTGCAGGTAATCCGCAGGCGTGCCGATATCCTGCCAAGTTAAACCATCCACCCGGCAGTACCCCACTTTGCCCTCGTCAGCGAGTTCCCGATAAAGATCGATGATGTGGTGAAAACCGGTTGCCGGTATTCGCTCGATCACCTCCGGATCAACCACATGGATGCCGGTGAAGGCGAGCCGATTCCCCGCCTCGCCGTCGCCGAAAGACCGTACCCGGTCGCCCTCCACGCCGACATTATTGAACCGGGGATAGTCGTGCAGGGCGAGGGTAACGTCGTTTTTGGAAAGGAGATGCTGGTGGTACACCTGTTCCAGATCAATGCCATGAAAGAGGTCGCCGTTCATCACCAGCACCGGATCGTTGTCCATCCGATCCAGGGCCTTGCGGAGCGCCCCGCCGGTGCCGAGTATCTCCGGTTCAAACTGGATGAGCACCTCTGGCCAGGCAGTCAGCGCCGCCTCGATCTGTACGGCTTGATGATGGCAATTGATCAGAATTGGCCAACAGCTGCAGACGTGCAACTGCTCGAGCAACCGGTGCAAGAGCGGTTGATTGATCACTGGAAACAACGGCTTAGGCCGCAGAATGGAATAGGGGCGCAAACGGGTACCGTACCCGGCGGCGAGAAGGATGGCTTGCATGGCAGTGCGTATGGAATTGATCTTGACTTGAACCGGAAACTGCTCTACAAATCAGCTTCTTCGGTCGAATGCTAAAAAAAATAGCAAAATTCACGAGGCAAACGCGGGAGACAAACGGGAAATAAACCGTTTAGCGCCGGCACGCCTGACCTTGTACCGTTTCTCTTCTCTCCTTGCAAGCCTCTGAGCAGAAAAAACCATGATTACTCTCCTTGATTACGGCGCCGGCAATGTCCGCTCGGTTATCAATGCCATTGAACACCTCGGCGAAACCGTGCGGCTGGTCAACAGTGGCGCGGATATCGATCGTGCTGAGCGCCTGATTTTTCCAGGCGTGGGCAACTTCGGGGCCTTAATGCGCACGCTGCGGGACAAGCAGCTGCGTGAGCCGCTTATTCGCTACCTGCACTCGGGCAAACCCTTTTTCGGCATTTGCGTTGCCCTCCAAGCACTCTTTGAATCGAGCGAGGAGGCGCCGGAAGAACCGGGCCTGGGCATCCTTCCCGGTCGGGTCCAACGTTTCACCACGGATCTCGCCATTCCGCATATCGGCTGGAACGGGGTAAAGGCGCAGCAAGCGTCTTCGCTTTTCAATGGATTACAGGGCCACGAAAAATTCTACTTTGTCCACTCCTATCATGTGGCGCCCACCTCTAGTGAGGATATCCTCACCACCACCGATTACGGCTACGAGTTTGTCAGCGCCATCCAGCGTGGGGCCATGGTAGCTACCCAGTTCCATCCGGAGAAAAGCGGGCGGGCAGGGTTGAAGTTGCTGGAAAATTTTCTCGCCGGAAACCGTGAAGCTGTCATTCCCATCGCCTGCCCCCAAAAAACGGTTCTGGCCAAGCGGATTATAGCCTGCCTGGATGTGCGCACCAACGAGCGCGGCGATCTGGTGGTCACCAAGGGAGATCAGTACGATGTCCGCGAGGAGGGCACAGTCCGCAACCTGGGCAAACCGGTGGAATTGGCCGAGGAGTATTACCAGCAGGGTGCCGACGAGATTACCTTTCTCAACATCACCGGTTTCCGCGATTTTCCGCTCCAGGACATGCCCATGCTTGAAGTCCTGCAGCAGACCTCAAAAAACGTCTTTGTTCCCCTGACCATCGGCGGCGGTATCCGCGACTTCACCGACCGGGATGGCCGCTTCTACAGCGCTCTCGAGGTGGCCTCCCAGTACTTTCGTTCCGGCGCCGACAAAATATCCATCGGCTCGGACGCCGTTTTGATCGTCGAGGAGGTAGTGAAGACCGGCAAAGCCACCGGACTCAGTTCCATCGAGCAGATCGCCCGAGTGTACGGCAACCAGGCGGTGGTCATTTCCATCGACCCGCGCCGGGTCTATGTCGATGGTCCCGATGCGGTCAAGCATAAGGTGATCGAGACTACAATTGCCGGGCCAAAGGGTGAAAAATTTTGCTGGTACCAGTGCACCATCAGGGGTGGGCGCGAGGGTCGGGAGGTCGATGCCGTCACCCTGGCACAGGTCTGCGAACAACTGGGGGCCGGAGAAATTCTCCTCAACTGCATCGATCGCGACGGCACCAATTCAGGCTTTGATCTGGAGCTGATCAACGCGGTGCGATCGGCGGTCACCATCCCGGTGATTGCCTCCAGCGGAGCGGGCAATGCCGAGCATTTCCGTGAGGTTTTCACCCGGACCAAGGCGGAGGCAGCCCTGGCCGCCGGCATTTTTCATCGCAAAGAGGTGCCGATTGGCGCAGTGAAGGCGTATCTTCGCACGACCGTAGAAATTCGCCCGCTCTAAAATCAAGTAAAACAGGGTTCGGTTTTTCAGCTGGAACAAACCTAATCACTCGTTATATCCACACGCTTTTTGGTGCAAAAAAGTGTTGGTTTGTTCTTTGATCCAACCCTGAAGAGAACTTTTCTTTGCGTTCACTGTCTCCGCCTCTATAATGACCGGAGACGAGGTTCTTCTCTCAAGGACTTTGGCCCCGAACTGCTCAAAAGAACCAGAGAATGCCATGGCGCCTCCCCAGGAGAGTAAAATATCGAGAAATCGTGCGCCCGAACCCGCGCTGAAGCGACTCCTGCGGACTGTTCAACGGCGATGGGCAAAATCCGTTACGGGACCTCTCCTCTCCCGTTTCAACACAGTTCCGATGAAGACCGGTCAAACCGAATCACCGCAGGCAATGGCGGATAAGCGACGCCACCCGCGAATTCATTTAACAAACACCTCGGTCCACGTCACCGATGGTTGTCTCTTTGCCACCGCCAGGATTGGCAACATCTCTCCTTCCGGTATCTGTCTGTGCAATCTGCCCGAGCAACTCTACCGCAGTGCTGGTCGATTGACAGTCTTTTCCAGTGACGATCCGGGGCTCCCGGTGCTCCACATCGAGCCACGCTGGGAACAAACCGGTTGGAGCGGCAAGACCATCGGAGCGGCTATTCTCAACGCCTCGGAGACCTGGCGACTCTTTTTTGTCCATACCGCCAGCCAAATCGAGCCCTGAGGCCAAATACGCCCCCCTGCCACACCTCGCATACGAGACGGTCAAAAATGCTGCTCAACGTCCGATGATTTATTTGTTACAAGACGGTATCGGCGAGAGAACCGGAAAGAGACCACCTGTTCATGGGGACGTGGCCAGACTAGATGCGGGAGAGACAGGGGAGGTGCAAATAAAAAAAGTCGCTGAAAGAGCGACACAAAACCTTGTTGCATGAGTGATGGAATATTTGGGGCAGGCCCGAAAGAGCCCCGGAAACCGCTTATGACAAATCCTCTTCCCGAACGATTTCTTCGCCTTCACCCTCTGTTTTATCTCTGTTACTTTTCCGCTCTTTTTTGGCTTCCTTTTTTTTCTGCTTATCCAATTCTTTGAGCCGTTTTTCCTGTTTGTAATTCGTACGTTTGACCAAAACAATCCCCCTTAACGACCGTGGTTGACAGGCATTGCCACAACAATGTCCCCCGCCCCGAAGAGCGGGGGACTTTATGACGACAGATTAATTATCGCAGTTTTTTGACATTAGCGGCTGCCGGGCCTTTGGCGCCATCGACCACATTGAAGCTCACGCGTTCCCCTTCCTGGAGCGACTTAAACCCGTCAGCTTCGATTGCGGAATGATGGACAAACACATCCTTGCCGCCATCCTGAGCGATAAAGCCAAAACCCTTAGAATCATTAAACCATTTTACAGTTCCTTCAGCCATTGTCCTACTCCTCTTTCGTTGTGCGCGGGGCGCACTGTTTGGTGGTTGGCCCCGCTTTGGGACCATTGGTACTCTACCGAACCGTCACAATGGCTCAGTAAATCATTGTTCGTGCAAATCATCTAACTCATTTGGAACGCGTGGAAAGACCAAAAACGCCTGCAGAGGCAGGGCGATTGCGCCGGGATCGGTTTTCAGACGATCCCTTTGGGGCGGCCTTGGCTTTGGGAGGGCTGTTGGCCGTTCCTGGCCGTTTTATCTCGACGCGAGGCTCAACCCTCTCCTGCCGAGCGAAGGGGATGGCGGCAGTGGTTTGCCGGCGCATTTTTTCATCGAGCACGAGCTCAATGACCCGGATCATCCGTCCATCCTCGGAAGTGGCAAAGGTCAGGGCTTCACCGGTGAGGGAGGCTCGGCCGGTGCGGCCGGTGCGATGAATGTAGGCCTCGGCGGTATCCGGCATGTCATAATTAACGACATGGGAGATGCCGGTGACGTCGATGCCGCGAGCGGCGATATCGGTAGCCACCAGGACACTGAAGGCCCCGCTCTTAAAACCGTCAAGAGCCTGTTGCCGTTTACTCTGCGACAGGTTCCCTTGTAGCGAAGTGGCCTTGAACCCCGATTGCGCAAGTTTCAGAGCCAGATTTTTGGCTTTGTATTTGGTGCGGGTAAAGACCAGGGTTGTGGCCATCTCCACATCCTTGAGCAGGTGTAAGAGCAAATCAGTCTTCTGGCCCTGCTCGACGGCATAGAGCAGATGGGCAATGCTTTTCACCGAACGGGTGGGGTTGATTTGCACGGTGACAGGGTCATGCAGGATATCTTCGGCAAGATGCCGGATCTCTGCGGGCATGGTTGCCGAAAAAACAAGAGTTTGCCGGTCTTTGGGCAGCTGACGGAGGATTCGGCGGATATCGGGCAGAAACCCCTTGTCAAACATGTGATCGGCCTCGTCAAGGATCAAGGTTTCAACCTGACTGAGGTTGACGGCTTTCTCATTGAGCAAATCCAAGAGGCGGCCGGGGCACGCCACCACGATATCGACCCCGTTGCGGATTTTGGAGATCTGCGCCTGTTTGCTCACACCGCCGTACACGGCAACGCTACGCAACCTGGTGCTTTGGATGATTGTGCAGATAAATTCATTGATCTGCTCAGCCAGTTCCCTGGTGGGAGCAAGGATCAAAGCCCGGACCTGTTTTCCCGGGACCAGCATGAGATGCTGGACCAACGGCAAGGCGAAGGCCGCTGTTTTGCCGGTTCCGGTTTGTGCCAGACCGAGAAGATCACGTCGCTCGAGAATTGGGGGAATTGCCTGCTGTTGGATGGGGGTTGGCACGGTATAGCCGCAGTGACGAATTGCTTGTTCAAGATGGGTGTTCAAAGAAAAAACGTTAAAACTCATTCCTACTCCCACAATCACATGGACCGGCAGCCATGACCAACCCGATCTGCATGGAGCAAATAGGATATGGGGCGGCAGATGACTTCTGATTGCTTAGAATTTTTATAAGGCGCTGTCAAGAGTGCGACAGCAAAAAAAGAGTGTACATGATGGACAATCGAAGCCTGGGCGACCAGTTCGAATCTATCAAGCAGCGGCTGCTTGATGCAGGTGCAGTTCGATTGCAGGGGAAAGGTAAACGGAAAAATGATTTATCGACGCCTCGGGCCCTTCTTAACCGGCGGTTTTGCTTCGTTACAGACGAGCTTGCGGTGGTTGTATTCCTTGTTGTTCAGGCCATCCATAACTTTGTGTCCTTCCGATCTGGTCGACATTTCAACGAAACCAAATCCTTTGGATTGCCCAGAAAACTGATCAACAATGAGCTTGGCGCTGACAACGGTGCCAAAAGTGCCGCAAAGCTCGGAAAGCTCAGATTCCGTAATATTATATGGGAGACTACCGATAAAAAGTTTCATGCTTTTCCTTCCCTCCAGGGTGGCAAGCAAGAACTTTTCAGGTATCGAAGGATTCGCAATGATTACGCAGGATATCAGAAAAAGAAAATGCTAAGTGATGTAAGAATTTTACTTGTACTTCATTTCCCTCGCCATTGCAAACGAATAATTATCAAACTCCAAAAGGAAACCGATTGTGCCCCACAGTAAAGAACCTAAACAGTCAAATCCGCCTTATGTATTCCCATACACCGCCAACAATGCTATATTAAGCGGTTTAACAGGCTACGGCAGCTTTCCCTTACCTGTGCAGGCCCCGGTATACTCAAACATTTTTTTTCTGACCAGGCAGAGACATGGACGACAAACAGAACATCCCCCAGGTGCGGCAGCGCATCGACCAGATCGACGATACTATTCTGGACCTGTTGAAGGAACGACTCGATTGTGCCAAGACCATCGGCCAGCTCAAGAACGAAACCAATCGGGCCAAATGGGATCCGCAACGCGAGTTGGAGATCTACGAACGGCTCCGAAAAATTAACAACGATATCTTCCCCTACAAGGCACTCCGTTCGATTTTCCATGAAATCATCACCACCTGCCGCCTGTCGCAGCGTAAGGCAACCGTGGCCTATCTCGGACCCGAGGCCACTTTTTCCCATTTGGCCGGGGTGCGATATTTTGGCCAGACCGCCGATTACCTGCCCATGGAATCGATTGCCGAGGTCTTTGAGGAGGTAGAAAAAGAACGGGTCCAGTACGGCATCGTCCCGGTGGAAAATTCCATCGAAGGGGCGGTCACCTATTCCCTGGACGCCTTTTTAAAATACAAGGTTAAAATTTGCGGCGAGATCCAACTGGCCATTACCCATAATCTGGTCAACCGCTCCGGCAACATCGAGGACATCCAGACCGTGGCTTCTCACTCCCAGCCGCTGGCCCAGTGCCGCAACTGGCTACGCAAAAATTTGCCTAAGATTCCGACCCTCGATGTCTTTTCCACCGGCACCGCTGCCCAAATGGCGGCCAACAACCCCAATATCGGCGCCATTGCCAGCTCGCTGGCCATCAATACCTATGGACTCCAGGTGGTGGTTCCAGGTATCGAGGATTACCAGGGCAACACCACCCGTTTCCTGGTTATCGGCCGCAAGTCGCCAAAGAAGAGCGGCTGCGACAAGACCTCGATTCTCATCGGCCTGATCAACCGCCCTGGCGCCCTCAACGAAATTCTGACCATCCTTTCGGCCAAAAATATCGATCTGGCCAAGATCGAATCCCGGCCGACCAAGGATAAGCAATGGAGTTACCTCTTTTTCCTCGACATGATCGGTCACATTGAAGACCCGGTCATCTACGAGGCCTGCAACATCCTCAAGCAGATCTCCGCTTATTTCGAGCTGCTCGGCTCCTATCCCCGGGCCGACGACATTAATCTTAACGGCGACATCTCCTGATCGGCGGGCCACAGCCCCTCAACAGGACTGCCAGCAGCTCGGTTTAACCATGTGCGCACTCCTCAGCTGCCAGGGTCTAGCCAAGGCCTTTGGGGCCCAGACCCTGTTCACCGACGCCACCTTGATGATCAGCACCGGCGACAAGGTTGGCCTGATCGGGCCCAACGGTTCAGGCAAATCGACCCTGCTCAAGATCTTCTGTGGCCTTGAGCAAGCCGACAGCGGCACGGTCTTTATCCAGAAGCTGCTGCGGATCAGCTATGTGCCTCAGGAGGACCTTTTCAACGAGGAAGCCAGCTGCATCGACAACCTCTATGAAGCGGTGAAGCGTCTCGATATCGACGAAGCTGAACAGTACAACCGGGTGCATGTTCTGCTTAGCCGTGCCCAGTTTACCGACCCGCAACAGCAGGTACGCCTGCTTTCCGGCGGCTGGCGCAAGCGCCTGGCGATCTGTCGGGCTCTGGTCACCCGGCCCGAAGTCCTGATCATGGACGAACCCACCAACCATCTGGACATTGAGGGAATCCTCTGGCTGGAGCGGTTGCTCAATGCCACCCTGCCCGAAAGCCCGGCCGCCGTTCTCATGGTCAGCCACGACCGCCGCTTTCTCGAAAACACGGTCAACCGGGTGATCGAGTTGTCCCCGGTCTACCCCGAAGGTTCCTTTCAGGTCCGCGGAACCTACGCCGATTTTCTCGAGAAGAAAGCAGACTATCTCCAGCAGCGGCAAAGCCTGGAGGAACGGTTGGCCAACAAGGTGCAGCGCGAGACCGAATGGCTCCGCCGTGGACCCAAGGCCCGAACCACCAAAGCCCGCTACCGGATCGAGGAGGCGGGGCGTCTGCAGGACGAACTGGGAGAGGTCCGCACTAAAAACCGTTCCGTCGGCCAGGTGGGCATTGCCTTTGAAAGCACCCAGCGCAAAACCAAAAAGCTACTGACCGCCGTTGGCCTGGAAAAACGGTTCCATGGCCCGCCGCTTTTTTCGGGCCTCGACCTCACCCTGAAGCCCGGGATGCGCCTGGGTCTGCTCGGCCGCAATGGCAGCGGCAAATCGACCCTGATGCACATCCTGGCCGCCGCCGCCCGCCAGAGTGGCCTCAAGCCGGACAAGGGCACTGTCGCCATTGCCGACAAACTGCGCATCGTCAGCTTCGACCAGCGCCGCGAACAGCTCGACACCTCGGTCACCCTGCGCCGCGCCCTGGCTCCGGACGGCGACAGCATCATGTATCAGGGCCAGAGTCTGCATGTGGTCACCTGGGCCAAACGATTTCTCTTCCGCACCGACCAGCTGGAAACCCCGGTCTATCGCCTCTCCGGTGGCGAACAGGCCCGCATCCTCATTGCGCGCCTGATGCGCCAGCCCGCCGACATCCTCCTGCTCGACGAGCCCACCAACGATCTCGACATCCCCTCCCTCGACGTGCTCGAGGAAAGCCTGTGCGAATTCCCCGGCGCCTTGGTGCTGGTCACCCACGACCGTTTCCTCCTCGACCGGGTCTGCAACCTGGTGCTCGGTTTCGACGGCGAGGGCAGCACCGAATATTTTGCCGATTACGAACAATGGCTGGTCATGCTCCAGGAGCGGGACCGCAGGGAAGTGCCAAAGTTCCCAGCCGCCGCCAAAGAGAAACCGGCGGCCAAGGCCAAACCCGGCAAGCTCTCCTACATGGACCAGCGGGAATACGATCAGATGGAGGCAGCCATTCTTGCCGCTGAGTCGCGCCTGGGAGAACTGGAAACGCTGATGCTCTCGCCCGAAGTCATGGCCAATTCCAGCCAGCTGCAACAATATTGGCAGGAACAGCAGGAATTGCAGGCCCAAACCGAACAACTCTACGACCGCTGGGACGAACTCGAACAACGCAGACTAGGTTGAAAATCGTGGACAGTGGTGGCTCAACTTGGTTGAACAAGCATGTGCTGTTTTGAACAGAACTCTCCACTTGTTTTATGTTGCCAGTTCAACCGCCAACAGCATCACGGCATACATTCGTCATTCGTCCGGGTTTCTTTTCTCTCATTTTTGAATGTGGTCTGGATCGGTTGTACCAGCCCAGATACTGCATGATCGTTATGCGAGCCTCGTGCGGCGGGCGCTCCACGGCCGCGGCAACGAAATCATTTGCCTGATCAAATACTCGTCCCTGGCCTATAAGGTTACCTGCATGGATTTGACCGGCGAAGGCAAGACCATTGCTCCCCTCTCCATCCCAGGTTGCGGCCACCAATAGCCCTCGATTCTCCGGCAACATTTTTCCCTGCCTACTTCATTGCATGATCGGAGCTAACGAGGAGGCGGAAAGCAACGAGATCTTTGATCAAACCGAGGGGTAGGTTGAAAACGGCAAGAAACGGAAAGGCGAAATTCAACCGCCGATGCGCGACATCCGGCCGTGGCAGTCGCTGCCGGAGCGGTGCATCCGCTCCTCCAGCTGATGACCACGGGGTTTGTTGCGGATAGCCATCAACAGCGCCTCGCGGATGGCCGCATCGGTCGGCTCGTTTCTCAGTACGGAACGGAGATCGACTTCTTCGTCGTGGAGCAAGCAGGAACGGAGCATACCGGCCGAGGTCAAACGCAGCCGGTTGCAGCGGTCACAGAAATGATGACTGAGCGGACTGATGAACCCCAGGGAGCCGACGGCATCCGCACCCAGCCGGAAGACCTTGGCCGGGCCGTCGGCCCGCCCTTTCTGCAGGGGAATAAGTTCGCCCAGCGTGCTGATCCGGGCCATAATTTCATCGGTGCTGATGTAGGTGTCGGTGTTCCAGCGGCTGGAGGCGCCGATGGGCATGAATTCGATGAACCGCATCTGCAGCGGCAGCCGCTGCGACATCCGGGCGAAATCAAGGATTTCGTCGTCGTTGATGTGGCGCATGGCCACCATGTTGAGTTTGACCGGCGAAAAACCAAGACCAAGAACGGTCTCGATCCCCCGCCAAACCTGATCAAAACAGTCGACTCCAGTGATCGCTGCCACCCGCTCGGGACGCAGGGAATCAAGACTGATGTTCACCTTGGTCACGCCGGTGTCGTACAACCCCTTCCCGTATTGCTCCAAAAGCACGCCGTTGGTGGTGATGCGGACATCATCGAGTCCCTCGATCCGGGTGAGATCGCGGATAAAGCTCAGGACATTGCGGCGCACCAGAGGTTCGCCGCCGGTGAGCCGGACTTTGGTAATCCCCATGGCCACCGCCACCCGGACCGTTCGCAGCAGTTCCTCATAGGTGAGCAGCTCATCGTGGCGCAACTTGGAAAGCCCCCCGCTGGATTCCTCCTCGGTGACGCAGTACATGCATCTGAGGTTGCAGCGATCAGTGAGACTGAGGCGCAAATAGGAAATGGGACGGGAAAATAAATCGGTCAGGTCATTTCCAAGTGGAGCAAAACTGGTGTTTTCTTGTATCATTGTGTATGGTGCTCGCAAAAAATAATGGTTGCCCTCGGCATTCGGACGAACGACAACCGGCGACTGATACCTACTGATACCACCGAAAAGGACTGATTGCAACCGGCTGCCCATGCTTATCCTTGCCATTGAAAGTTCCTGCGACGATACAGCGGCGGCCGTTCTTGAACCGGAAAACCGGGTGCTCTCCTCGATCATCAGCAGCCAGAACGAAATTCATGCCCGGTTCGGCGGGATTGTCCCTGAGCTGGCCTCACGCCGCCATATCGAAATGATCCGGCCGGTGGTGGACGAGGCTCTGGGCCAAGCCGGAGTGGGATTAAACGATATCGACCTCATCGCCGCCACCCGGGGACCGGGGCTGGTGGGTTCGCTGCTGGTCGGCTTCACCTTTGCCAAGGCCCTTGCCCTGGTGCGTGGCCTGCCCTGCGTCGGGGTCGACCACATGGCCGGACACCTCCTGTCCTGCCTGCTTGAGGACAAACAACCCCATTTCCCCTACACCGCCCTGATTGTCTCCGGCGGCAACACGTCCCTCTTTGCCGTCAACGACCCCATGACCTTCATCCGCCTGGGCCGGACCCGCGACGATGCGGCCGGTGAGGCCTTTGACAAGGTAGCCAAATTGCTTGAGCTCGGCTATCCGGGCGGTCCGGTGATCAGCCGGTTGGCGGCGGAAGGCAATCCGAAAGCCATCGCCTTTCCCCGCGCCCGACTGGGGGAGGACAGCCTCGATTTCAGTTTCAGCGGCCTCAAAACCTCTGTGGCCAGCCATGTGGCCAACCAGCGTCGCAACCAGCAGCCTCTGGACGTGGGCGATATCTGTGCCTCGTTTCAGGAGGCCGTGGTCGAAGTGCTGGTCGACAAAACCCTGGCCGCGACGCAACAGACTGGCCACCGGCGCGTGGTCATCGGTGGCGGGGTGGCGGCTAACCCCCGGCTGCGAGCTGTCCTCGCCCAGCGTTGCACCGAACAGGGCCTGGAGCTGTTCATGCCCTCGCCGGTGCTCTGCACCGACAATGCCGCCATGATTGCACTGGCCGGTTATTACCAATTTCTCGGTGGCCAGCTGGTGGATGCCGATACCGACGCCTATTCCCGTTC
>JBBQCO010000026.1:0-33384 GCA_038318785.1 Desulfobulbales bacterium | reverse complement strand
AATCTCAAGCACGGACCGGAGGAAGACCGGGGAAACAAAAAAAGGGCCTAGGAGAAACTCCTAAACCCTTGACTACTTGGTACGCCCGGAGGGATTCGAACCCCCGACACCCGGATTCGAAGTCCGGTGCTCTATCCAGCTGAGCTACGGGCGCAGCGATGAATGCGGTACAGATAGCCCTGAAAAGTGGGGCTTGGTCGTTGCGACGTGGCAACCAAATAAAAAGTCACCTTACTCGGAAACAGTCGGCGCCGTCAACCCTGCCGCAGCCCAGAGGGTAGGAAAATAGATCAGGCGAGCAGCAGGGGGGCGTCTCCCTTGGGAGAGCGCAGGGCGGTAATCAGTCGATCCGGGTCGGTATAGGCGGCAAGGCGATCCCGGTTGGCCACCAGCACCGGCAGGGCCTTGGCCGCCAGTTTGGCCGCGCCCTCATCAAAACCGTACTCCCCTTTGATATACACCCCAGCGGCCCGAATCAGGGCCTGGAGAAAACTTTTTTCCACTCCCTGGGCCCGCAGCCAAGCGTGTTCGAGGATCTCGTGCACCTCGAAATGCAGACCAAGATCCCAAAGAACCAGCCCCTGCCACACCACATCGTCCGGACCCTTACCGATCCTGCTGAGAAACCGTTCATAGCGCTCCAACCTGAGAGCGATATACGCCACCTGTTCGGGCCCGGGGTTGGCGGCAAGAAATCGGTCCGCCACCTCGCGGGCAGGGTTGAGTCGAAGTTCTTGCAAGCAGATGAGCAGCGATTCGGAGAGGTCGTTGCGGATGTCCCTGCTCAATCGGTCACGGAACGGGTCGAAAGGGTGAAGATTCATTTGTCGTTCTCCGGTCTGATCAGTAGTATATTGGCCGGTGTCTGTGCCCCTGGCTCCGGCGGCAATCATGCCTTTTTCATCATTCATCATGTCAGTTTCCACAGGTACGGTACAAAAATGATCCTGTACAGTTGTATTACCGGCCCGGACGACGAGAGCTTCTGCAAGCGCGTCTCTGATAAACTTAATCGCGGTTGGCAGCTTCAGGGCGGGCCGACCCTGACCTATGACGGCAAGACAGTGATTGCCGGTCAGGCCTTGATCAAGACGGTTGAGGGCGAAGTCTTCACCATGGATACCCAGATTGGCGCGTATTAATCCACCGCGAAAAGTGCGATGCGACTGATCCACACCTCGGACTGGCACTTGGGCCACCGCTTTCACGGGCGGCAGCGCCACGAGGAACAGGGCCGTTTCCTCGACTGGCTGGTCAGGCTGATCGAAGTGGAAACCATCGATGTCCTGCTGGTGGCGGGAGATGTTTTTGACACTACCACCCCAGGGAGCCGAGCCCAAGCCCTCTATTACCGATTTCTTCATCGGCTGGCCGGTTCCGGTTGCCGCCATGTAGTCATCATCGGCGGAAACCACGATTCGCCCGCCCTGCTGGAGGCGCCGCGCGAACTGCTGCGGCAGCTGGACATCCATGTGGTGGGCATGTCCGAGCAGAACCGGGATAAAGAGATCCTGCTGCTGCGGGACCATGAGGGAAAGGCCGAACTGCTGGTCTGCGCCGTCCCCTTTTTGCGGGATCGTGACATCCGTCTGGCTGCGGCCGGTGAATCGCTGGAGGAAAAGGGGCGGCAGCTGCGCGACGGGATCCGGCTTCATTACCAACAGGTTTGCGAGGCCGCCGACCAAGTGCGCCGGGAGATCGACCCGCACCTGCCTCTGGTGGCCCTGGGCCATCTCTTTGTCGCCGGGGGGCAGACGCAAGAAGGCGACGGCGTGCGCGATCTGTCCATCGGCGGCCTGGACCGCATCGAGGGGACCAGTTTTCCGGAGTGTATTGATTACCTCGCGCTGGGGCACCTCCATCTTGGTCAATTGGTGGGTGGGGCCGCAACCCGGCGCTACTCCGGCGCCCCGCTGCCGATGAGTTTTTCCGAGGCCGATCAGCGCAAACAGATCCTTGCGGTGCGCTGTGAAGGGCGGACGGTGGCCGTGGAATCGATCCCTGTCCCCTCGTTCCAACCGCTTGTCTCTCTGCGCGGCGACCTGCCGGAGTTGCTGGATGGGGTGAAGCGGTTGCAAGCGGCGGCAAGCCCGGCCTGGGTTGAACTGCACTACCAAGGTCAAGCGGTCATCCCCAATCTGCGGGAACAATTGCTGGCGGCGGTGGAAGGATCGGAGCTGGTTGTCCTGCGCATCCGCAACAGCCGCATCTACGATTTCGCGCTGCAGCAGGCCCAGGAGGCGGAAACCCTAGACGATCTCAGCGTTGCCGAGGTCTTTGAACGCTGCCTGGAGAGTAACCAGGTAGAGGAGGTTCAGCGGCAGCTGCTGCGCGAGACTTTTGCTGAGGTGCGAGAGGCCCTGGCCCGCCAGGATGGCGAGACGGAGAGCGGCCCATGAGAATCCTCGCCATCCGCCTTCGCAACCTCAATTCATTGGCCGGCTCCTGGACCATCGACTTCACCGCGCCCGAATATGCCACCTCGGGCATTTTCGCCATCACCGGGCCCACCGGAGCGGGCAAGTCCACCATCCTCGATGCCGTCTGTCTGGCCCTGTTTGCCCGGACGCCGCGGCTCGGCCATATCAGCAAATCCAGCAACGAGATCCTGTCGCGCCGGGCCGGCGACTGTTTTGCCGAGGTCGAATTCGAAACTCGTCAGGGCCGGTACCGCTGCCATTGGGGACAGCACCGGGCCCGCCGCAGTGCGGAAGGTGAGCTGCAGCCGCCCCGGCACGAGATTGTCGACGCCCGGACCGGCAAGGTGCTGGAAACCAGGAGCAAGGAGGTCGGCCGCCTGGTGGAGCAGGTGACCGGCATGGATTATGATCGGTTTACCCGTTCGATCCTCCTGGCCCAGGGTGACTTTGCCGCCTTTCTCGAGGCCGATGCCGATCAGCGCGCCCCGATCCTCGAGCAGATCACCGGCACGGGCATCTATTCCCGGATTTCCATCGCCGTTCACGAGCGCACCAGCGAAGAGCGACGGCAAGCCGTGCATCTCCAGGAGGCCTTGGGTTCTGTCGTCCTTCTGGGCGACGAGGCAGAACAGGAGCTGGAGACCGAAATCGGTACAGGGACGGCGGCGGTAGCCGGAGTCCGGCAGCGGCTTGCCCTGCTGGCTGGGGCTTTGCAGCGGATGACCCTTATCGAGTCGTTGCAGGGGCAGATCCGTGAAACCGATCAGCAAATGCTCAACCTGGCGCAACGCCGCGAGGAGGCCAAGGACGAGCTGGAGCAATGTGACCGTGGGCAGCGGGCCCAACCCTTACTGGGCGACTACACCCGGCTTACCCAGGTGCAGGATCGAATTGCCGCCCTCGGCGTCAAGGGTGAAGAACTTCGCGTTGTCATCGAAACGCTCCAACAGCAACAGCGCCAGATTGCCGAGGACCATGTTAGGGCCTGCCATCAGCTCCACGAAATTGGCGACATCCAGAACCTGGAGAACGAAACGATCAAGACCGTGCGCGCCCTTGATCTTCATATCCATGAGAAGAAAAGGGCCATCGCGCAGGTGAGCGGCGCGTTGCGGCAAGCGGAAGAGGAACGGGAACACCACCAGCAGGTGCGGCGGGAGTCGGAACGGCAACAGGTGGAAACGGCAGCGCAACTGGAGCAGCTTGACACTTTTTTTCAGGAACATGCCGGTGACGGCCTGCTGATTGAGCATCTGGCCGGTTTCCGGCAGCAACTCCTGCAGCTGGGGGCACGGGAAAGCGAGCTGGCCCGATTAGTGCAAAACTGTGCGGAAAAGTGTGTTGCCCAGGCAGAGGCCGCCCAGAATATCACTCGCCTGCAACAGGCAGAGGAGCAGGCGCACCAGGCGGTGGCGGCTTTGCGACAACAACAGCAACGCTTGCAGGCCGAGAGCGAGGGCCATGGGAACGGACAGCCCCCCTCTTTCTGGCGTTTGCAGGTCGAACAGGAGGAGCACCGGCTGCGGCAGTTGGAGCAAATCGCAGCGCTCCTGGCCCGTCAGCAGGCCGTGGAAGAGGAACGGACGACACTCGGCGGGGTGCTGCGGGAGTTGCAGGCCAAGGCTCAACACCAAACAGCAGAGCTGCAAGCCCTGGAAGAACAACGGCAACTCCAGCAGCAACTGGTCGTGGCCCATGAGCAGAACCACCAATTGGCCCTGCGCATTCACAGTTACGAGGAAGATCGAGTTCGCTTGGAACAAGACGTTCCCTGCCCCCTGTGCGGGGCCCTCCAACATCCCTGGGCCGATGCGCGCCCGGTGGTCGAGACCTCGGACGAAATTTTGAGCCGGAGCCGGGCGGAGTTGGAGCGGCTGCTGGCGGCAATCAACCGGCAACGGGAATCGCTGGTTGGCCTGACCAGGGATATCGAACATGCCGGTCGCGCTATGAACAATGGAGAAAAGCAGCGGGCGGAAGTTGAGGGGCAGCTCGAACCGTTGCTGCCGTTGCTTGGCGACGAGTTGATGGCGGACCGGACCACGCAGACGGCCCGTTTGTTGGGGGAGGGGCGGGAGCGGGTGGCAACCCTGCGGCAGCGCCTTCTGGCCATCGAACGGCTGGAAAATGCCATGCAGACGGTGCGCAACCAGTTGGAGCAGGCCGTAGCCCGGCATACCGACCTGTTCCAGCAGGCGCAAGCGGCCCGTCATGCGGGGGAAACCATTGCCAGCGAGATAAGGCGGCTGGAAGAACAGGCGCAGGCGGAACGTGTCCTGGTCGATGGATATCGCGCCGAATTGTTGAGCCAGTTGCAGCCCCTGGGCATCTGCGAATGCCCGCCGCAGCAGACGCAGCTCTTGTTGATTCATCTGGAAACCCGGCAGCAGGCCTGGAAGGAGCAGCAGCAGCGGCAGGCGGAACTGGTGCGGCACCGAACCCATTTGCAAGGGGAACTGGACAAGGTCGACCTGCTGGTGGCCACTCTCGACAAGACCCTGTCTCAACAGGTCACGGCGCTTGAGGATCTGCGCCGGGAAGAAGGGCGATTGCGGGGAGAGCGGTTTGAATTGTACGGTGACCGGGACCCCAACCTGGAGGAGCAGAAGCTCAAAGCCTTGGGACAGCAGGCAGAGGCGCGGGAACTGGTAATCCGCAGCCGCCTGACCGAAATCGACAAGGAGTTGCACGGCCAGAGCGAACAGGCGCGGATCTGCGCCGAGGAATGGGTGGCCCTGCAGCCGCAGAGCCGGGCGCTGGAGACCGATCTGCTCGACCGTCTGCCCGCCGCTGGATTTGAAAATTTGGCGGCCTTTTGTGCCGCCCTGCTGCCGCCGGAGGCATTGGCCGAGCTCGGTCGTTTAAAGGAAGGGCTGGACAAAGAGCAGGTTGTGCTTGTCGCCCGCAGGGCTGAGCTGGCCGCTGCCCTGGAGCAGGAGGAGGCGCAGCAGCGGGGTGAGAAAGAGCAAGCGGAATTGGTTGCAGAGCAGCAGGCGCTTAATCAAGAGCTTGAGGCCCTGCTGCAGCGCATCGGTGCCGATCGGGAACGGTTGGCGGTCAATACCCGGCATAAACAGCAGTTCAAGGAGCAGCAACAGGTTCTGGCCGCCCAGCACAAGGAACTGGAGCGCTGGGAACTCTTGCACCTGCTGATCGGCTCAGCCGACGGCAAGAGGTTCCGGGTTTTTGCCCAGGGGTTGACCTTTGATGCCATGATCAGTCACGCCAACCGTCAGTTGCGCAAGATGAACGATCGTTACATCCTCCTACGCGACCCTAAAGAACCCCTGGCCTTGCAGGTGATCGACAACTACCAGGCCGGGGAAACCCGGTCAACCCGCAACCTCTCCGGCGGCGAGAGCTTTCTTGTCAGTCTGGCCCTGTCCCTGGGGCTGTCCGCCATGGCCAGTCACAATGTCCGGGTCGATTCCCTCTTTCTCGATGAGGGGTTCGGCACCCTGGACGAGGAGGCGCTGGATACCGCCCTGCAGACCCTGGCCGAATTGCAGCAGGACGGCAAGCTGATCGGCATCATCTCCCATGTGCCGATGCTCAAAGACCGCATCGATCTCCGCATCCAGGTCCTGCCGGGACCGGGCGGCAACAGCCGGCTGCTCGGTCCGGGCTGTCGTCACTCTTCCTGAACGAATTCGGCAAGGGCTCAGCGTCCCTGTCTGTTCTCCCGTTACAGCCCGCACTCTATTCCCGCAGACTTCTGCACAATCTCAGGGGGCCATTGAGCTAGACTTTCGGCTGCAAAGGGGGCAGGCCTGCATCCGCAAGGGTTTTTCCAGATGGCATTGTTCGAGCATCTGATCGTTTTGGAATATTTCGGTGGTGGGCCCGTCGGCCATAATTTGGCCTTCGCGGATGACGATGGTCCGCTGGCAGAGATCGAGCACCAGGTCGAGATCATGGGTGGCGATGATTTTGGTGTGCTGAAAACCAGTCAGCAGTTCGATCAGCGTCCTGCGCGCGCGGGGATCAAGATTGGAAGACGGTTCATCCATGACCAGGATATCGGGTGACATCGCCAGCACGGTGGCGATGGAGACTGCCCGTTTTTCGCCGCCGGACAGTTTGTAGGGGGGGCGTTCCCGGAGATGCGCGACTCCGACCCGCACCAGGGCCTTCTGCACACGCTGTTCAACCTCATCTGGCGGCAGGCCAAGGTTCAGGGGGCCGAAGGCGACATCATCATAAACAGTCGGCATAAACAGTTGATCATCAGGATCCTGGAAAACCATGCCAACGGTCCGGCGGATATCTCTGAGCGTTTCCTTGGTCAGGGGGAAATCACCGATGCGGACCGTGCCCGATTGGGGGGTTAGGTAGCCGTTGAGATGGAGCAGCAGGGTCGATTTACCCGCTCCATTGGCACCAACCACCGCCACCGATTCGCCATGATGAATCCGAAAGGAGATGCCGCGAACAGCGGCGGTCCCGTCTGGATAGGTGTAGCTCAAATCCTGGACTTCGACGATGTGATGGCTCATTGGGCAAATCCTGTGAGTAACTGACCGAGCAGCAACGAGCAATCGTAGCGGCGCATGGTGATGAGGATGAGGCAGGAGAGGACGAACAGTAGGATGTCCCGGGTGATGAGCCGAGGGGCGCGACGGGTGCGGATCGTGCCGTCGAAACCACGGCAGAGCATGGCCAGATGGATGCGCTGGCCACGATCCAGGGTGCGCAGTAGTAGCCCCCCAATCAGATGGCCAAAGGTCTTCATATCGGTGCCGCGTCCCTGAAAGGATCGAAGCGCCCTGGCCCGGTACATCTGTTGGCCTTCATCCATGAGCACAAAAATATAGCGATAGAGCAGCAGCAACTGGACGGCAAAAATTTTTGGCATGCCCATCTTTTCCATGGCCATGCAGACTCCATTGAAGCCGGTGGTGGCAATCAGGATCAGCAGGGCTCCGACCGTCAGGCAGAAACGCAGCAGGATGGAAAGAAAGGAGATCCAGCCACCGGATATTGGAATGGGGCCGAGATACAGGAGGATCTGCTGGTCCAGAAATGGATTGAACATGCCGAGCAGGAGGGCAAAGGGGGAAACCAGGACCAGTTTTTTCAGGATAAAGTTGGCCGGTATGCCGCCCAGTCCCATGATCAGGCTCAGGAAGAGGGCAAAAGGCAGCATCGCGGCAATAACGTACTTGTCGAAAGAGACGACACAGAGCACAAACACAACCGCAGTCAACAGCTTGACCCGGGGATCAAGCCGGGCAATGACCGAATCCCTGGCGGCGAGTGCATCGAGGCGGCTCAGATCACTGAAAGTGGATTCGATTTTGGCCATGCGTGAGACTCCTGCCCTGGACATGCACCATAAAAAAGCAGCGATGGTACGCTACCACCGCTGCCGAAAGATCGCCGCTGTCGCCACAATCGGCTACATGATCTGGTTGCGTTTTCGAAACAAAAAGCCGATCGCGATTGCCAGCATCAGCGTCAGGCAGCCGCCGACCAGACCTGAGACCGTTGAGCCTGTATCCACAGTCAGCCAGGAGGGCGGCGTTTTTTCCTGTGAAGCCGGTTCCTGTTCGTTGGTCTGGAAAGCATAATCAGGCAAAAAAGCGGTTTTTTCCTGAATTCCAGCGAGAAAATGATGAATACCCTTTTCTGGCGCTGCCAGCTCTTCCTGGCCCGATGTTTTTGCCATCGCCCATTCCAGACCATCAGGGAACGAGGAGGCAAACCAGGACAGCACCCCTCCGGTGATCACCGCTGCGAGAGCGAGGCCTGTTAGGACTTTGGTGATGGACAGATTTCCCAGCGGGCGCGAGGTGGCGGAATACTCAAGGATCTCCGGGCGGGCTTTCCAGACAAAGGAAATCACGGCTGTGGTGACGAGGCCTTCAACCAGTCCGATGGCAAGATGGATCGGCAGCATTGCCCAGAGAAAAGCCTCCAGCGGCAACTCCGAGATCCCGGACAAGACGGTTTCGAGCACCACCCCCAGGGCGCCCAGTTGGAGCCCGATTATCCCGGCGAGGGTGGCGCCGATGGCAATGCGCATCGGGCTTTTCCTGTCTCCGGCGAGGGTTTTGTATATTAAGGGATAGGCGATAAAACAGGGAAAGACGCCGAGATTGAAGATATTGCAGCCTAAGGCCAGCAAGCCGCCATCGGCAAAGAACAGTGCCTGGACAGTGAGGACCGAGGCAATGGTCAGGAAGGCTGCATGGGGGCCGAGCAGGATAGCCAGGATCATGCCGCCGCCAAGGTGACCGGATGAGCCTGTGGCCGGAATGGTAAAGTTGATCATCTGGGCGGCAAAGATGAAGGCGCCCAGAACACCCATCAAAGGAATTTTCCGGTCATCAAGATCCTGCTGGACTTTTTTGGCGCAGAAAGCGATGGCTCCGGCGGTGGCGACCCACATGGTGCCGCCAACAGCGGGTGAAAGAAGGGCGTCGGCCATATGCATGTTGGTTTCTCCTCTGACAATGTCCGTCAATTGCTATTTGTCGTTCGACCAAAAGTGGAAACGAAGGAGGTAACACAAAATATGCTACGGTAATATCGACATGTGTTACAAAATCATTTCTCGTGTGTCAAATAGAAATTGCACGAAAAAATTCTTGATAAGGACCAGGGATGTTTTTATTGCCGCAGGGGCCGCTTGGGGCGTATCATGCATCAGTATTCGGGACACGAGAAGCAAGAACTCGGCCACCAGCGCTCAGAGGATGACTGATTAAACCAAGCGTATTACTGGTGCAAACAGGCAGTGATGTCGGGGTGAAAAAGAAGGGTGGCGTTGTCCCGCCTCGGGTGAATTGTTTTTCAGGCAGGAAGCGCGGCCCCAGGGGATTGTCCGGGGAAGACGACTGGTGTTGGTAAAAGGATCTTTTCAGGTGAAGAGCACCAGCAGCCAGATGACCACGGTGTTGAGAATGGCCATGGAAACGGCAGCCGAACCTAGATCCTTGGCCAAGCCGGACAGTTCGTGGCGGTCAAGGCCGATGCGGTTGACCACCACCTCAACGGCGGTGTTGAGCAGTTCGACAATCAGCAGCAGGATAAAGCTGCCGGCCAGCAGGGCGCGTTCAACATTGGTGTCGCCGAGCCAGCAGGCCAAGGGGAGCAGCACCAGGCAGGCAAGCAACTCCTGGCGGAAGGCCTCCTCGTTGCGATAGGCGGCGGAGAGGCCCAGGTACGAGCAGTGCATGGCCCGTTTTAATCGTGCAAGACCGGTACCGTTCACTTTTTGCTGTTCGCTCATCGCTATCACGCTCTCGTCCGATGTTTCATCTGGAGATACTTGCCTGTACGGAGGGGGATCGGGGATCACGGAAAAGGGTGATCATCGTTCTCCTTCGCCGGGAAAATACACTATTGCTTCCTTCTTTTCCAGGGACTTTTCCGAAGAAGCACCTCGCCCGCTTCCGTATTCCGCCGCCTGCGTACTGCCGGTAAAAGGGATTGCCGGTCTCCGCACCTTGTGGTATCTTTTATGCACGAATTATTCTATCCGGGGCAGAATTATGAATCGTGAAATATTTTCTAACTTGCGGGCAAAATTAGGAAAAACCCAAAAGGCCCTTGCCGGACTGCTCGGAGTCTCCCTCAAAGCAGTGCAGAGTTATGAACAGGGATGGCGATCAATTCCCGTTCATGTCGAGCGCCAACTCTATTTTCTGGCGGTGAGCCAGAGGGGCGATCATCCGGCCAAGCGCAAGGATTGCTGGACCGTCAAAAAATGTGACCAAAAAAAAGAATGCCCGGCCTGGGAGTTTCAGGCGGGCCATCTCTGCTGGTTTCTCAGCGGCACCCTCTGCCGGTGCACGGCGGACAAGAACTGGAAAGAGAAAATGACCGTCTGTCGCGATTGCGAGGTGCTGACCTCGTTGCTGTGAATTGAGTTCCGGTTCGTGCTGCCGCCTATGTATTTTTTATTAACGCTGCTGTTTCCCACCGCCTGCCACCCTCTGCTGTCGATGGCCCCCTTTCCATGGCCGCATTGAAGGTTGGCGTCGCCATGAGCGGCGGCGTGGATTCGACCATGGCCGCCACTCTCCTGCAGGAGCAGGGGCATCAGGTTCACGGGTTTTTCATGCGGTTGCCGCTTGCCAATCTGGAGGCACAACAGCGGCGGGTGCAGGAGGTGGCCGATCGGTTAGCAATCCCCCTGACGCACATCGATCTCCGCGCCCGGTTTGCCGAGCAGGTTATCGGTTATTTCACCGAGTCGTATCAAGCCGGCTTGACCCCTAATCCCTGTATCCACTGCAACTTCACCATCAAATTCGACCTGCTCGCCCAGGCAATGCTGAGCACCGGGATGGATCGGATCGCCACCGGCCACTACGCCCGTCTTCACAGCCGCAGCGGCTCTTTATTTATTGCACGCGGCGTTGACCAGGTCAAAGACCAGTCCTATTTCCTTGCCCGGCTTTCCTCCGAACAACTGCACTCAGTCCTTTTTCCTTTGGGCGACTGGACCAAGGCGCAGATCTATGAGCGAGCCGCAGTCCTTGGTTTTCAATTTGGCGGTGAAGAAAGCCAGGATGTCTGTTTTCTCTCGTCCGGTTTACCTGCGTTTCTCGCAGACCAGGGTATTGGCGATCAAGTCGGTCCGGTGGTGACCCTTGACGGCAGGCAGATCGGCGAACATCGGGGCGTGTGGCATTACACCATCGGTCAGCGCCGGGGGCTCGGCCTGCCGGATGCCACCCCCTGGTATGTGGTGGGCCTGGACGGCCCGAGAAACCGGGTGATTGTCGGCAAGCAGCAGGATCTCATGCACTCCGGTTGCACCCTCCAGTCGCTGGTTTGGGCGCAAGAGCCGCCGCCCTTGCCCTGGCGGGGGCAGGTGCAGTTGCGCTCCCGTCATTTCCCGGCTTGGGCCGACTTAAGCCGAACCGGCGCGGATACTTGGCACCTTGTTTTCGATAGCCCGCAGCGTGCCATCACCCCGGGACAGTTCGCGGTTTTTTACCAGGACGAGCGGGTTGTGGGCAGCGCGGTGATTGGGGCCAGCGAAAGAGCGGAGGTGCGCACGTGAAACGAGTGGCCATCACCACCTTGGGCTGTAAGGTCAACCAGTTCGAATCCGCCGCTTTTGCCAGCGGTTTCGAGGCCGCAGGCTGCGCAATGGTTCCCTTTCAGGCGGAGGCGGATGTCTATGTGATCAATACCTGCACGGTCACCGCCAAGGCCGGCCAACAGTCGCGGCAACTGATCCGCCGCGTTCTCCACGAGCATCCCGGCGCCCGCGTCATCGTCACCGGCTGCTATGCCCAGATGGATCCGGAAACGGTCCTCAATCTGTCCGAGCACCCGGTGGCCATTGTCGGCAATGGTAACAAGCATCTGCTGGTGGAGGCGGCCTTGTCCGAGCAGCCGCCTGACCTGGTCATGCTCATGGGCAAAATCCGCGAGAAAAAGGAAATCTGCGACCTGCCGGTCAAGCGTTTTCGGGGCCGCACTCGCGCCTATCTCCGCATTCAGGATGGTTGTAACAACTTTTGCTCCTACTGCATCGTGCCCTACACCAGGGGCCGCAGCCGCAGCGTGCCGCTGGCCGGAGTACTGCAGCAGACGGCGATCTTTGCCGAGCAGGGCTACCGCGAATTGGTGATCACCGGCATCAATGTCGGCAAGTACGGCCTCGATCTGGCCGAGGGGCAGACTATCTACAGCCTGCTCGACCGGCTCTGCCGTGATTTTCCAGATCTCCGGCTGCGGCTCAGTTCGATCGAGCCGACCGAGGTCAACGATCAGCTGTTAGAGTTGATGACCCGGCACGCCAATTTCATGCCCCATCTGCATATTCCCTTGCAGAGTGGTGACGACGTGGTTTTGGCCCGGATGAATCGGCGCTACACCCGCGCCGAATTTGCCGCGGTGATCGAGCGGGTGCGACAAACCCTGCCCGCGGCCGCCATCGGTTGCGATGTCCTTGGCGGCTTCCCCGGCGAGACCGAGGAGGAGGCCGCAAACACCTACGATCTTCTGGCCCAGTTGCCGGTCAGCTACCTTCATGTCTTTCCCTATTCCCGCCGGCCTGGTACCCTGGCCGCCTCGTTGAGCGAGCAGCTGCCCGGCCCGGTCAAAGAGGCGCGGGTGCAGCGACTGCGCACCCTGGATGCGGAAAAACGCCAAGCCATGTACCGGGACAATATTGGTGGGATCCAACGGGTGCTGGTGGAGCGGCGGCAGGCCAAAAGCGGCCTGCTGCAGGGGTTTTCGGAAAACTACCTGCCGATCCAGTTTGCCGGCGGCTCGGGACTGATTCGCCGGGTGGTTCTGGTACGGCTCACCGCTGTCGAAGAAGGGCAACCGATGGGCGTCCTGGTCGAGGACCTGCTTGAGGAAAGTCGCCAAAACAGGTAAGCTGTTACCATCAACCTGTGAGGATAATGGAATGATTGGAGAAATAATTGCCATCGGCGATGAACTGACCTCGGGCCGCATCACCAACACCACCAGCGGGTATGCGGCCCGAGCGTTGTTTTTGCTGGGCCATGGGATCCAGGCCATGCATACTATTGGCGACGTCCCGGAACTGATCGGCGAGACCCTCAAAGCGGCCATCCATCGTTCTGACTTTGTCCTGGTGACCGGCGGCTTGGGCGCCACCACCGATGACCTGACCAACGAAGCAGTCATCAAGGCCCTGAAGTTGAATACTGTTCTTCACCCCTGTGTCCAGGCCAATATCGAGTCCCGCATGGCCAAGGGTGACCGCAACGCCTCGGTGTCACTTGCCAAACTGGCCCAACTGCCCGAGGGCGCCGAGGTGCTGGACGATGACTGCCGCATGGCCGGCTACCTGCTCCGTTATCAGGGTAAACCCATCTATTTTCTGCCCGGCGTGCCGCCGCAGATGGAAATCCTGCTGCACGACAAGGTGCTTCCCGGTTTGCAGACCTTCGATACCGCCCGGGCTGTTCCCATTAGCCAGCGGGTCTACCGTACCTGCGGGCTGTTTGAAATCGAGATCAACAACCGTCTTCATTCCTTGGAACAAAACGGGCTGCAGATCGGCTACTACCCGGTCGGCGCCGAGGTGCACGTCAGCCTCACCGCCCACAACTTGGAGCTCGGAGTCGATGCACCTCTGTTCCAAGAGGCTGACGCCGCTATCCGCGAGGCCTTGGGGCACAATATCTACGGCATCGATCAGGACACCCTGGCATCGGTCACCGGGCAGTTGCTGCAGGAACGGGGATTGATGCTCGGCGTGGCCGAGTCCTGCACCGGTGGACTGATTGCATCGGCCATCACCGAGATGCCGGGCAGTTCCCGCTGGTTCAAGGGCGGGGTTGTTGTCTATTCCAACGAACTGAAAGAGCAGTTGCTCGGCATTGACTCCGCCCTGCTCGCCCGTTACGGGGCGGTGAGTGCCGAGACGGCCCAGGCCATGGCCAGTCAGGCGTCCCAGCGGCTTGGGTGCGATATAACGGTCTCGGCCACCGGTATTGCCGGTCCCGAGGGCGGAACAGCGGAGAAGCCGGTGGGAACGGTTTATCTGGGGCTTTGGTATCAAAACACAGTGGTTGACCGGTTGTGCCGGTTCAACGGCTCCCGGCGGCAGATTCAGGAGAAAACCGCGCAAACAGCAGTGGATATGGTGCGCCGCGCTTTACTTGCAAGCTAATAGAGATCAGAGAAGGAGAATTCCATGAAAGCGTCTAATGAAGTGAGTGAAGGCCGCCTGAAAAGCGTCGACAATGCCATCACCCAGATCCACCGGCAGTTCGGCAAGGGCTCGATCATGCGCCTGGGAACCACCGAGCGTGAAAATATCCCGGTTATCCCCACCGGCATCATCTCGGTCGATTTGGCCTTGGGTGTCGGCGGCCTGCCCCGTGGCCGGGTGACCGAGATCTATGGCCCGGAGTCTTCGGGCAAGACCACCTTGGCCCTGCATGTCATTGCCGAGGCCCAGCGGCGTGGCGGCAACGTCGCTTTTATCGACGCCGAGCATGCCCTGGATACCAACTATGCTGAACGCTTAGGGGTGGATACGGACAATCTGCTCATTTCCCAGCCGGATTTCGGCGAGCAGGCCCTGGAAATAGCCGAGATCCTCATCCGCAGCGGCGGTATTGACGTGGTGGTCATCGACTCGGTGGCGGCGCTGGTGCCCCGGGCCGAGATCGACGGCAATGTCGGCGATCAGCACGTGGGTCTCCAGGCCCGTCTTATGTCGCACGCCATGCGGAAATTTACCGGTGTGCTCAGCCGGACCAACACCGTGCTCATCTTCATTAACCAGATCCGGATGAAGATCGGGGTCATGTTCGGGAGCCCCGAGACAACCACCGGCGGCAATGCCCTCAAGTTCTATAGCTCGATCCGCATCGATATCCGTAAGATCACCCAAATCAAGGATGGCCAAGAGGCTATCGGGAATCAGACCAGGGTTAAGATCGTCAAAAACAAAGTGGCGCCCCCCTTCAAACATGCGGAGGTGGATATCATTTTTGGCGAGGGCATCTCCAGGACCGGTGATGTCCTCGATTTGGGCGTGACTCAGGGGATTGTCGACAAGAGCGGCGCTTGGTACTCCTATCAGGAGGAACGCATCGGTCAAGGTCGGGAGAATGCGAAGAAGTTTCTCAAGGAGCATCCAGAAACCCTGGCCAACATCGAACACAAGTTGCGCTTGGCCTTGGGCATGCCGGTTGACGTCGAGGAACCCGTTTCACCGTAACCGACTGCCGGTTCTTGTTGTTTTTCGGGGTCACCCGCGCCGATATACGGCGGCGGGCGGCCCCGAGTTGTTTGTTCCGGTGGTCGAATTCGACAATGTTGGAGGAGATGACGGTGCGCATACATGCCGTGCAGCACGTCCCTTTTGAGGGGTTGGGCCATATCGGCCAATGGATAGCCGATCAGGGGTACGCTTTAACCCTGACCCGCCTTTATGCGGGCGAGACGCTGCCCCAGCCGGAGGTCTTTGACCGGTTGGTGATCATGGGCGGGCCGATGAATATCTACGAGGACGACCGCTATCCGTGGCTGGCTGGGGAAAGGGCATGGATTCGCGAGGCCGTCGATGCGGGCAAATCAGCGGTCGGTATTTGCCTGGGGGCACAATTGCTGGCCGATGCCTTGGGATCACCGGTTGTTGTTGGCAGGGAAAAGGAAATCGGCTGGTGGCCGATCACCCTGACCGAGGAGGGCCGGGAGTCCGCTTTTCTTGAAGGCCTGCCGGAGCGACCCACCGTCTTTCACTGGCACGGAGACACCTTCGATATTCCCAAGGGTGCGGTCCATCTGGCCGAGAGCGAGGGCTGTCGAAGTCAGGCCTTTTTGTATGACAACCGCATCCTCGGCCTCCAGTTTCATCTGGAATCGACTCCGGCAACGGTGAAGGATATCGTGGCACATTGCGGTCATGAACTGGTGGGGGGGAGATATATCCAAAGCGCGGATGAGATCTCCGCTGCCGATCCCGCATTGTTTGCAGCAATCAATCGATTGCTCGAAACCTTGCTGGCCCGGCTGGGCGAATAGGAAACGGCCAGGGCCGCTCTCAACTCCCCTGCAAGGCCCGCTGTTGCTTGAACCGGACCAGGGCCGCCAGAAGATCGCAACAGGGTGTCGTCACCCCGTATTTTCGCCCCTGGGCCGCCACATACCCGACCATGGCCTCAACCTCGGTCGGTTTGTTGTTTTCCAGGTCCTGGAGCATGGAGGGGCGATGATGGTAGGTCGCGGGCACCAGTTGGCCGTAAAAGACCTTGCGGTAGCCTGCCGTATCCGGCCAGGGCGTGCTGCCGCCCATGGTGGCAATCACGGTGAAGGTCTCCTCGATCACCCGGTCCATGATCATCCGGGTCTCGTCGCTTTCGGCCAGGGCCCCGTAATGGACACCGAGCACCGCGCCCAGGGGATTGAGGGCGCAGTTGTAGAGGAGCTTGGCAAAGAGCGACTGGTAAACATCGGCAACCGCGACGCTGGGCAAACCGGCATGGGTCAGTGCTTCCGCCAATCGTTTGGCTGCACCCGGAATGACGCCGCGCACGCAGCCGCCCACATGGACCGCGTCCGCCGAGACCGTGATCCGGACCAGGCCAGGGCGCTCGATTTCAAAGCCGGTAATCACCCTGGCGGCCAGGCTGCGCTCGCGGCCAAGACGTTCCTCCAGCTTTTCCAGATTACCGCAGCCGTTCTGCATCGACACCACCGGGCAATAGCACTGGGACAGGCCGGCAATATCGGTGATGGCCCTATCTGTGTCGTAGGTCTTGGTGGTGAGCAAAACGGCGTCATACTCGCTGCCGTTTCCCTTTTTTAGGCTTGTGAGCAGCCCGATCTGCGCGGGCGGGACGCGATATTCGCCGAAAATACCGGTCACTTCCAGGCCGGAGGAGTGCAAGGGCTCGAGAAAACGCTGCCTGAGCACCAAATCAACCCGGTGGCCGTCCGCCGCCAGCATACAACCGATGGCTTGGCCTAATGCCCCGGCCCCATAGATTAGAAATTGCACCTCAGCCTCCTTTGGAATGAGCCTCTCTCTTGCCGGAAAACCTAAAAAACCGTAGTCTGATCCACCGGAGAGTGGGCAAGCCGCTGGCTTTTCAAATCGTTGCCTTCATCTGTACGCATGAGCGAATATGGAACTGATCATCATCGCCGCCATGGCCTCGAACCGGGTTATCGGTTTTCATAATACCATTCCCTGGCAGATACCGGAAGACATGGCCCATTTTAAAGCAACCACCATGGGGCATCCCCTGATCATGGGCCGCAGGACCTATGAATCGATCGGTGCGCCCTTGCCGGGCCGCATAAATATCGTGGTCAGCGCCAATCCACGCTTCCGGGCGGACTCGGAGTGCTTCGTGGTGCCCTCCCTGTTTGCGGCAATCGGTCTCTGCGCCGCCTCGGAAAAGGCTTTTGTCATCGGAGGGGAACAACTTTTTCGCGCGGCCTTGCCCCTGGCCCAAACGCTAATTCTAACGAAAATTGATCTGGAATACGAAGGCGACACCTTTTTTCCCGATTTTTCCGCTCAGCCTTTTCGCCTGGTCGACAGCCGCAGGCTCGCGGCTTCGGTGCCGCTGACTATCAATACCTACCGGCGGGCTGAGCCAAATACAGGTTTCGGTTCGGGCCAGGGTGACTGATCGATTTTTCGTATCGATTCAGGGGAATGCGATGCATTTGCTCCTTTTGTATGCTACAGAACGATGATGCGACGATTTTTTCTCCCAGCCCAGAGCCGCACGGACACTCGGATTGCGATAACCGGGCCGGAGGCTCGCCACATTGCCTCGGTGCTCCGGCTTAGACCGGGGCAGTCCGTCGAGTTTTTTGACGGACAGGGTGGCGTGTACGCCGCCCTTTTGCAGACAACAGACAAAAACCTGGTGACCGCCACCATCACCGAGACCTGGCGTGAAGGTTCGGCCACCAAGGCCCCGCTGACTCTGGCCCAATGTCTGCTCAAAGGCAAGAAAATGGACCTGTTGGTGCAGAAGGCCACCGAACTTGGGGCGGAGGCCTTCCTGCCGGTGGTGTCGAAATACTGCGAAAATCACGGCGACCGCGACCATCAGGGAGAGCGCTGGCAGCGGATCATGATTGAAGCCTGCAAACAGAGCCACCGCACCACTCCCATGACCATCCTTCCGGTGACACCACTAAGTCAGGTGGATTTTACCCCCTTTGCCCATTGTCTCGCTGCCTGGGAGGGTGAACAGCAGGCCGCCCTGCCGACAACCTTTGTGGACCAGGGGGCCATCTGCCTGCTGCTGGGCCCGGAAGGTGGCCTGCATGCCGAAGATCTTCAGGTCCTGCGCCATTGGAACTTTGCCACCTTTTCCTTGGGGCCGAGAATCCTGCGCGGCGAAACTGCGGCCTTGGCCGCCATGGCGATTGTCCAATATCACGCCGGCGCCTTGCAACCGGCTATCGGGCACGGTCTTCCTTCTGTTGGAGCTGCGAGCGAGTGAAGAAGTACATGCCGTTTTTTGTTTTTGATCAATACATTCCTTTATCCCGACCCACGCATCCATCATGAGAGCCGTCGTTCAACGCGTCAGTCAGGCGCTGGTCGAAGTCGATCACCAAAGGACCGGCGCCATCGCTGCCGGGCTGCTCGTCCTGCTGGGCATCCACCGTACCGATACCGAAAAAGATCTCGCTTGGATGGTAGACAAGATTGCGTATCTGCGCATCTTTGAGGATGAAGGTGGTTTGATGAATCGCTCGCTGACCGATATTCAGGGCGAGCTGCTGGTGGTTTCCCAGTTCACCCTGTACGGCGATTGTCGCAAAGGCCGCCGTCCCTCCTGGAACGAGGCGGCACCGCCCGAACAGGCCGAGCAGTTCTATGACCGATTTATAGATCTCTGCCGACAACGCGGCATCCCCACCCAATCCGGGGTTTTTCAGGCCATGATGCAAGTCTCCTTGACAAATTCCGGCCCGGTCACCATTTTTTTGGATTCCCATAAAACTTTCTAACAACGGAACGTTATGACATCGTTTGCCATTGGCTCGACTTACCATGGATTTCTGCTTGAACAGAAGGAAGAGATTCCCGAAATTCATTCCACCGTCTTTCTCTTTACCCACACTGTGCTGGGTTGCCAGGCCCTGGCCATTAAAAACCAAGACCCCAACAAGACGTTCTGCGTCTCCTTTATGACCGTGCCTGAGGATTCCACCGGCGTGGCCCACATCCTCGAGCACTCGGTGCTGATGGGCTCGAAAAAATACCCGGTCAAGGACGTTTTCGGCGAGATCAATAAGGGCGGCCTGATGACCTTCCTCAACGCCATGACCGGCGCCGACACCACCTGGTATCCCTTTGCCACCCGTAATCTTAAGGAATATTTCAACATCATGGACGTCTACTGCGACGTCGTTTTTAACCCCTTGCTACTCAAATCGACCTTTGAGCAGGAAGGCTGGCATTACCACCTTGAGAACAGCGATCAACAGCTGCAGTATATGGGCGTGGTGCTCAACGAGATGAAAGGGGCCTATTCCGACCCGATCCGGGCCCTGTTTCATCACACCTACGGTGGTCTGATGCCGGAATCGACCTATGCCCATGAGTCGGGCGGCGACCCCCGGCATATTCCCGATCTGAGTTTCGAGCAGTTCGTCGACTTTCACCGCTCCCACTACCATCCTTCCAACAGCACCTTTTTCTTTTATGGCGATGCCCCACTGGAGCAAGAGCTGGCCTTTGTTCAGGAAAATTTTCTCACCAACTTTCCGCAACCGGTGGCCAAAGCTCGAATCAAGGAAGGGTTAGATGTGCGGGAACCGCTGTTTATCGAAGACAGCTATCCGGTCCAGCCGGGCAGCTCGACCGAGCAGAAGACCTTCCTGGCCATCAGCTCGGCGGTGGGGACGGTCCATGACCGCAAGCTCAATGCCGCCTTTCAGATTATCGCCAACATTTTGTACAACTCCGATGGCTCGCCCCTGAAAAAAGCGGTGTTCAACGCCTCGTTATGTAAGGATTTCGGTGGATTGTTTCTGGCCAACTCCAGCCTCAAAACCCTGATGATCACCTATCTGGTCGGCACCGACCCGGAGAAGCGGGACCATTTTCTTGCCCTCTACAAGGCCACCCTTACCCGGATGGTCGAGCAGCAACTTGATCGGGAACTGATGCTTTCCGAGTTGAATAAGTACGAGTTTACGGTGCGGGAAGAGATGAACAAGGCCCAACGCGGCCTGGATCTCATCAGTAAGGCACTACCCGCCCTGAAACATCAATTAGCACCCTTTGACGCCCTCAGGATTGATGAGCTCTTGGCCGAGATCCGCAAGGACGCCACGGAAAATGGTTATTTCGAGCAGCTGATCCGGACCTACTTGTTGGATAATCCTGCCACGGTCACGGTCACCCTGGCACCTGATCCGGATAAAATGACGCAGAATCTGTATGATGAACAGCAGCGTCTGGGGGAATATTCCCAATCGCTTGACGAGGATGGCCGTCTCCACCTGGTTGAGCACACCCAGGAGCTGATGGCCGAGCAGGCAACCCAGAACTCGGCCGAAGATCTGCGGCGCCTGCCCCAACTCTCCCTGGATGATCTGGATGCCCAGCCGCCCTTTAATGCAGCCCTGCCCGCACAACTTGCCGGTGCGGAACTGCTGATCAATGAGTTCTCGACCAACGGTATCTGCTATCTCGATTTTGGCCTCGACTGCTCCTCCTTGCCGGCCGAGCTCCTGCCTTATCTTGACCTCTTCGCCACCATCCTCACGGAAATCGGGACGGAGAGGAAGGATTACATGCAGTTCGCCAAGGCGATCAACATGTGTACCGGCGATTTTTCGCACTCTTTCCAGGTTTACGTGCGGGCCGACGACCGCAACACGGTCCGGCCGATCCTCTGGCTGCACATCAAGGCCCTCTCTTCGTACCTCGATCAGGCGATCGACCTTCTGACCGAGGTGCTGACCTCCGTTGATTTTTCCGATGAGCATCATATTGAAGAGATCATTCATCGGGAATATGCCTGGGCAGAACATTCGGTGCAGAGCGAGGGCTATACCCTGGCCTCAACCAGGGCTTTTTCCCATCTGAGCCGTGCCGGTCAATATAACGAGTATGTCCATGGCGTTCACGCCTACCTCCACCTGAAACACCTGGCCGGCAACTATACAGAGAAGGAAGCCCAACTCCACGCTGCTCTGCGGCAGATCCGCGACTTGCTCTTCCGCCGCCAGGGGCTGATTATTTCCATCACTGCCGAGGACAGTGATATTCGCCGGTTCCAAAATCTTGGTCTTTCCGTTGTGCAAGCCCTCTCCGGCGAGCCCCAGGCACCGGCTTCAATGCACTTTGCCCCGACTCCATCCTCCCAGGCCTTCACCACCTCGGCCGAGATGGTTTACAATATCCAGGCCTGCACCCTATTCCCGGACACGGCACAGTACAACGGTTCGTTCGAGGTCCTTAGAACCTGGATGTCGCGGGATTATCTTTGGAATACGGTGCGACAGATGGGAGGGGCGTACGGCTGTTTCATCCAGTTCAACCACCTCACCGGCAACTTCGGCATGATCAGCTACCGTGATCCCCAGGTGAGGAAGACCTATGAGGCCTATGAGGCTCTACCAGCCGTAATCAACGGATTGCATGAATTGTCCGCGGAGTCGTTGCAGCAACTGGTCATTGGCGCTTACGGCACCGCCAACCCCCACCAGGGACCAGCCACCAAGGGCGCCTCGGCCCGCAATGATTATTTGTCGGGTATTACCCCCGCCTATCGTCAGCGGCGAATTGAAGAGATTGTCCGAACCACCGCCAAGGACCTGCGCGGCTTTGCCCCTCTCTTCCAGCAACTGCAAGCCAGCCGTTATCGGGCGACCATCGGCAGCAGGGAGAAGATCGAACAGGATCAGGCGCTGTTCAGCGACATAATGGAGTTATGACCACGTTCAGGCTGTCAACCCGACTTGGGGGTTGACAGCCTGTCCACCACCCTGTTGTAATAGGGTCCATCCTCGCCAAGTTCCATCGCTCTTCCCATGCGGCATTCCAGCTTGGTTTTCAAGCAACTGATCTTTTTTAACTGCCTGACCTTCTCCTTTTCATCCGCGCAGGTTTCGAGCAATTGTTCAAGGCGGTTGATCTCTTTTCGGACCGCTACTTCCTCGGGCAAATATCCGGCATTCTTCAACAACCGATAGGCCATGCGCAGGTCTTCCGGAACATTGGCCATATCGTCGGGCGGCAGGGGTTTGTCTTTCCAATGACTGAGATCGGGCAGCGTGCCCTCGGCCATGGCCTGTTGGATTTTTCGTTCGGCGATTGTCTGTATTATTGAAAGCATGGCCTTCTTTCTCTTTTTCTTGTGTCCCAGAATTGAGCCGTTACAATAAGGAGGTGATGACGTGCATGCAGATGGGCTGCCCCTATGAACTGACCAAGGAGATGTCTATGAGAAAACAATGTTTGCTGGTTGTATCCATGATCCTGCTATTTTTTTGCTCTCTGGCCTGGGGAGAGGATCTTCCCTGGGAAATGAAGCTCCCTTTCAAGGAGGCGACCATCCACTACGAACTGACCGGCAGCGAACAGGGGAAGGAAACACTCTACGTCAAGGATTATGGCAAATTTCGGGCCAAGCACCGTCAAGCCACTGCCACCATGATGGGCATGACCAAAAAGACGGAAACTGTAGAGATTGTTGATCCGGACTGGATGTATACCTATGATCTTGTTGAGAAAAAAGGAGAAAAAACCACCAATCCTCGCAAAATTTATCTCACCGAATATAACAAATTCAATGCCGAGGAGAAAAAGAATTTCGAGAAAAATGCGAAGGAACTCGGGACCAGTATGATGGGTCAATTTGGCGGGTCTGTCCAGCAGAAGGCGGGTAAGATGCTCGGTTATGACTGCGACATCACCACTGTGGGGGGCATGTCGACAGTGCACCTGATCCATGGCACGGACATTCCCTTGCGTTCGGAAGTTTCCATCATGGGGATGAACAGCACCAATGCGGCCACCAAAATCGATACCAGTGCCGCCATTCCCGGCAGCGCTTTTGTTCCGCCGCAAGGGATCAATGCCACCCTGAATCAAGAAGCGGAAAATATGATGGCCGGGATGATTCAGCAAACCATGGACACCCTGAAAAAACCCGACGGAGCCAAACAGATGCAAGCGGCCGGCCCCATGGGGATGATGGGAGCGGGTGGCATGCAGCAAGGGATGAAAGACGAAGGAATGAGCCCGGAAGAGCAGCAAGAAATGATGCGGCAGATGAATGAGGCCATGCAGCAGATGCAGAAGAATTCGCCCAAGAAATGAGTAGAAAGCCCCCGGAGTGCATTTCTCCGGGGGCTTTCTGGGTTTTATTTCTGCAGCACGGTGTCCCGAAGGTACTCGCGGTCGTTCTTTTCCGGATAATCGAGTATGTAATGAAGGCCACGCGACTCCCGCCGCAGGCTTGCGCTTTGCACAATCAGGTCGGCAATGACCGCCAAATTGCGTAGTTCAATCAGATCGGGAGTGAGAAGATAATCGAAAAAATGCTCTTTGATCTCAGTGAGCATCCAGCTTAACCGGGTCTGGATCAGGTCCAGCCGTTTTTTCCGTCGAACAATCCCTACATAATCCCACATCAACTGCCGGACCTGATCCCAGTTATGCTTGATTAGGATCGACTCATCCAGCACAGCTGCACCCCCGGTCCGCCAGCCATCAACAGGTATCCGTTTCAATTTTCTAATGCCGTTGATTTGTCCCTGTAACCAGTGGGCTGCCCGGTGGGCAAAGACCACCGCCTCAAGGAGGGAATTGGAGGCCAGTCGATTTGCCCCGTGCAATCCGGTGCAAGCGGTTTCGCCCAGAGCGAGGAGGTTGGTGATGGAGCTTTGCCCCCACTCGTCCACCAGCACGCCACCGCACATGTAATGGGCCGCCGGCACCACCGGAATCGGTTTTTTGGTCAGGTCGACTCCATACTGTTTGCAGGTTTTGTAGATATTGGGGAACCGTTCCATGAGAAAGGGGGCAGGCTTGTGGGTGATGTCGAGGAAGACGCAATCCGCGCCGGTGGCCTTCATCTCGGCATCGATACCCCGGGCCACGGTGTCGCGGGTGGCCAAGTCGCCACGGGCATCATATTTTTTCATGAACGGCACGCCATACTGGTTAATCAGGATACCGCCCTCACCGCGCACCGCCTCCGAAATGAGGAAATTTTTTGCCTCCCGGTTGAAAAAGCAGGTGGGGTGAAACTGGATAAATTCCATGTTTGCCACCTTGGCCCCAGCCCGGTAGGCCATGGCCACACCGTCGCCGGTGGCGATGTCGGGATTGGTGGTGTAGAGATAGACCTTGCCGCAGCCCCCAGTGCACAGGACCGTCACCCCCGCCAAATGCGTCTCGACCTCGCCGGTTAAGCGATTGAGCACATAGGCGCCGAGGCAACGATCGCCATTGCACCGCTCTTGGCCACGTGCCTTTGATTCGATCAACAGGTCAATGGCAAGATGGTTTTCCAAAACTTCAATGTTGGGATTGGCCGCGATCTGCTCCAGCAGGGCCCGTTCAATTTCCTTGCCGGTCAGGTCGGAAGCATGGGCCACCCGGCGAGCCGAGTGGCCGCCCTCCATGCCCAGGTCAAACCCTTTGCCGTTCTCACCCGTTTGGAATCGAACCCCCAGGTCCATCAACTCGCGAACCCGGTCCGGTCCCTCGGTGGTGACAATGCGAACAATCTCTTCGTTGCAGAGGCCGTCCCCGGAAACGAGGGTGTCTTCGATGTGGGCATCGATTGAATCTTCCACTGACAACACCGCGGCCACGCCCCCTTGAGCCAAATTGGTCGCCGAGTCAGCCTTTTTTTTCTTTGTAATCAGGGTGACCTTGGAAAACTGGGCGACCTTCAACGCAAACGAAAGTCCCGAAACACCACTGCCGACAATAAGCACATCACTGTAATCTGCCATATGAGGATCCCACGCCGACAATGTTTCACGTGAAACATGGGCAAAGTTATTTGGAGGGCAAGAGAACTGTTCTCTGGGGAACGAGAGTATAGTATACTCCCCAAATGTTTCATCAACAAAGAGATGCTGGGGGAAGATTACATTGGATACACGAATTATCGCACTCGCTAATCAGAAGGGCGGGGTGGGTAAAACCACCACCACCTTGAACCTCGCTGCTGTACTGGCTGATAAGGGCAAAAAAGTGCTGCTGGTTGATTCCGACCCCCAAGGCAATGCTTCGAGCGGCGTGGGTGTTTTTAAAACGAATGAAGATAAAAATATCTATAGCTGTTTCATCGGCGCCAAAGAGGCTGTTGACTGCATCCTGCCGGCCAAGTTGAAAAATCTCTCTATTCTGCCGGCCTCCATCGATCTGGTCGGTGTCGAGGTCGAGCTGATCGCCCAGGAAAACCGGGAGAAGCGGTTAAAGGCCATCTTGCGATCGGTCTCGGAGCATTTTCAGTACATCCTGATCGACTGTCCTCCTTCTCTGGGGCTCCTCACCATCAATGCCCTGACAGCCGCTGACTCGGTGCTGATTCCTTTGCAGTGTGAATATTTTGCCCTGGAGGGATTGGCCCAACTGGTGCAGACCATCCGTAAGGTGAAGAAGAATTTGAACAGGGAATTGTTCATTGAAGGGTTGCTGCTGACCATGTATGACCGGCGTAATCGCTTGACCCACTCGGTGGCCAGCGAGATCCAAAAACATTTTGGTGAGCAGGTCTACCGGACAGTGATCCCGCGTAACGTCCGCCTCAGCGAGAGCCCCAGCCATGGGCAAACCATCATCGAGTACGATGCCGGGTGTAGCGGGGCGAAGGCCTACAAGCAACTGGGCACCGAATTTCTCAAGCGAACCAAGGCGAGGGCCTGATTATGATGAAGAATGTTCTGGGCCGGGGGGTGGGCGCGCTGCTTCCGGAAGACAATCTGGATGAGGCTGATCGGTTTTTTATGTGTGATATCGAGAAGATATCAGCTAATCCTAATCAGCCGCGCAGCTATTTCGATGCCGACAAACTGCAGCAGTTGGCCGATTCCATCCGCGAGAAAGGGGTGATTCAGCCGTTGTTGGTCACTCAGGGGAACGACAACCGCTATGTCCTGATCGCGGGAGAAAGACGGCTGCGCGCGGCGAAACTGGCGGGCCGGGAGGAAGTGCCGGTGGTGGTGATGGACAAGGGGAGCGACAACGAAAGCCTGGAGCTGGCCCTGATCGAAAATATTCAGCGCCACGATCTCAATCCCATTGAGGAGGCCGTGGCTTATGGGCGTCTGCTGGAGGAATTTCACCTCACCCAGGAAGAGGTGGCCAAAAAGGTGGGGCGGCAGCGGTCGACCATCACCAATGTGCTCAGATTGCTCCAGTTGCCCAAAAGTCTGCAGGAGGATGTTGTCCAGGGATTGATCAGCGAGGGGCACGCCCGGGTTCTGCTGCGGATCAAGGATCAGCCGGAGCAGTTGCGGGAGATCCGCGACCGGATCGTCAAAGAGGAGTTGTCGGTGCGGGCCACGGAACGGCTGTGCACTCATAAACCTCATAATCCGGCACCGAAGGCAAATGAAACCACCTTGCCGCCACCGGCGGAAGAATTGCCCAAATCCTACTGTGCCGCCCTCGTCACCCAATTAACCAACCAGTTGCACAGCAAGGTCCGGATTGTTCAGCAGGGTAAGCGCGGCAGACTGGAGATCGAATACTACTCCAGCGATGACCTCGACCGGCTGGTCAGCCTGTTGTCCCGGTAAGATCCTGGCGGAAAAAGAGGGACGGCATGCAAGGGGCAAGAGATAAAACCGGCCGGATGCGCAAGGCGCCGCTGTTTCTTTTTCTTTTTTTTCTTCTACTTTTTCTTGCCGGCATCGCGCTCGACGAACCCTCGCGCGTTCTTGAGCAGGCCCGCTCCATCTGCTTAGAGTGTATCGGCATCGGTTGAGTATGGAGCGCCTGCGCAAAGGGGTTCAGGCCCTCTGGTTTTTTCTCAGCAATGGGTACTGGGGGTTCCCGGTCAGCGGCACCCTCTACCAGGGGCCATTGAAGGTCATCTGCTCACCTGGCCTCAACTGCTACTCTTGCCCAGCTTCGACCACTTTTTGCCCTATCGGCAGCCTGCAGCAACTCCTGCTGGGAGTACGGCTGTCGCTGCAGGCGGGGCAGGTGTATGTGGGGAGCTACGTGTTGGGGTGCATGGGCATGCTTGGGGTAGTGTTTGGCCGGTTCATCTGCGGCTGGGCCTGCCCCTTTGGCCTGTTTCAGGAAGTGCTCCATCGGATTCCCACGCCGAAATACGGGGTCCCCAAGGTACTCAGGTGGGGAAAATACCTCGTCCTGCTCCTCCTGGTGGTTGTCCTGCCGTTGACGGTGCTCGATGATTTCAACATGGGCAAACCCTGGTTCTGCGCATTTCTTTGTCCTGCTGGGACGCTGGAGGCCGGTATCCCCATGCTGGTGCTGGTGCCCGATCTGCGTCCAGCTGCCGGTCTGCTCTTCCTGTATAAGGTGGCTCTGCTGGCGGCCGTCGTCCTCTGGAGCATCGTCGCTTCCCGGCCTTTTTGCCGGACCCTTTGTCCTCTGGGCGCTTTTTACGGCCTGTTCAATCGGTTCAGCCTGATTAGGTTGAAATTTAATGCGGATAACTGTACAAAGTGTGGTGCCTGTCACCTGGCATGCCCAGTGAATATCCGCGTTGACGAAACACCAAACAGTGGCGAATGCATACGGTGTCTGCGATGCAGTACCGAGGCCTGTCAGTTTGATGCGCTTTCGCTTGAAGTAGCGGGGCATGTTCTGCGGATGTCGCCGACCCCGCCTGATACATCCATACGTCAAGGGACCCTGTCATGAAGAGGCGACGACCACTCTTTTTCATTGTTTTTTCTCTCCTGCTGCTGGCGCGGATTGCGGCAGCAGCGGATATGGCATCCATCGCCGGCGAGGATATCAACATGCGCTCCGGACCTGGAGCCGAGCATGAGGTCGTGTGGACAATCGGCTCCGGCTTCCCGGTCGAAATCGTCAGTTCCAAGGGGGAGTGGCTGCAGGTCAAGGATTTTGAAGGCAGCACCGGTTGGGTGCACAAAAAGACGACCCAGAAAACGCCCCACATGATCGTCAAGGCCAACAAGGGGACCGATCAGCAGATTAACGTCCGCAGCGAGCCGAATACCCAGGGCGCTGTTGTGGCCACAGCCATTTACGGCGTGGTGTTCAAGACCCTGGAGAAGAAGGATGGCTGGGTCAAGGTTGAACACGGGCAAGGGGTGAGCGGCTGGGTTGATGGTCGCCTGCTCTGGGGTTTTTAACCAACAAGCAGCGCGCCAAGCTGTTTTTTCCTTTGTAACCAGGGAAAACGGCCTGTCTTTCGCCATTTTATGTATTCGTCTCCGCATCGTTCCGCTCCGTCGGGTTGCAAGGCCTTGGAAATATGTACGACGTAACCCGATCACTGCCCATGATTCCCGATAAACAGCTCATCAAGCTCCGGTTCGAGCAGGCCGCCACCACCTATGAACAGCAAGCCACGGTGCAATATCGGGTGGCTATCCGGTTGCTGAATTTGCTGCACGAGGCTGCTCCCGGTCTGCAGCCGGCGGATGTTCTTGAAATCGGCTGCTGCACCGGCCTGTTGACCGAGAAGACGCTGACCCGTTTTCCTGGTATCGATCATTTCACCATTTGCGATCTGGTGGCCTCTTTTGAGCAGCGTGTCTGCCGCAGGATCGGTATCCATGCCGAAAAAATCACCTTCCTGGCCGGGGATATAGAGACCGTTCCGCTGCCCGATCGCTACGATCTGGTGATCTCATCCTCGACCCTGCATTGGGTGCACGACCTGCCTGGACTATGCACCAAATTGCACGATCACCTCCACCCAGGGGCTCTTTTGGCCTTTTCGCTGTATGGGAAGGACAATCTGCGGGAAATACGCACGGTCACCGGAATGGGTTTGGCCTATCGCACTCTTGATCAGGTACGGACAGTGGTGGCGGAGAAATTCGATACCCTGGCCGTAGAAGAGACACGGGAAATCCTGTGGTATCCCGATCCGGTCGCCGTGCTCCAGCACCTGCGGGCCACCGGCGTCAATTCAATCGGCCAGCAGGCCTGGACACGGAGGCAGGTCAGCGCCTTTATCACGGACTACAAGGAACAATTCTCCAGCGATCAGGGGGTCCGGCTTACGTACCATCCGATGTTCATCGTCGCTCGTCCCCGGTTGTAACCAACTTGGACGGGGCGTCGGCACAATCGCTCCATGGAGATGCTCATGACTACACCGCACTACACCATCGCCGTGGGCGGCATTGACACCGATGTCGGCAAATCCTATGTCACCGGGTTATTGGCTCGCTACCTTGTCCAGCAGAACCAGAATGTGACCACGCTGAAATTGGTGCAAACCGGCTGCCGCGAAACCTCGGACGACATTCAACTGCACCGCACATTGATGGGGCAGCCGCTGACCGATTTTGACCGGGACGGCACTACCTGTCCCTATGTCTTTCCCTATCCAGCCTCACCTTTTTTGGCGGCGCGCATGGTGGGTAGAGAGATCGAGGCTGCCGAGCTTGACCGGGCCATGGCCACCCTGCAGGGACAGTATGAATGGTTGCTGGTGGAAGGTGCCGGCGGCCTGCTGGTGCCGCTGAATGGGCAGTTGTTGTTGCTCGATTATTTTGCTCATAAAAAACTTCCACTGATCCTGGTCAGTTCTCCACGCCTGGGATCGATCAATCACACTCGTCTCAGCCTTGAGGCGATCAAGACCCGTAACATCCCTCTGCTCGGCTTGGTCTATAATCTCTATGGTGATCATCCCAAGGAGATTGTCCAGGATACACTGCTCGAATGCCGCAAGGCCTTGGCCGACTATGGCTTTGCCGAAACGATTGTCCTGATGCCTGACATTAAAGAAAGCACTTCGGCCGCCTGGCAAACGTTGGTCGCGGCCGCTCGGCATCACCACCAATAATCCTCCGCTTTCCTCCCGCTTTTTTCCTCCTGCGAGCGGCGAGCGTCCGCATACGACACTGAAAAGTGCTCCTGTGGCTCCTGCCGTTCCCCTTCTGGCTCTTACGGCTTAACGATCAGGGGCTTCGCTTCCGCGATTCTTCTTATTTCTCAATACCTTTACCTTAGCTCACGCAAAAGAGCCTTTGGCGGCGGCGTCTTTGGCTGGCAAACCCTCTTTGCGTATCAGTTCTTGCGTCCCTGGGGGAGCCGAGACGGCATTGACCTTTGTGGGCTAGGGGCGGTTCTAGTGAGGAAATATTGTCTATCAATTGGCAGCTTGCAGCACTGTGCGCCGGAGAGCAGCGGAACGGCTCCAAAAGCGAACATTGTGGAAATTGTTGTGCAAATTGTTCATCAATCAAAAGCATGTCGCTCTCTGATGAAAATTGGAAGAAGATAATTTTATCCAGTCGCTGTAAAAAAAATGGGCCACATCGGCCACAGCTGAGGGGTTAGCCCATGTTGGAAATGTTAATTTTCTGTTTTAACCAAATTAATAATAGGTGAATAGTGGCAATGAACAAATTGTGCTACTTGTGCAAAATAAAAAAAACATTGCGCGAAGCTTTTCCCTCCTCTACAGATATTTATACCTATCCGGTTGCCGGAGTATTGGTCAGAAAAATAGATAGATAGTATCAGAAAAAATGATTCCTGCGTGAGGTGAGCGCAGGGACCTGTGCCTGGCCGATTGCACAACCTCTTGGAGACCAAATCATTCTAGAGAAGGAGGCCTGTATGGCAAAAGTCGGTGTCTATGTCTGTCATTGTGGTTCGAACATTGCCGGCGTCATCGACGTGGCAGCGGTCCGTGACTTTGCGGCAACGCTTCCTGATGTCGTCATCGCCCGCAAGGATCTGTTCATGTGCTCGGATTCGGGCCAGGAAATGGTCAAAAAAGATGTCCGCGACGGCCTGGTCGATCGGGTGGTGGTGGCCGCCTGCACACCGCGCACCCACGAGCCCATCTTCCGTGCAGCCATTGAGAAGGCGGGCCTGAATAAATACCTGTTCGAGATGGCCAACATCCGCGACCAGGGGAGTTGGGTCCACGGCCACGATCATGAAGGGGCCACCGAGAAAGCGAAGAAGGTGGTTGCTTCGGCGGTCGGCAAGGCCCGCAATCTTGAACCTCTGGAAGACAAGTTTGTCCCGGTCACCGATGCAGCCCTGGTGATCGGTGGTGGTATCGGCGGCATCAACGCCGCCCTCCAATTGGCCAATATGGGACATAAGACCTATCTGGTGGAGAAAAGACCCTCCATTGGTGGCGTCATGGCCCAATTGGACAAAACCTTCCCCACCAACGACTGCTCGGCCTGCATCCTCACCCCGATGATGGTCGAGGTTTACAACCATCCCAATGTTGAAACCATGACCTACTCCGAGGTCGACGACGTCAGCGGCTATATCGGTAATTTCAAGGTCAAGATCCGGCAGAAACAGACCTATGTCGATTGGAACAAGTGCACAGGTTGCGGGGATTGCGCCACTAAGTGTCCCTCCAAAACCCCGGACGAATTCAATGCCGGGTTGTCGGACCGGCGGGCCGCCTTCATCATGTTTCCCCAGGCCGTGCCGAAAAAGGCTGTGGTCGACATCGAGCACTGCCTCAACTGCGCCGGTCGGGAGATTGGCACCCTGCCCAAGATCAACGAAAAAACAGGCCGTCCCATCCTCGCACCCTGCGAACGGGCCTGTCCGGCCGAGGCCATTAATCGCTCCGTCGCCTATAACCCGGCAGGAGCGATCAAGGAGGTGGAAGTCGGATCGATCGTGATCGCCACCGGCTATCAGGTGATGGACAAGGGCTGGTTCAAGGAAATGGCTCCGGCATCGCCCAACGTGATCACCGCCCTGCAACTGGAGCGGATCATCTCCGCCACCGGGCCGACCGAGGGCAAATTGCTGCGGCCCTCGGACAAGGAAAAACCGCACACCATCACTTTTGTCTCCTGCATGGGTTCGCGCGATGAGCATTTTCACACCTACTGCTCTCGTTTCTGCTGCATGTACATGATCAAGCAGGCCCGGCTGATCAAGGAGAAGTATCCGGACATGGTGATCAATATGCATTTTATCGATGTCCGTGCCGCCGGCAAGGGCTACGACGAGTACTACACCGGCGCCCGCAAGATGGGGATCAACTTCTTCAAGGGTAAGGTTGGCGGCCTGGAAATGCTGCCCGATGACAAACTGCGAGTGCTAGCCTACGATATGGAATCGGCCAGCAATATCGAGTACGAGTCGGATCTGGTGGTGCTGGCCACAGCGGTCGAGTTGCCGCAGGACGCCACTGTCCTGGCGCAAAAATTGGGATTGCAGTTCTGCGGCTCCAACTTCTTCCGTGAACTCCATCCCAAACTCGGTCCAGTCGAAACCGCCACCGAAGGGTTGTTCCTCGCCGGTTGCTGCCAGGGCCCCAAGGACATTCCGGACACAGTGGCCCAGGCCAAGGGCGCTGCTGCTGCTGCTGCCGCACCGCTGGCCCAGGGCAGGGTCAAGATCGAACCGATTATCTCCGAGGTTCATCCCGAGCAGTGCAGTGGTTGCGGCATTTGCATCCCGCTCTGTCCATATCACGCCATCAACATGATCACCTATGCGGACAGGCCCAGGGCGCAGATCGAAATGTCGGCCTGCAAGGGGTGCGGTGTCTGCACCTCGGCCTGCCCTTCGGGGGCGATTGTCCTGCATGGATACGAAGAATCGCAAATTTTCGCGCAGATCGAGGCCTTGACGGCGTAGGAGGGACCAGACAATGATAATAGATCAGAACAAAATTGACGAGGCCGTCACCACCATCATCGGGTACGGCGGCGAGCACATCCTCAAGTGCATCCAATGCGGAGCCTGCTCGGCGGTTTGTCCCGGGGTAAAGGCCGGTTTTCCACTGCTCTGCCGGAATTTGATCCGCCATCTGCTCAACGGACAACTGGAGGAAATCATCGAAGACTCATCCAGTTGGGGCTGCCAGGCCTGCAATCGCTGCACCGAGGTTTGTCCGCAGGATGTGCGGCCCCAGGAGGTTGTCTTTGCCTTCCGCCGCTACCAGGCGAACCAGTTGGCCTTTTCGACCAGTTCCATCACCAGCCAGATGAACCTGTTTGAGACCGGACATGCCGTCTATACCGACCCCAGGGAGGCCAGGAAGAGGGTCGGTCTGCCGGAAGAAACCCCGACCTCGGCCTTTGACGAGCTGGCCAAAAAGGAAATCCAAACGCTGATCAGCAACAGCCCCATGGGCGAGTTGGGACTTTTTTAAGTTGAGGAGAGATTCATGGAAAAAATCGGCTTATATCTCGGATGCAACATCCCGCTCAAGGCGCCGGACATTGAGCAGTCGTTTCGCAAGATCTTTCCGGTGCTCGGCATAGAACCGGTGGATCTGCAGGGCGCTTCCTGCTGCCCGGCCTGGGGCACGGCCCCGTCGTTTGATCTCAACACCTGGTGCGCCATCTCCAGCCGCAATATCACCATCGCCGAGGATCAGGG
>JBBQCO010000025.1:0-33950 GCA_038318785.1 Desulfobulbales bacterium | reverse complement strand
GATTTTTTCAATGATTTTATCGCCGATCCCTTTTACCTTGGCGAGATCTTCAATAGTCGTGAAGTTGCCGTTGGTGGCGCGATAGGCAACAATGGCCTCTGCTTTCGCCTTGCCGATCCCGTTGAGTTTTGCCAGTTCATCAACGTTGGCGGTGTTAATGTTGACCTTGGCAAAAGCGGCTGTCGCTAAAAAGAGAATGAGAATGAGGGTCAGGTACAACTTTTTCATGGTGCCTCCTTTGGTGGGGGTAAGGGGAAGTCGGTAAGTCCTGCTTGGCTCAATGGTATGTAAAAGCTGCGGAGAATGTCAAAGAGAAAATTAACGCAACTCTTTAATGTTGTGGTTCTCTTTCCTGAAAGAAATTGTGCTGCAACGGTTTTGGGGCAATTGGCGGTTGCTCATTTTTTTTCGGCTCCTCACGGGGGAATGCGTATGTCTACCTTTTTATCAACCGATTATTCTGAAAGCCTCATCGTTCATTTCCGTCGGGCGGAACTTTTACGGGATGAGGCGGTTGGATTACTCTCGATTGATTTGAACAGCCGTCAACTTTGCGATCTCGAATTGCTCCTGAATCGAGGTTTCTATCCTTTGGGCGGATTTCTCGATCAAGGTGATTACGTCCAGTTTCTGGAGAATATGCGTCTTGCCGATGGCGCGGTTTGGCCCATGCCGATCTGTCTGGATATTCACCCGGATAGGTTTTGTCGCCAGCGAGATTACCAAGAATGGCGGGATTGCTCTGTGTGCACCGATCGCCCCTTATGAATCATCAAGGACGGCAAACCGTGAGTTGATCAGCCGTTATGGTGGGTATATCGAGGTTTATGTGTCGACGCCCCTTGAAGTGTGCGAACAGCGGGACCGCAAGGGGCTGTATGCCAAGGCGCGGAAAGGGTTGATCCGGGGTGTGACCGGCATTTCCGATCCCTATATTCCGCCGGTGAATCCGGAATTAACCATTGATACAAGCACGATGACACCGGCCGAGGCTGTTCAGGAAATAATGCTTTATCTGGAAGAACAGGGATATATTTCCTGATTCGGCGGACAACTCCAAGGAAAGGAAAATGACGGAATCGGGTCGACAGGCGAGCCTCTCCTTTGCTTTTCTTAGTGTTTTCCTGCTGATTGGTCTCCCCTTCTTTTTTTGGGGCGGGCCGGGCTATTATTCGACACGATCCTTCCAGTCGGCCTGGGATCTCGGGCATATTCTTTTTTTTCTGTTGTTTTCCTTGTGGCTTCACAATGTTTTGGGGAAGAAAAAGTTCGCCCGTTCCCCTTTCTCGTTTTTCCTCTCCCTTTTCTTTTTTGTTTTTATTCTTGGGTTCTTGGTGGAATTCTTGCAAATGTTCAGTGGCAATCGCTCCCCCGATATAGGCGATGTGCTCCGCAATCAATTGGGTTGCTTGACGGCGTATGCATTTTTTATCCGCCCGTCGCTTTTTGGAGATTGCTGCAGACGCAACATGCTCAGAGGTGGTGTGTTGGTTCTGCTGACCATTGCTGTCTGGCCATTGTGTAGGTCATTGATTGACGAATACCGGGCTGCCCGGCAGTTTCCGGTTCTCTCGGATTTCGAAACACCCTTTGAGCGAGACCGATGGGTCAATGTCCAGCAATTTCGAGAGGAAAGTGAAATAGTTCGACACGGTCAGAAAGCGGTTCGGGTACAGTTGTCCACCGCTAAGTTTTCCGGGATTGCTCTTTTTTATTTTCCCCACGACTGGCGCGGCTATCAGACGCTGCGCTGCAGTGTTTATAATCCTCAGGTTGCCGGGTTTATCATTAATAGCCGCATTCATGATGTCCATCATAAAGAACATGATATGGAGTTCAATGATCGTTTCAATCAGCAATTTACTCTTGCGCATGGGTGGAATGATCTCATTATTTCCATGGAGAAAGTGAAAAATGCCCCCAAGGGACGAGCAATGGATATGGAGCATATTGAGGGATTCGGTCTCTTTGTGGTGCAGCAGTCCCAGCCTCAAGTGCTGTACCTTGATTATGTCTATCTCAGCAAGTGAGGTGTTGTGAATCGATTATATCGTCCGCGTTCCTTTTTTTCCTTGTTACTGACTGGTTTTATCTTTGTTGCTTTACCCTTGATCGTGGCCTTGGTCAGTTCTATCCAGATTCTTGATGGCTTGGTGCAGCAGGGTGCGGTGGCTGTGTTTCGGTCGGCCGGCAGAATTGACAGTTGCCGGAAGGTCGCCGATTTACTTCACCGCCAGGAAAGGGCAGCGCGATTGTACGCAGTGTTGGGTGAGGCAGAACACTTGGAAGATGTCAACGGCCGGCATTTGGAAGTGGAGGATCTGCTTCACCAGTTTGCCGGTCTCAATTCGGAAAACGAATTGGCCCCGCTGATTGCACAATTACAGGCCAAGGAGCGTTTTCTGGTCACGGCCTTGACGAACGCTTCCGGAGATCCTGTTAGGAAGAAAAGCGAACAGGAGGCCGCGCTTGGCGGCTACAGTGAAATCGGTGCGATTGTTTCGCAACTGGAGCGTCTGAGTAACGCCCTGATGATTCAAGAGGTGGATATCCTCAAGGAACAGGTGCAAAACAACAAAAACACCCTGGTTTGGCAGGTGTCGGGCTTGATCGGCTTCAGCGTGCTGTTAGTGGTGCTTTTTATTTCGTTGATCAATAAGCCGGTGAGTCAATTGGACAGGGGGATAGAGCGGTTGGGCGAGGGCGATTTTGCCACGCCGATTGTTGTTTCCGGTCCTCGCGATCTCGAATCGATAGGAGCCAAGCTTGATTGGTTGAGGAAACGGCTCAACACCTTGGATCGGGAAAAAGTCAGGATGCTAGCCCATATTTCCCATGAATTAAAGACGCCCCTGTCTTCCATTAAGGAAGGTGCCGGATTGCTCAAAGATGGATTGGTAGGCCCTTTGAGCGATAATCAAGCTGAAGTGGTGGGCATCCTTGACAGCAATTGCAACAAATTGCAGAAGCTCATTCAAAACATCCTGGATTTCAACATGGCGCAAGCCAAGGAAGTACCGCTGGATATGCAGGATATTCGCATGGACGCCCTGCTTGTTGATGTTGCCGAAGACCATCGCAACGCCCTGCTCGCCAGAAACATCAATCTAACAACTCAACTGCTTCCGGTGAGCGTAAACGGCAACCTGAAACAGTTGAAGACAGTTGTCGACAACCTGCTGGCCAATGCAGTGAAGTTCACCCCGGATAATGGCGAAATCGGCATCTTCATGAAAAAAAAGGCAAATACCCTGCATCTTGTTGTTGAGGATACGGGGCCGGGCATCAGCGAAGAAGATCGCTCGCAAATTTTCCTGCCTTTTTTCCAAGGGGGACAGAAAAATCGGTCCGTTGTTAAGGGCTCTGGTCTGGGGCTTGCAGTCAGTAAGGAATATATTCAAAATTGCGGCGGTACGCTTCGATTGTTGCCCAGTGATCATGGGGCACGTTTTGAGGTCACCCTGCCATGTACGAAGGAAGTAGTGAAATGAAAACGTTGTCTCTTGTTCTGGTTGTCCTGTCTGCTTTGTTGATGAGTGGTTGTGCCGGGAATAGAAAGGCGGCGGATCAACCAAAGGAAAAAATTGTCGTGCAGGCAACGGACGCCGATACGATTCTATCCTGCCTTGCAGGTGAGCGAAAGATGTCCCGCCAAACGTTTAATGGCGCTTACAAAACGGCTTTTGCCAATGCTGCTCGCGATGAGAATAGTGAGGTGCTCAGGCTGATTTGCTTGAGTCTGCATCAGTACGCCTCCTATAAGCAGTTCAAGGATGGGATGGATGCGCTCTCGTTGTACATCAAGGCGCACCCAGAGAGTGCTTCAGGCCTTCAAGGTGTCCATATACTGATGCAGCGAATCGATCGGGAAAAGATAGGTAAATGGGCGCTCAGCAATAAAAGTCTCGATGAAAAAGATGGGTTGGAGGCGGAAAACAAGGAATTGCTGGAGCGCAACGAGGTACTGGAAAAAGGTGCCTCCAACGATCAGGCGCGAATCAAAGAATTGCAAAAACAGATAGAACAGCTGAAAAACATTGAAAGTATAATCAAGAACAGGGAGCGGTAACATGGGGCGTCAACATAAGATACTTCTGGTCGACGATGAAACAGATCTGCTTCGCCTGTGGAGATTGCGCCTTGAAAGTAAGAATTATAAAGTCGCGGTTGCCGCCAGTGGAGAAGAGGCTCTGGCAACTTTTTCCGCCTTCAAGCCCGATGTGGTCCTGACCGATCTGCGGATGCCGGGAATCGACGGCCTGGCCCTGTTCGAGGCGATCCGTAATTTGAATAAATCGGTTCCCGTCATTATCATCACTGCCCACGGTTCTATTCCCGAAGCGGTGGATGCGACGAGGCAGGGTGTCTTTTCTTTTCTGACCAAACCGATCGAAGGGGCGACGCTCTTGCAGGAAATAGAAAAGGCTATTGAGGCGACCGGAGGTGGGATCGGCGATGCCTCGGAAAACCGGGAAGAGTGGCGGCAGGAAATTATCAGTCAGAGTGCCATCATGGAGGAGTTGCTTTCCCGGGTCAAACTGGTCGCCGAAACCGATTCCACCGTGCTCATCCGGGGCGAGAGCGGCACCGGCAAGGAATTGCTGGCCATTGCCATTCACAAGGCCAGTAATTACAAAAAGGGACCTTTTATTCCGGTCAACTGCACGGCGATCCCCGAGACCTTGCTCGAATCCGAGTTGTTCGGGCATGTCAAAGGGTCGTTCACCGGAGCCGTGAAAAGCTACGCCGGTCTATTTCAATCAGCGGACAACGGCACCCTTTTTCTTGATGAAATCGGCGACATGCCGCTGCACATTCAGGTCAAGCTGCTCAGGGTTCTTCAGGATCGACAGATACGCCCGGTGGGCAGTTCCCGACCGGTGTCGGTGAATGTGCGCATCATTTCGGCGACCCATAAAAACCTGGAAGAAGCTATCCTAGATAACACATTCCGTGAGGATCTTTTTTACCGGTTGAACGTGGTCAGCCTGGAATTACCTCCCCTGCACAAGCGCAAGGAAGATATTCCGCTGCTGGCTGAACATTTTGTGACCATTCTCACCGAAAAAAATGACGGGCAGGAGAAGCGGTTCACGCCAGAGGCGATGAAGATTCTTGTTGAGGCCCAGTGGCCGGGAAACATCAGGCAACTGTATAATGTGGTGGAGAATGCTGTTGCCTTGGCAACCTCATCGCTGATTACCGAGGATTTGCTTTATGACGCTATAAAGCAACACCAGAAGAAAATATTGCCCCTGTCTGAGGCAAGAAGACAGTTCGAGCAGCAATATCTCATCCAGTTGCTGCAAACAACGCAGGGTAACGTTTCCCAGGCCGCCCGGCTGGCCCAGCGCAACCGAACGGACTTCTATAAACTGCTCAACCGGCATCACATTGTTCCTTCTTTGTATAAGGATTAATAGTGAGGGATGCTGTCGCAATTGGGAAACATTAAAAAGTGATATTTAAAGAAACAACGTGAAGTCAACGGGAAGGGTTGTTGCTTAAGGGCGACAGCGGTTGGGCAAGGTCTGGCAGGAAGGGCAAAAATAGGTGGCCCTCCCTGCCAGAGTTGTTTTGACGATGGGTTGTGAACAGTGCGGGCAGGGGCAATCCTTGCGGCCATAAACCTTGAATTGCAATTGAAAATAGCCGGGGTTGCCGCTGGCGCCGAGAAAATCGGCAATGGTGGAGCCGCCGGCATCAATGGCCTGCTGCAAAATTCGCCTGCCCTCGATTATTATTCTCTGCCACTCCTCGCCCGCCAATCGGTTGGCCGGTGTTAAGGGATGGATTCGGGCGGCGAACAGGATCTCGTTGGCGTAGATGTTGCCGATACCAGCGACAAGCCGAGCATTCATGAGCAGGGACTTGACCGGCGTCTTTCTCTTGCCCGCGAGGTCGAGCAGGTGTTCAGTGTTGAACTCGAAGCCGAAAGGTTCGATGCCTTCCTTGGCGGAAAACTCGCGTTCCTGTGCCTCGGCATGCGCTGCCGGCCAGACGATAAGGGCGCCGAATCTGCGGCTGTCATTCAAGCGCAAATCCCTGACGCTATCCAGCGACAGCACAAGATGGTCGTGTTTGTGGGGTGCGGTATCCCTCCCGACCAAAGCAAGCTTACCTGTCATTCCCAGGTGGATGACCAGGACCGAGCCCCCCACCATTCTCAGTAGCAGATACTTCGCCCTGCGATCAATCGTGAGAATTTCCCGGCCAAGAATGTGCTCCTGAAGAAGCCGACATGGAATCGCTGCACGCAAACGGTGTCCGCTCCAGGAGATATGGACAACTGTTCTGCCGGGCAGATCTGCCAGTAATCCCCGACGGGTGACTTCCACTTCCGGCAATTCAGGCATTGGGTTCTCCGGAGGCACAGGCGATGAGATACTCATCATGTTCAGCTATTCGAACCGTGGCCGAATGAGCAGCGGGATGCGTCAGGCGACACTGCACCGTCCAGATTCTTTCGCTTGGTTCGTACTTGGCATTGGTCAGCTTGATTGTCCCGAAAAAAGAAGGGTGATCGGCAAGCAGGCATTTTTTGATTGCTTCTTTAGCTGCCCAGAGCAGACCCAGTCGGGTGAGATGATCCGTGATCGGGTGGAGCAGGCGCAGTTCTTCGTCTGATGTAAATCGCTCCTGAACCGAGGCCAGCTTCGGGGTTTTCAGTTGAATATCAATACCGCAGTCACCTCTCTGGTGCACCAGGGCGGCTGCGTATCCTCGGCTGTGGGAGATGGAAATGGAGGCTGCAGGGTACTCGGTCAGCGGTTTTGCCAAATGAGGGCGGCCATGGGTATCGGGCAGAATGGAATAGGTGTCATACAATTGCGGACCTGATGCGACTTCGTTGAGGAGTTCATGCAGGCAGTGTTTGGCGGCGAGGCGCCCGCCCAACCATTCCAGTCGCCGCTTTGCATAGCGGAACCGCCGGAAGAGCGCAGTTTCGGCCGGTGAGAGCAGGGTGGTAAGAAAACTGAGCGCCTCGGCTTGTTCGATCAGGGGTTGCAGCGTATCCAGATCCAGGAGGGCAAGGCGACAGTGGGCCGGTGCAAGGGGGTGCCAGCGTGCGGCCGATCTGTCCATGCCGGTGAAAAGAGGTTGGCAGGTTTTCGGGATATATTTCGGACAAATGCTTGTCATGACCCATGAATCCGGTATAATCCATCCGCCCTTGGCTGCAGGATCTCCGTGGATCCGGTTCCCGGGCACGATGAAGATGCACCTGGCGGCAGCGGTCGCCGGTTAGGGGTTCGTTTCTTTTTTCTCACTGTCTTGTTCACTTTTATATGCCAACACTCAATGATTTGACCTATTTCGATTTTCTGGTCGCCTTCCTCTTTCTAATTTTTTTCCTGCGAGGCGCGTGGATAGGGTTTGTTCGACAGTTGGCCGCTTTTTTTGCTCTGGTGGGGGGCTACTATCTGGCCGGTCAGTATGCGGATAGAATTCTGCCCTGGACCGAAAAATTTGTCGACAATCCGAAGGTAACCTTCCTCGTCAGCTTTGCCATTCTTTTTCTTGCCGCTGCCCTTGTCTTTACCTTGATCGGCAAAGTGCTGCATCGGTTTTTGCAAATCACTCTGCTTGGATGGCTGGACAGGCTTTCCGGCCTTGCTCTCGGTGGCGTCAAAGCGGCGGTGGTCGCCTCCCTGCTCTATATGCTGCTGGCTTCCAGTCTTTCGACAACCAACGATTTATTACGCAAATCCTACAGCTCACCCTATCTGAAGCAGGGCTCGGAATTGTTGCGCTCATTTATTGATGATCCCCGCCTGCGCACATACTTTGTGCAGAAGGAGCCGGCCATTTTCAATGAACTGCTGCCGGGGAAATTATTAGAAAAGAAGAATGAGCAGGCCAAGCCGACGCAGCAGTAACGCGATCGGCGTTCACCAAAATCATCCCCATACACTGCGACTATGAGCATTCCGTTCTCCTGTTTCACCGCCTACGATGTCCGCGGCAAAATTCCCGATGAATTCGACGAGCACATCGCCCTGCGAATAGCCCTGGCCTTTGCCCGGTTCTGCGATGTTCATACAGTGGTCGTGGGCCGGGATATGCGGTTAACTAGCCCCATCATTGCCGAGACGATCATCGCCGGCCTGCTGGCGCAAGGTGTTGATGTCATTGATATCGGCCTCTGTGGAACAGAAGAGGTGTATCACGCGGTGTTCAGCGGGGCTGCGGCTGGTGTGGAGGGCGGCATTATGATTACCGCCAGCCATAACCCGGCCGAATATAACGGTATGAAAATCGTCCAGCGTGAGGCCCGACCGGTTTCCAGCGATAGCGGTCTCGTCGAGATTGCCCGCATGGCCGGTGATGCCGGATGGGTACAATCCGTGATGGGCCACGTGGCGCCGAGAAGGGGCAACTGCACGCAAGCTGCTAACAAAAAAGCCTACATCAACCATCTTCTGGCCACTGTTGATTGCCGGGCGATGCGGCCAATGAAGTTGGTGGTGAACGCCGGCAATGGTTGTGCCGGACCGATTGTTGATCTGTTGGCGCCTTATCTGCCGTTTGAATTCATCCGCCTGAACCATGAGCCCGACGGCCATTTTCCCAATGGTGTTCCCAATCCCCTGCTTCCTGAGAAACGGGAGGACACCGCCAGGGCTGTGCGAGAGCACGGCGCCGATCTCGGCATTGCCTGGGATGGCGATTTTGACCGTTGTTTCCTCTATGACGAGACCGGCCGCTTCATCGAGGGGTATTATATTGTCGGCTTGCTGGCGACCGCCATGCTCCGGCAACATCCCGGCGCGACGATTCTGCACGATCCTCGCCTGGTTTGGAACACCCGGGAAATGGTTCTGTCGGCGGGGGGTAAACCAGTCCTGACTCGGACCGGGCATGCCTTTATCAAGGAAAACATGCGGGCTCTTGATGCGGTGTACGGCGGCGAAATGTCAGCCCATCATTATTTTCGCGATTTTGGCTACTGTGACTCGGGTATGCTGCCCTGGCTGCTGGTCTGCCGGCTGATGAGCCTTTCAGGTGCCAGGTTGTCAACGTTTTGTGACGAACGCATGGCTGCCTACCCGGTGAGCGGCGAGATCAACTCGAAGGTGCGGGATCCCGACGCAGTTATCGCCGAAATTGAACGGCTGTATGCAGATGGCGCCCGGGACACGACCGACGGTATTTCCATCGAATATCCCGACTACCGTTTCAACCTGCGAAAATCAAATACTGAGCCGGTGTTGCGGCTCAATGTCGAAACCCGTTGTGACCACGTGCTTTTACAGCGGAAAACCGACGAGCTGTTGCAGTTGATCCGGTCATAACCCGAACGAACGTTTTGTTAACAGGAAGAATACTTGAGGTGCGCTGATGGCAATTCAACCGATTATTTTGGCGGGTGGCACTGGTTCCCGGCTCTGGCCGCTTTCACGGGAACTCTATCCCAAGCAGGTGATCAGTCTGACCGGCGAATTGTCGCTGCTGCAGACCACGGTGCAACGGGTTGCTGCGCTCGAGGATGCTTTGCCCCCCATTCTCGTGGTGGGTGAGGAGCACCGCTTCCTGGCTAAAACCCAGGTGGAAGAACTCGGGCTCTATCGTGATTTTTGCATTCTGCTGGAATCGTGCGGCAGAAACACCGCACCCGCCATTTGCGGGGCGGCTGCCTATGTGAGCAGTCTGGGCCGGGGCGGGGATGTGCTCCTGGTGCTGCCGGCTGATCATCTGATCGTCAAACCCAAAGAGTTTGCGCAGGCGGTCCGCGAGGCGGTGCTGCTGGCCCAACAGGGGCAGGTTGTCACTTTCGGCATTGTGCCCGATCATCCGGAAACAGGGTACGGGTATATCGCCAAGGGGCAAGGTGGCACGGTTGAGAGTTTTGTGGAAAAACCCGATCTGGCCACCGCCGAGCGCTATCTTGCCGGCGGCAACTATCTCTGGAACAGCGGCATGTTCGCCTTCACTGCCGACACCCTCTTGGCGGAGATGCAGGTCCACGCGCCTGCCATTGTCGAGTGCATGGCCCAGTCGGTCGGCACGGGTAAGGTGGACGGGCTGTTTTTTCGATTGGGGAGTGAGGCCATGGCCAACTGTCCATCGGATTCCATAGATTACGCCCTCATGGAAAAGACATCAAAGGCGGCTGTGGTCGAGGCCGATCTCGGCTGGAACGACATCGGTTCTTGGCTGGCGCTCTGGGAGGTCAGTGAAAAGGATGGGCAGGGAAACGCGGTACGCGGGGATGTCTTGCTTGAGGATGTCCACAATTCGTTGATCCGCGCCGAGCATACCCTGGTGGCGGCGATTGGTCTGCACGACACCATGGTGATCGAAACTGCCGATGCCGTGCTGGTGGCGCCCATGAATCGGTCCCAGGATGTTAAAAAGATCGTCGATAAGCTGAAAAAAGACAAGCGGGGCGAGTACCATGTGCATCGTACCGTCTTCCGTCCCTGGGGAAGTTATACCACCCTGGAAATGCAGGAACGTTTCCAGATCAAACGGATCACGGTTAATCCGGGGGCGCGATTATCGTTGCAAATGCATCACCATCGGCATGAACACTGGGTGGTTGTTTCCGGAACAGCCAAGGTGCAGAATGGCGAGCAAACTATTCTGCTCAAGGAAGACGAGGCAACCTATATCCCGAGTTGCACGGTGCACCGCCTGGAAAACCCCGGAGTGATTCCTCTTGAGCTCATCGAGGTACAGATCGGCAGTTATCTCGGCGAGGATGATATAGTCAGATTTGATGACGAATATGGCCGAGCTCCGGAGTGACGAGCTCGGGGGAGGGGACAGGGCAGCACCCCTTACAGGAGATCCTTCTGGATGGACGGCATGGGAAAATGGGCAATGTCTCCGGCATGTAGCTTGTGAAAAGCAGTAACATAATTATCGAGCACGCGTTTGTCGTTGTCGGAGACATGGAAGAATTCAATTCCGTTTTCGTGCCGGCCAGATGAGTTGGACGTGTAAACAATCCTGCCCATCACATCAATCAGTTGCTCCTTGAGTCCTAACGTTATCATCACCTGCTGCCCCTTGGGCAGCGGTATGTGTGTCTCCATTAATATCCCGCCCTTGCTCACATTCAAGGTTCGAGCCATGGAATATTCACTTGGCCGCCCTTGCTCGTCCACAATAAGATAATCCAGTAAATTAAGTGATTCCGGGCGAATATATCGTCTGCGTTCTGTGGTCATTCTTGTTCCTGTGTGCAAGATATGGGGGCACGTTGCGTGTTTCACAACCTTTCACGAACTTGTATGTGCTGCTATCGGCGTCGTCACTCGCGGTAGGGCGTAAGATTACTTTGCCGCCTTGAATTGTAACGCCTCGCAAAAAAAAGTGTACCTCCCGGATTTCCGTTTGTCAAATTGGGGATCCAGCAAATCGTCGGCCGACATTTTTGTTCTATAGTTATCTGAAATTTTCAAAAATGTATATTTCTCCAAATGTGATCCCTGCTCTTTTTTAATTTTCTCTTGTTGTTTTATTAAGTTATCATTGTCTGTGAATAATGGCCCGTTTTTTGTAAAACGTTGTCTGCGGAGACGCATGCTCCCCGGGGTCTTGTCGGTTTGTCGGTCGCGAGCTTTTCGAGGGGCGTGAGCTCGAGAGGGCATGTGTGTGTCTCCGATTGTTATCTATCCGGGAATGTGATTTTTTTTAAGACAGATCAGTAAATTTTTGGATATTGAGGAGGGGAAAACATACCTTCCTTGTTAGGCTAAATAGATCTTAATTTACAAATTTGTTTACACCGAGAGGGTGAAGATGATTAATGGTGCGGACACGGCATTTATTCTGGCGGCGGCAGGGTTGGTGTTGTTGATGACGCCCGGCTTGGCTCTCTTTTATGCCGGCATGGTGCGGAGCAAGAATGCGCTGGGCACTATTATGCAGAGTCTGATTCTGATCTCGCTCATTTCGCTGGAGTGGGTTTACATCGGATACTCCATGTCCTTTGGCCCCGATATCAATGGTCTGATCGGCGATTTGTCTTGGTTGGCCCTGAAAGGGGTGGGCACTGCCCCGAGCGCCACCTATGCGACCACTATTCCTCACTCCGTTTTCATGATCTACCAGTGCATGTTTGCCGTGATTACCCCGGCCCTGATCGCCGGCGCTTTTGCCGAGCGGGTTCGCTTTCCCGCCTTTGTCGTGTTCAGCTTGCTCTGGGCTATTTTTGTTTACAACCCTGTCTGTCATTGGATCTGGGGCAGCGGCGGTTGGCTGGCCAAACTGGGTGTGCTCGATTTTGCCGGCGGCTTGGTGGTTCACGCGACCTGCGGAGCTGCCGCCCTGGCTTCGGTAATAGTTATCGGGCCGCGCAAGGGATACGGGCAGACCAATTTCATGCCGCACAATCTGCCCATGACCATGCTGGGCACCGGTTTGCTCTGGTTCGGTTGGTTCGGCTTCAACGGCGGTAGTGCTTTGGCGGCCAATGAGGTGGCGGCCACGGCCTTTGTTTCCACCCATCTTGCCGGGATGTCGGGGATGGCCATGTGGACGGTGATGGAGTGGATTAAATTGGGTAAACCCACCACTCTGGGAGCGGCTTCCGGCGCCATTTCAGGCCTTGCCACCATCACACCGGCCGCAGGTTTTGTCGGACCGAACGCTGCTATTTTTATAGGGTTGATCGCGGGAGTTGTCTGCTATCTGGCTGTCAACTTGAAAAGTAAATATAAGTTCGACGATTCCCTCGATGTAGTCGGCATTCATGGAGTGGGCGGGGTTACCGGCACCCTTCTGCTCGGTGTTTTCGCCTCCAAAGCCGCAAATCCGAACGGGGTAGATGGGTTGCTGGCCGGAAACGGTGCCCAGTTATGGGCTCAGCTTATTGGTGTCGGGGTGGTCTGTGTCTATGCCTTTGTCGTCAGCTGGATTATCCTCAAAGGCGTGCAAGTCGCTATGGGACTGCGGATCAGCGAAGAGGCCGAGCACCAAGGCCTCGACTATACCGAACATTCGGAAACAGCGTACAATTAAAGTCGAAAGTCTGCCTGGCAATCAACGGTCTGGATCGAACGGAATGTAGGGGAGGAGTGTGCCATGAAAAAAATAGAAGCAATCGTCAAACCTTTTAAGCTCGATGAAGTGAAGGATGCTTTGAACGGGATCGGCATCAAAGGGATGACGGTCTCCGAGGTTAAGGGCTACGGACGGCAGAAAGGGCATACGGAAATCTACCGGGGCGCTGAATATGTGGTCGATTTCATACCAAAAATTAGACTTGACATCATTGTACAGGATGAACAGGTCGATCAGGTGATCGAGACTATCCTTTCCGCGGCGAGAACCGGGAAAATCGGTGACGGCAAGATCTTCGTTCTGCCGGTGGAAAGGGTTGTTCGGGTCCGGACCGGGGAGACAGGTAGCGAGGCGGTTTGATGCCATCGATGTTGCGGCAGCAACAGGAAGCACTGGTCGAGGCATGGCGGCAGGGGCTCAGCGGCCAGGAGATATTGCATCGCTCGGCCGCGCTGGTCGACGAATTCATCGCTGAACGGTTTAACACTGCTCCGGCGGTGCACAAGGCACGAGGTTCCATCGCGGTTATTGCCTTGGGAGGATATGGCCGGCGCGAGTTCTATCCCTATTCGGATATCGATTTGTTGCTGCTGCACGACTGGCGGTCGAAAAAGTCGATGCAGGGGGTGGCGGAGGCTCTGCTCTACCCGCTGTGGGATGAAGGGTTCGAAGTGGGGCAGAGTGTCCGCGGTGTCAAGGATGCGGTACAGTTTGCCCTAGACGATTTTCATTTTCAGGTGGCTCTGCTGGATGCACGGCTGATCGCCGGCTCCCCAGTGCTTTTCGACGAGTTGCGAACGCGGTACACCAAAAAGGTTTTTGACGGCCGTCGCCATGAGTTTGTCCGGACCATGGAGACCTTCAAATTGGAGCGCTGGCAGAAATACGGTAGCCACACCTATCTGCTGGAACCCCACATCAAGGAAGGAAAAGGAGGGCTCCGGGACATCCAGGCCATGTGCTGGGTCGCCAAAGGGGTTTTCGGTCTGCAGGATTTGGATGCCGTGCAGTCCTCAGGCATGCTGGAAGCCGCCAACCGTAAGGCCTTTGAGGAGGCCTGGTCCATGCTGATCAAGATCCGAAACCGGCTGCACCTGTTCTGCCGCCGGAAAAACGATCACCTGATCTTCGAGTTTCAGCAGGAGACCGCAGCGGCCTTTGATTACCGGGACAAGGGCGGCCTGCTGGGGGTCGAGCATTTCATGCGTGATGTCTATACCCATCTGCAGACGGTTTCCATGGTCACGGATTTGTTCTTTGAGCATGTGCACGAAGTCTTGGGCTTGACCAGCGGCTCAGTGGTGGAGCAACAACTGGAGCGCTCCATTATTATTCGCGGCGGCACGGTGCGGTTGACCTCGCTGGAAGAGTTGGCAGAACGGCCCCATCTTCTGATGCGGCTCTTTCTCCAGGCGGGGCGAGCGGGTTTGCCTCTCCATCATCGCACCCGGCAGATCGTAGCCAGTCATTTATCCCTGGTGGATGATCGTTTCCGATCCTCAAAAAGGGTGGCCAAGGTTTTTTTTGAATTGTTGACCCAGGTCGACACCATTTTTTCGGTCCTCGAAGCCATGCTGTCGACGGGGTTGCTGACGCGCTACATCCCTGAATTCGCCGGGGTGGAATCGCTGGCGCAGCATGATTTGTATCATCTCTATACCGTCGACCGGCACCAGTTGCAGGCTGTGGCCGAGTTGAGTTCCCTGCGAAAGAGCAACCCGGAGTTGTTTGCTGAGATCAAGGAAATGGAAGTCCTCTATCTGGCTGCACTGCTCCATGACATCGGCAAGGGTAAGAGGGCCGACCATTCGGTGCTCGGGGCGGCAATGGTCGCCACCATCGGCGGTCGTTTGCAACTGTCGGAAGAGTCCTGTGAGACCCTGCAATTTCTTATTCGTCACCATCTGTATTTGCCGGAAAACGCGATGCGGCGCGATTTCAGCGACCGTGAATTCATCCGGCAGGCAGCAGAACTGATTGGCGATGCTGGGCGCCTGACCATGTTGTACCTGCTGACCATCGCCGATTCCAAGGCAACGGGGCCATCTGCCTGGTCGGACTGGAAAGCCAGCCTGCTGTCGGAGTTGTATCTAAGCATTAAGGCCTGTCTCGGTGCCAATTGTCATGTTGCAGGGGGCGAACCGGAGGGGGACGAGCAAGGGGTCAGCTGGCTGCGGGATCAAATTTTAGCACATCTGGACGGGCAGCCGACCCGGATTGATATCCACAGTCTGCCCGCCGACTATCTGCTGAGTTTCAGTCTGGAGGCCGTGTTGCAGCACCTTCGGGTACACACGGACAAGGCGGCTCGCCTCAAACAGCAGGTGTTGCTCTTTCCGGAGCCGAGTGGAAGATCCTGGCTTTTGTTGATCATGGGGCCAGACAAGGTCGGCTTGCTGGCAAAGTTTTGCGGTGTGCTTGCCCTGCACAATCTGACGGTCCTGTCGGCGCAGATCTTCACCTGGCCGGACGGCACGGTGGTTGACACCCTCGAGGTTACCCCGGCCTTCACGCGGAGTTTTGAAGAAATGGATTGGCCGGCGGTGGAGCGGGATCTGAATCTGGCGGTCAACTACCGTCTCGATGTCGGATACCAACTCCATGAGCGGACCCAACCCCAAAACTATGGCAGCGCCCGCCTGGTGCAGCAGTTGGAGCGAAAGGTCATTATCGAGAACCAGACCTCGCAGCACTACACCCTTGTCGAGGTCTATGGCGGCGACAGCCGGGGCACCCTCTACCAATTGACCCAGACTTTGGCCGATTTCGGTTTAACCATTCACCGGGCCCGTATTGCCACCGAAGTCGAGCAGCTGATTGACGTTTTTTATGTGAAAACCCAGGCAGGAGACAAATTGTCTGATCCCAGTGTGATAGCCAAGGTGCGCATGACCCTCATGCACATCATCGGTGCGGAGGAGGCGGAACCCGAAACCGCCGACTTGTCGCGCCACCCGTAGGAGCAACAGTATCCGGCAACGGTCGGGTTTTTTTATCAATGCACAAATTAACTTTCAAGTTGTAGCAATCATCATCTTCAACCCTTTATGGAGCGTGCACTATGAGTGGAATCGAGGCCCGTCTGAACGCCATTTCGGCAATCATCAACTACCAGCCATCCCATGCCCCCCTGAATTTCAGCGAAACAAAACCCACCGATGTGTTTGGATCCAACGTTTTTAGTGACAAAATCATGAAGGAACGTCTGCCCAAGCATGTTTACAAGTCGTTGAAGAAAACCATCGACTTTGGCGAGAAACTGGACGCCTCCCTTGCCGACGTGGTCGCCAACGCCATGAAGGACTGGGCTATAGAGAAGGGCGCTACCCACTTCACCCATGTCTTCTACCCCCTGACCGGCCTCACCGCCGAAAAGCACGACGCCTTCCTGGTCCCCGACGGTGACGGCGGTGCCATGGCCGAGTTCTCCGGCAAGATGCTCATCCAGGGCGAGCCCGACGCCTCCAGCTTTCCCTCCGGCGGACTGCGCGTCACCTTCGAAGCGAGAGGCTATACCGCTTGGGACGTCACCAGCCCGGCCTACCTCCTGGCTAATCCCAACGGCACCTTCCTCTGCATCCCCACCGCCTTTGTTTCTTGGACCGGAGAGGCCCTCGACAAGAAGACGCCGCTGCTGCGCTCCCTCCAGGCCCTGAACAAGCAGGCAAAGCGCGTGCTGAGTCTCTTCGGCGTCAACACCAAGCTCCCCGTGGGCTCCTACGCCGGCCCTGAGCAGGAATATTTCCTGGTCGACCGTAATTTCGTGTTTTCCCGTCCCGACCTGCTCATCGCCGGCCGCACCCTCTTCGGCGCTCCTTCCGCCAAGGGCCAGGAGTTCGAGGACCAATACTTCGGCGTGATTCCCCGCCGCGTGCTCTCCTTCATGATGGAAGTCGAGCATGAGCTTTTCAAGCTGGGCGTGCCGGTCAAGACCCGCCACAACGAAGTGGCTCCCGGCCAGTTCGAAATCGCCCCTATCTACGAGTCCGGCAACCTGGCCACCGACCACAACCAGCTGGTCATGACCACCCTGCGCACCGTGGCCAAGCGCTACGGCATGATCTGCCTGCTGCACGAGAAGCCCTTCTCCGGCATCAACGGCTCGGGCAAGCACCTCAATTACTCCTTGGGTAACGCGGAGTTGGGCTGCCTGTTTGATCCGGGCGACACCCCCCACTCCAACGCCCAGTTCCTGGTGTTCTGCGCCGCCGCCCTCCGCGCCCTGCACAAGCACGGCGCCCTGCTGCGCGCTACCGTGGCTTCCGCCTCTAACGACCATCGACTGGGCGCCAACGAGGCCCCGCCGGCCATCATGAGCGCCTACCTGGGCGAGCAATTGACCGACGTTTTCGAGCAGATCAAGAAGGGCGAGGTCAAAGGGTCCAAAACGAAGGGCGTCATGAACATCGGCGTCGACACCCTGCCGCCGCTGCCCATGGATCCGGGCGACCGCAACCGTACCAGCCCCTTTGCCTTCACCGGCAACCGCTTCGAGTTCCGCGCCGTGGGCTCCTCGCACTCCATCGCCGGCGCCCAGGTGGCCCTGAACACGATGATGGCGGAATCGCTTGATTACGTGGCAACCGAACTGGAGAAGTTGGGCAAAGTGAACAAGACCCATTTCAACGAAGGCGTCCAGAAGCTGCTCCAGAAGATCATGAAGGAGCACGACGCCGTGATTTTCAATGGCGACGGCTACTCCGAAGCCTGGCACAAAGAAGCGGCCAAGCGCGGACTGCCCAACCTGAAAACCACCCCCGAGGCCCTGCCGGTGCTCACCAGCAAGGATGTGGTGGCCCTCTTCACCAAGTATGGCGTCCTCTCCGAGGCCGAACTGAAGAGCCGCCAGGAGATCTACCTGGAGCAGTACGTCAAGACCGTCACCACTGAGGCCAACCTGGTGATCCGCATGGGCCGCACCGTGATCTTCCCGGCCGCCATGCGCTACCAGGGTCAGCTGGCTGAGACCTGCGCCAGCCTCAAGGCCATCGGTCACGACTTTACGATGGCTACCCTTGAGGACGTCACCGCCAAGTTGCGTGCCATGCAGGTCGAGGTGGACAAGCTGGAGAAGCTTCTGGCGCACGAGGGCGGCGACACTCTAGCTCACGCCACGTACATGTGCGACAAGGTGCTTCCCGCCATGCTGGCGGTGCGCGGCTATGCCGACGCTCTGGAGTCCGTAGTGGCCGACGACCTGTGGCCGCTACCCTCCTACCAGGAGATGCTGTTTATCCGCTGATCCCGGATTCCTCGCGCAAGCGTTCAAGGCCGCTCCCGACAGGGGGCGGCCTTTTTCTTTCTCTTTCGCGCGCGACGTAAGCGCAGCCTCCACCCATCATCAGCCAAAGCTCGCTTGAGGCCAACGCAGCCTAATTCGCCAGTCTCCATTCTCCTGCGCAAGAGCCGGGGCCAGAGCGCGAACCACACCCCCAACACCTATTGGTAGTTGACCTGCTGGCGCAACTCTCGTACTGTATCTGTTTATTATGTTCGTATATGGATCTTTTCCATGTTCAAGAACGTCGTTTGTATATCGCTGCGAGAACGACAATGTTGGTATTGTTGCAGTTGCCGGTTTCAGCTGAATGCCCATGGTTGACCGGTTGGCTTATGGAGCACTGCAAACCCAGCCGATTCCCCAGCGTCTGCTGACCCTGGCTGAAGTTTGTTGGTAATCAGAATCCACAAAGAATAAGGAGATGCGTTATGACCCGTGACGAGATAATGAAAATCATCAAAGAGAAGAACGTCAATTTCTTCCGCCTGCAGTTTGTCGATATTTTCGGCGCGATGAAGAATATTGCCATGCCGCGCAGCCAGATTGAAAAAGCCCTGGATGGCAAAATCATGTTTGACGGCTCTTCCATTGAGGGATTTGTCCGCATCAACGAGTCCGACATGTATCTCAAACCGGATTACGACACCTTTGTGGTCCTGCCTTGGCGCGAAAAAGACGGCAACAACGCCGCCCGTATCATCTGTGACGTCTACAAACCGGACGGCACCCCCTTTGTCGGCTGCCCCCGCAACAATCTCAAGCGCATCCTGGCCGATGCCAAGGCCATGGGCTATACCATGAACGTCGGCACCGAGTGCGAATTTTTCCTGTTCCGGCGTGACGAGGATGGATTACCAACCACCGTCACCGACGACGTCACCGGGTATTTCGATGTCGAGCCGGACGATTCCGGCATCGACTGCCGCCGTAAGATCATCCAGACCCTTGAGGCCATGGGCTTTGAAATCGAGGCCTCGCACCATGAAGTTGCCGAGGGGCAGCATGAGATCAACTTCAAATATGCCGACGCCCTGACCGCCGCCGACAACACCGTCACCTTTAAGTGGGTTGTTCGTTCGATCGCCGCCGAGTTCGGTCTGCACGCCACCTTCATGCCCAAACCCGTGTTCGGTATCAACGGTTCCGGCATGCACACCAACCAGTCCCTGTTCAACCTCGATGGCACCAACGCCTTTTTCGATGAGAAAGGGCCGCTGCAATTGAGCGAGATTGCCTACAAATACATCGCCGGCATCATGAAGCACGCCAAAGGGTTCGCCGGGATCACCAATCCGCTGGTCAACTCCTACAAGCGTCTGGTCGCCGGTTACGAGGCTCCGGTCTATGTGGCCTGGTCCGCCTCCAACCGTTCCGCTCTCATCCGTATTCCGGCCTCCCGCGGTCTGGGCACCCGGACCGAGGTGCGTTGTCCGGATCCCACCTGTAACCCCTATCTGGCCTTTGCCATGATGCTCAATTCCGGTCTGGACGGCGTTAAAAACAACCTGCCGGTACCGGATTCGGTCAATGTCGATATCTTTGAGATGACGGCTGCTGAGAAAGAGGAAGCCGGAATAGCCAGCCTGCCGGCCAATCTGTATGAGGCCATTCAGGAGCTCAAGGCGAATCCGATCGCCAAGGACGCCTTAGGTGCCCATATCTTGGGCAAATATATTGAAGGCAAGGAAAAAGAGTGGGATACTTTCCGTATGGCGGTGACTGATTGGGAGTTGGACAACTATCTGAGCAGATATTGATCAGCCGAATCGGTTAACCTTGTTGGTTAAAGGGTATTCCTTACGGGAATGCCCTTTTTTGTTATCGGGAGACCGGGCAAGGAGAAGGTCGTTTCCTGGTGCTGCGGGTAGCTTTCATCCGCCGCTTCGCTTATAATGCGCCAATTTGGAGCAAGGGGAACTTCAAAATCTTTGTTCTGAAAAAAAGAGGCTGTCTGTTTTGCTTCTCTTTCATCCAGTGGTAAAGATATTTGCATGAACAACAGCAGCGTTGATATCAACGGCAATAAAATCCGGTTGATCAGGGAGCAGAAGGGGTTAACCCAGCTGTATCTGGCAACGGTCGTGGGCGTGACCACTGATACCATCTCCCGATGGGAGAATCGCCGGTATCCTTCGATCAAGCTGGACAACGCCAGAAAGCTGGCCGAGGCCCTGGAGGTTTCTCTCGATGAATTGTTGGAGGATGAGGGGCAAGGTGCGGTTGCCGACGTGCCGGCGAGAGTTGAGCCGGTCATGGCCGATGAAGCGTCTCCTCCTGCACCGACCGGCATTTTTCGGTCTTTTGGTTCGCGCCGTCGCAAGGTGTTCGCCGTCTGCGGAGCTCTCCTGACCGTTGCTGCACTTGTGGCGATCGTGCTGCTGGTGAACCGATCCGGCATCAATGCCGTCCGGATCATGCCCACCCACACCGCCCCCAATAGCCCATTCCCTGTGCTCGTTCAGGTAAAAGGCGAGATGGAAACCATGAATACCCTGCTGATCCGGGAGGAGCTGCAGGGTGACGGTGAGGCTGTCGGGGCTTCCGCCGATGGGCCGCCCAAACAATTCGGCAAGAATCCACGATGGATCGGGAAGCTCACCAATGGCAAGGCAGCCTTTCTTTATCTGGTGGAACCGGCGAAAAAACTGCGGGCTGAAGAGGAAATTAGGATTTCCGGGGATCTCATCTCCCGGGAGGGGCAAAGTGCCGGCGATGCTATCGGCGGGTCGGAGCGGGTTGTTGTCGCCCCCTATCACTGGGCCGACAGCGACAAGGATTACGTCATCAGCGACAGCGAGATCCGCAAGGCCTATGAAACCTACTCTCTTCCCGGCGAAAATTTGGTCAATTTTACGGCCATTGAGGAGTTGTGGATGGCTGGCAGGTATGCCTGGAACAAAAAGTCGCAGGTCTTTGTCCCTTCGCCTCTGGCAGACGGTAAGGAATAGAGACCGGGGATGATGCCTTGCCATCATCTGCGGGGCGGGTTGCTTGCGGCGTCAATAAACAGCAGCGCGGACGACAGTTGATCTATTCCTGAACCCGGGAGGAACCCATGTACATTGGTCAAATCATGCACACCAACCTGGTCACGGTGTCGCCGGAAACCACCTTGGTCGAGGCCCGTGAGTGTATCGATACGCACAAAATTGACCATTTGCTGGTCGTCAATAAAAAAGGAAAACTGGTTGGCATCGTCTCGGATCGCGACTTGAAGCAAAACTGGGCCTCGCCGGCCACTTCGCTCAGCACCCATGAACTGCACTACCTCCTGCAGAAGGTGGAGGTGAGTATGATGATGGTGAAAACGGTGATGACCGTGACCCCGGAAACCACCATCGAACGGGCTGCCTCCATCATGCAATCCCACAACATCAGCTCGCTGCCGGTCATGGCGGGCGACAACCTGGTCGGCATCGTCACCAGCACCGATGTCATGGCCGTGCTCCTGCAGGCCATTGGCATGGGCGAAGAGAGTGTGCGTCTTGGGGTTCTGGTCGATGACCGTATCGGCCGCTTAGCCGATGTCACCTCCATCTTCAAACAGGAAGGTGTCAATATCCAGAGCTTTTTTTGCTGGCCGGTTCAGGGGTGTCCCGACATCTCCCATCTGGTGATTCGGGTGGCCAGGGCGGAGGGGAAAAAGGCGATCGGCGCTTTGGAGGCAAACGGTTTCCGGGTGCTCACCCGTTACGAGCAGGACCTGCATCCTTTTCTGCCGCAATCCGCAGCCTCGTAACCGTCGTTTTTCAAGAAGAACTGCGGAGCCGGAAGAGGCAAAATCTTCCGGCTCTTTTTGTCTTATCGCTGCAAATCTCCGGTCAGTTCGACCAATTCCTTTTCGAGCAGCGTTTCCTTTTCGAGCAATACCTTGGCGCATCGTTCCAGAACCGCCCGGTTGTTTTCCATGATCCGGTAGGCTACGGCAAAGGTGTCATCAATGATCTTGCGCACCGAGGCGTCGATCTGGTGGGCCGTGCTGTCGCTGATCTGACAGCCGTTGATGCCGTGGCCTTGTTGTTGGCCGAGAAAGGTCTGCTGGTTTTCTTCGTAGACGACAAAGCCGATGGCCGGATCCATGCCGTAACGGGTGACCATGTTGCGGGCAATGTCCGTGGCCCTGGCGATATCGTCAGAGGCGCCAGTGGACAAGTGGTTGAAGATGAGCTTTTCTGCTGCCCGGCCACCCAGGAGGACCGCAATTTTGTGCTCCAGTTCCTCCTTGGTCATGAGGAAACGATCCTCGGTCGGCCGTTGCAGGGTATACCCCAGTGCGCCGATTCCCCGAGGAATGATGGATATTTTGTACACCGAATCGGTTCCGGGCAAAGCCAGGGACGTCAAGGCGTGGCCGATCTCGTGGTAGGCTACGATCTCCCGCTCCCTGGGGTTGAGCAGCCGGTTTTTTTTCTCCAGGCCGGCGATGATCCGCTCAATGGCTTGGGTGAAATCGACCATGCAGACATCCGCGGCCTGCCTCCTGGTGGCCAACAGGGCCGCCTCATTGACCAGGTTGGCCAGGTCGGCTCCGGAAAAACCGGTGGTCAGATCGGCCACTTGACTGGGGTCAACATCCGTATTCATCTGGATTTTTTTCATGTGGACCTTGAGAATGGCGATGCGGCCCAGTTTGTCCGGCCGGTCGACCAGAACCTGCCGGTCAAAGCGTCCGGCGCGGAGCAGGGCAGGGTCAAGCACCTCCGGCCGGTTGGTGGCGGCCAGCAGCACCAGGCCGCTGGAGACGTCAAACCCATCCAGCTCCACGAGCAACTGATTGAGCGTCTGCTCCCGCTCATCGTTACCGCCCAGGCCAGCGGCGGATCGGGCTCGGCCCAGTGCGTCCAACTCGTCGATAAAGATAATCGCCGGCGCTGATTTTCGGGCCTGCTCAAACAGGTCGCGCACCCGGGCGGCGCCTACGCCGACAAACATCTCGACAAATTCCGAGCCGCTGATCGAGAAGAAGGGCACCCCGGCCTCACCGGCAACCGCCCGCGCCAGCAATGTTTTTCCTGTGCCGGGAGGGCCCACCAGCAGTACGCCTTTGGGCATCCGCGCTCCCAGTTTACCGTAGTCGTCGGGTGCCCTGAGGAAATCGACGATCTCTTGCAGCTCCGCCTTGCTCTCCTCCACCCCCGCGACATCCTCAAAGGTGACACCGGTCTGTTGCTCCACGTAGACCTTGGCCTTGGACTTGCCGATGTTCATGAAGCCACCACCCAGGCCCTGTTTGTCACCGAATTTACGCAAGATCAGCATCCAGATCCCAAAAAAAATCAGGGCGGGAATGAACCAGGAGAGCAGCGTCGCTACGAATTTGCTTTCGTATATCTGGGTATAGGGCACGTTGTATTTGGACAGGTGCTCGGCCAGGCCGGGCTCAACCCGGTTGGCGACGATGATCTTCTTGCCGTTCTCGGGTTCCTTCAATTCGCCTGCAATATACTTTTCTCGGATTGACAGTTCTGCCACCTTGCCCTCCTGCAGCAGGGTTTCCAGCTGGCTGTAGGGTACCGCGGTGATGGTTTGCTGTTCGACCCAGATTTCGTGAATGATGAGGATGCCGAAGACGGCAAAAATAGCAAAGATTACATTAAATTTTTGTTTGTTTTCCATGTCAGTGTTCACGTAGAGATTCTCTTAGGCAACGGGCGTTTCGTAGTGGCGATGGTAAGCACGAACTCGTCAGGGCGCCACTCAAAGGAGCCGTGTTTTTCAGGGAGGGCAATTCGGGACGATGTTGCAGGGTGTTGGAACGGGAGAGCGGCCGGAGGGATCACTGCAGTTTCCCGTGAATGTGGTGCAAGGTTGCTTCCTTGATGATGGCGATAATTTTGGAGTCGGAGGCATAGGCTTCTTCAGTTAAGGCCGCCTGGAATTCAGGGAGCGATGCTATCAGCAGATTGTGAAATCCTTCCGGTTGCTCCATGTTCAAGGTCCCGGGCGGTACGGGAAGGATGGCCGTCACTTTGACCGATATTTCGCCATTCAGCCGTTTGAAGGCGGAGACCAAGGTACACCTGCCTTTCTTTATCTTGGATTTCGCCCGGTTGTAGCGGTCCGACCTGCCGATGAATTCGTGGATGACCGAGGTCAGGGCGCCATCGGGGCCGGGAAAGTATTGTCCCTTGGCAAAGACATTGGCAATCACCATGGCCAGTTCATCGGTCGCGATTTGCCGCATGTTCTCCCTGGTGAAGGCCAGAATTTCCTGATTTTCGGGAATGATGCCGTTTTGGTGTTCGCCGATAATGTAGATAAATCGATCCTGCTGCTGGGTGTTCACCACTTTTGCCCTCAATGGATTGTTTACAAGTAAGCCTTCTTGATCGTTGTCTTCCCCTTACCACATTCCGCCCTTTTCGGGGAAGTCCATAACCGGCCGGATCCGGAAAAGATACAGGTATTTCGAGGCAGAATTTCTTTCCAACCAGGCAAAATTACCTATGTTTGCCTGGGCTGGATTTTTCTGGGATTGGTCGGGAATGGCGCCTATACGGACAGAAAATTAAGCTGATGTTGCGTTCGACATGGACCCGACATGGCCCGGTGTCGGGTGCCAAACCGCCCGATGTCCACTGACCTCCTCAAAAAAAACGCCTACAGTGGAGGCGAAAGATGAAGTTTGTCCTGATGCGCCATTGAAAAAGAGAAGCATTCGATGAACAACAAGGAAATTTTGGGTTTGTTGCTCTTTTTGACACTGCTGGTCACCGCGGAATCACCGGCAAAAGAGAGCACCTGCCAGGTGGTGTCGGTAAACGGCGGCAGGGTGATTCTGCAGTGCCCCGAGAGAAAAAATTTGCAGTCCACCGACTGGGTGCGTCTGCGTGCGGTGAAGAAAAAGTTGGAGGAAGGTTGTTGAAGGCAATAACCGGCCACATTAATTTTTATAAGGGAGAACGAAAATGAAAAGTAAAATGATCGTTGTTGGCAGCCTCATGATACTTGCCCTGATGACAATGGTCAGTCAGCCCGACAAGGCCCAAGCCGGCACGAGTGTGCATGTGGGGTTCAACCTCGGGGGAGTGTACGAGCCGGTTGACTATTATCCCCGGCAGGTACACTATCGGCCGCCGCCCGATTATTACGGTGCTGACCGGTGGTATCGGAGGCCTCCCCCTCCTCCGAGGGGATGGTACCGCCACCATGGGCCTCCGCCGGAGTACTACAATGAATACCGCCGCCCGCACCATCGCCCGCATCATTGGCGCGGCGAGCGTTGGTAACAGAAGTGTGTTTATAGAGCCCAAAGAGGGGACGAAGCCCTCTGGAAGTAGTACCGCCTAGAAAAAAATTTCCCCCAGAGCCCGATATTTGCAGAATTCTCGGTTGCTCTGGGGAAATCGATGTCCGCTTTCCTGATTTCTGCCAGTGCTTGGCCGTTTTGATGAGGTGGGTGGAGCTTCCTGCAGGATGGGCGGCAATGATTTTGCCATGCGGGTTTACTGCGAATCGGATAAGATCCCTTTTGATTGGGAAAAGCATGGTTGAGAAGAGGCAAGGGGAGCAAAAGGGAATGGCTGGTGATAGTGAGAATGGAACTTAAAATGGATTATAAGAAAGGCGATTTGATCGCGCTTGGAAATTTATTCTCCGGGGTCTATTCCACCAAAAAGTGGACCAACCAGTGGCGTTTGTTCCGTCTTGCGCAGGATTGGCCGGCGATTGTCGGCGTCGAGGTCGCCCGGCTGACCACACCTGCCTTCTTTCGTCGGGAGACCCTGTGGATCCATGTTCAGGATTCGGCCTGGATGCACCATCTCCAGTTTATCAAGGTCGATCTGCTCGCTCGGATCAACCGGGATCTGGCTGAGCAGCCTCTTGCCGACATCCGGTGGCAGCTGCAAGCCCTCCCGCCACCGCCACCGGAGCGGTATCTTGCCCCTCCTCATGCTATCAACGGCGAGCAGGAACAATCGTTTTGCCGGTTGACCGAGAGCATTGCCAACCAGGAGTGTCGAGAGGCGTTACAGCGACTTTGGCGGACCTTTGCCGCTCACTCCGAGTAAATGCGAGCAGGTCTGCCGCCTGCGCCCAGTGTCCGAGGCCTTGGATACTCCCCCTGCTCTTCTCTTTTCCTCAAATCCGATTCCTGACAAATTTTATCCCAGCCGGGGCTTATTTTGCGCTTTGCCCGGAAATAGGCTATGTTGCTTGGCGCATATATCGCTTTGATCCATTGAAATTCCTTCGGACAGTATGAAACTCGTTGAATTGATAGGCAATACCCCATTGGTGGAGCTGGGCCGGCTGAATCCCGCCGCCGACAAGGTCCAGCTACTGGGCAAACTTGAGTCCCGCAATCCTGGTGGTTCGATCAAGGACCGGGTCGCTCTCTCCATGGTCGAAGCCGGTGAGAAGAGCGGCGAGCTGACCCACGATAAAATCCTCCTTGAAGCCACCAGCGGCAACACCGGCATCGGCATGGCCATGGTCTGCGCGGCCAAGCAGTACAGTTGTCAGCTGATCATGCCCGAATCGGCCTCGATTGAGCGGCGGCTGATCATGCAGGCCTACGGAGCCGAGATTATCCTTACCCCGGCCAAGCGCGCCACCGACGGGGCCATCGAAAAAGCCTATGCCCTGGCCCGCGAACATCCGGAGCGCTATTTTCTCGCTGACCAGTTCAATAACCCCGCCAACTGGCAGGCGCATTACAAAAGCACGGCGCCGGAGATCTGGGAGCAGACCGGCGGCCGGGTCACCGACATCATTGTCACCCTGGGGACCTCGGGTACAGCCATGGGGCTGTCCAGGTGGTTCCGTGACCACCACCCGGAGGTGCGGGTGATTGCGGTGGAGCCCTATCTCGGCCACAAGATCCAGGGCCTGAAGAACATGAAGGAGTCTTACAAGCCGGGCATCTTCGATAAGGCCCTCCCTCATTCGATTGTCAACGTGGCCGACGAGGACGCCTTCAATACCGTGCGTCGCCTGGCCGCTGAGGAAGGGATTTTTGCAGGCATGAGCAGTGGTGCGGCCATGTTTGCCGCTATTGAGCGGGCAGGGGAGATCGAGGAAGGCTGTATAGTCGTCATTCTGCCCGACGGCGGTGAGCGCTACCTGAGCACCACCCTGTTTGCCCAGAAGGAAAAAGTCCAGGAAGAGACCTCTCAACTGCGGCTGTTCAACACCATGACTCGCAAAAAGGAGGTCTTTCAACCAATCCGCGACGATCGGGTCACCCTCTATGCCTGCGGACCCACAGCCGCTGAGTCGCCCAACATTGCCCACTGCCGCCGGTTCATCGTTGCCGATCTCATCAACCGCTCTCTCCGTTGTTGCGGCTATGCGGTTGAATTGTATATGAATTTCACCGATCTCGACGACAACACCATTACCGGGGCCATCGAGGCCAACGCCGATCTGCGCACCTTTACCGGTCGATATATCGATGAGTTCATGGAGGCCGTTGAAATCCTCAATGTGGAGAAGGCCGCCAGCTATCCGCTCGCCTCCGAGCATGTCGGTGACATGATCGAAATTGCCCATGACCTGATTCATAAAGGCTATGCCTACGAAAAATTGGGCTCGATCTATTTCGACATCTCCAAATTCAAGAAATATGGGCGGCTTTCCGGTATCGATCTGAGCAAGATAAAGCTTGGGCAGACCGTGGACCTCGACAACTACGAGAAGGATAATCCTCGTGACTTCACCCTGCTCAAGCGCTCGACCCTGGCAGAACTGAAAAAAGGCCTTTTTTACGAGACCGACTGGGGCAATATTCGACCCGGTTGGCATATCGAGTGTTCGGCGATGTCAACCAAGTATCTCGGCGAAACTCTCGATATTCATACCGCCAGCCAGGATCTGGTTTTTCCGCACCATGAAAACGAGATCGCCATTGCCGAGGCGCTTACCGGTAAACCCCTGGCCAATTACTGGATGCACTCCGGCCAGCTCCTTAAGGATGGCCGGAAAATGACCGGTGATGCCGGCAATATCGTCACCCTGGGCGATGTGCTGGCCAAAGGCTACAATGGCCGGGAGCTACGATTCATGCTGCTGGGCGTCCATTACCGCAAACCCATGCTGTTCTCCTTCAAGCGCTTGGATGCGGCTCGGACGGCGCTACGGCGAATCGACGAGTTTACGCGTAAGCTTCTGTGCCTGCCCGCCGGCCTGCCCCATCCCGAGGTGGCCACCTATGTGACCGAGTTGGAAAAGCGGTTCAACGAGGCTATGCACGACGACCTCAACATTTCCGGTGCCATTGGTGCGTTGTTTAACTTCATCAAGCAGACCAACCCGGTGGTTCAGGCCCGGCAGTTGGACCGCGATCAGAAAAATGATGTACTGGAAGCGCTCAGGATGGTCAATGCGGTGCTCGGTGTACTCCGTTTGGAGCATTGTCCCCTGACCCCGGAGATCGACCGGATCATCCGCCAGCGTGAGCGGGCCCGGCAGCTCAAGGATTGGACCGCCGCTGATTCCGCCCGCGAGGAACTGCTGCGTAAGGGGGTGACTATCCACGACACAGCCTTTGGGCCGATTTGGGAACAGATCGAGAGGGGAGGGGAGCCGGACCTCGGAGGCTGAGAAGCGGCGGGGCAGGTCGGAGGGAGAGCTTTTGCATAATTGTTGCACTCTCCGCACTTCCTCGGTACATTGCCAGCGAAAATCAGTGCGCTAGTAGCTCAGTTGGATAGAGCAACGGCCTTCTAAGCCGTGGGCCGCAGGTTCGAATCCTGCCTGGCGCACCATAAATATCAAGGGGTTAAGTCACATCGACTTAACCCCTTTTTCGTTAACGCTAACCTATCGCTAACATCGAAAAGGTATTTTGTGGCGTTTTTTGTCGCCTTTTGCCCCTCCGTATACTCCGTAGAAAACCTTATAAGGCTGTGCCTCGGTATGGATCAAACCTTCTTCTGGCAGTCCATGCAGTAAATATTTCCGCCGAACTTTGACTTGTTGAACCAGCAAAACTTCGCGACGTTGTAGGTGATGGACGTTCCGCAAGCATGACAAATCAGTTTTTGCTTCGGCTTTTGGATCCCTGCATCTGCCGGTTTCTCGTTTGCGGATGGCTTATCTGCTGCAACCGGTGCAATCGTTTGCCGTACTGATGGCTTTATTACCGGAGCGGCCGGAGCAGGCGTTGTTATCGCTGCCGACAAACCAAATTTAGCCGCCCAATCGAACTGTATGGGCTTGTGCTGTTTGGCAATCTCTCTTGCCACCTCTTCCAGAGTATCCTGGCCGATGATTTTGGCCATCGTTAACATGTTGTTTGTATCATCAAATTCCTTCATGAGCGATTTATACACTTGGTCATTCTTGACGATGCAAGACAGGCCATCGACCTTATTCTTTGGCCTGCTGATCCTGGCCCCTTTCGAAACCAAGACAAGGCTTTTCAGTGCGGGCTTGATAGTGAATCCTAGGCGGGTTGGCAGTTTGACCGCTCCTGAGTCAAACAATCTTTGAAGGATTAAAATGTGTTTGTTGTTTTGCTCAATGGGGGATGGGACGCCATAGGGCTTACTCCCGAAGAACGCTGAGAATTCGCCATGCTCGTTAATGGCAATCCCCTCTGAGAAATTCTTGCTCTCGCATACCCAAATATCCAACCATCGGTTGATGATCAGATGGTCGATCTGAGCGACAAGATTATTGTGCTCTACTCGGAGGTCATTAAGGATCATCCAATTTTTGGATTCTCCCCAGTGCACTTTCAATTCATAGGCGGCTTCCCCCTCTCCGCGAATACCGGCTTGGCTATTGCGAATCTCTCGTTCTATGCGCTTTTTTGTGGCGGTGTCGGCTTCGGGGTAGGACAGGAGCCTTTGGAGTGTGGTCAAATCGGATTGTTTATCGTCTGCCTGTTTTATGATCATGGTCTTAGATAATGAAAAATGCCCCTTGCGGGGCAGGAAAAGTGATTCTTCGGGTGGGTCGGATTCAATGTCGATTTTCGGACATAAAATCCTTTAAGTCAAGGAAGGGGGACCGGTTATCGCGAACAAGTAAATAATTATTGTCCAATCACTTGTCCCAAGAACACTTTCTCTCTGTGATATTCAAGATAGATTAATAAGCTGTTGGGAATCTTGCGTAATCTGAAATCCGATTTAATACCAAGGGGTTCCCTGTCCTTATCGTGGAGTGTTTTTGAGATTCTTATTGCTCCATCAGATTCAAAAGTGATGTATCCAACGTCGAAAAGCATATCTAGGTTCGGGGTTAACAACAGACCGTTGCATGGATCAAGGCGTTCGTAATTGGTACAATCTCGCCATGGCTTGATATGGGAGGCTTTTAGCAGTGACAATGCCTTTAAACCGGTTACAGAACATGAACCCCAAAGCTCGATTACCCTTTGCCGGAATATCCCTTGGCCAACCCTGCTTTTTATGAGTGACTGCCTTTCGGTATTGGAAAGCGTATCGAATGCCTTTTCTTCGTTTTCGATGTCCTTAAAAATGTCATCATGTTGTTTGGCCGTTCCGATTCGGAAGATGAACTCACTGGCTCGGTCCTGATTAATTTGGTGTTCTTCAAGATAGATTTGGCCGTAATATACGAAAGGCGAATGGTGAATATCCCGATAAAAGAGATGAATTTCTTCATCTGCGCTAGCTGCATTGATTATCCTTTTATCTGTGCCGTGGCCTTGTTCGCCTTCCCAAAATAACAGGTCTCCATCGATGTAATCGTTGTATTGTGTCAGAGCCTCTTGTTTTTCTTTCGTGACAAAAAGGATAATAAAGTCAGTGCCACGAGGGGTAACAACTCCCTTGGAAATTGCCTGAAAACTCTTGTATCCCCACAGAGTCGCTAATTCCGGGCGGTCGTATTTTTTGCCGATTTCGAGGGTGTCAAAGCTAACGGTGGAGTTGGTCGCTTTGGAGTCATCATCAATAAATTCAAAAATGAATTCGTTTATGCTTTTACCAAGCCTGATTGAAAAATGGCCTTGAAGGTTAGGAGAGATAATTTTGAATTCCTCTAGGAGATCTTTTCTGAATCTAATAGATTCATTGTCTTGTCCGCTTTTTGCATTCTCACTCTCGTACGTTGCAATAAATTTTTTATCATTAAAAAATACGATTACTTCCCGTTTTTGCCCTTTGCCTACGTAGTATTCGTTATCTTTTGGATTAAAAATACTATGGAATTCTTTGTTTATCCCAACTCCTTTTGAGTGTTGAGATTTCATAATCTTTTTTATCAGCGCGTTTGTATCGCAATTGATATATGTTATGGGGTTTTGAGAATTTTTAGAAAAATATTGCGCTACTGAAAAATTTAAATATTTTTCACGTATATCATCAGAGGCCAAGTGTCCTTCAAATTCCCACCTGTTGGACTTGTTTACCTCTGAACGTGTTTGGTATGGCAATGTTCCTGCTGGATGCCAAGAGTCAATTTGATAAACCTCTTTCACTACCCCCTGGAATACTGCAAAAGCCAACCGTGCCTTTTCTCGGTTTTCACCAACCTTCCAAACACCTCTTGTAATCTCGTATAGCTCCTGCTGGTTCATTTCGTTGCGAAATTTCTGGTTGATACGTATGAGGATGGCAGGTTCTTCGATTTTGGCGGAAACTACACCGTGTAATGTGTTCATTTTTGTTTCGCCTTCACTTTGTCTTAAAAAATATTTATGAAATAATATCCGGCAAATGTTACCGGGAGGACGAACAGGGCAACCGCTCCAAGGCATCCAGTTTTACCGGGTTTGTTCTGGTTGCCCTGGCTTTGTTTGTTCATCTCCTCATACATGATGTAATCGAGGGCGTCGTCATCGTCGAAAATATTTTCATCATCTTTCATAGCCGGGTTCCTCATAGACCATTATGGGAAAAGTGATGCTAGTCTGAGCATATTCCTTGAGTAGCAATGCGTTCGCTTACGGTAATAGGCTACATTGTGGTCCATGGTTGGATGGAAATTAGAAGATTCGTTCCACTGACTGTGCCGTCGATACCGTCGGCAGCGTCGGTAAGTATTGTTTAAACAGGATTTTTGTGATTAACCAATAGATAACTACGTGCTACGACATGAGCCGTTAAAACGCAATTTCTTGTCAACTTGCCGTTATTTCATAAAAAGGAGAAACCTATGAAGAAAATTGCCACTGCTGCCACCATTGTCTTAGTAGCAAGCCTAGCTCATGCTGAAGCAATCTTCGATGTAACTAAAGTGGCCGGAAAATCTGAAAAAGAGGTTTCTGCGTATCTTGGAGAACCGTCTTCTTGTGCCAAGAGTAAGAACGGAAAAAAATGTCAATATATCAAAGGAGAAACGGAAATCGTCTTTATCAACAGCAAGGCTGACTGGATTACTGTTGAAGGAATTGACCAAGTTCCTTTCTCAAAATCAGCTTTAGGCGCTCTTGGTTTAAAAGACGCAAACCCATCCTTTTCCAATGCATTTACCATGCGATGGGAGTCAATCCAAGGATTGATGGAGATTTCATTGTTCAAAGGAGAATATGCATCAGATTATGCGTACATAAAGGTAAAGACAAAATAAATGTATAATTACGAATCAATTCTTACATTTTATTAATAATTTTTAATTCAAATCAAATCTTATTTAAATATTTTATATGAAAAAATTAGGAATATTTCTACTTGTAACTGGATTCATCTGTGCAATTTTCGCTTTTAATATAGATACTACCGTATCAACTGAAAGCAAAAGCATTGGTGGGATTTATATTCCAAGCACCCGAGTAAATAATATAGGATTAATGGATGAAAGAAGAAATTTTCTTATATTTTCAGGGTTTCAAGCTGTAGTTGGTGCGATTTTATTATTAGTAGGAGGTGCAAAAAATGATAATAAATTAGAAGCAATAAATGCAGGCACAAAAAGATGCCCATATTGCGCTGAAATAATAAATAATCAAGCAATTTTTTGTCGGTACTGTCAGAAAGATTTGGAAGAAAAAAATAATATCAAAGAAGAAGACGTATGCAGTAAGATATCTAGCGATATTTTTTATTGTTCTAATTGCATGAAATCAGATTCCTATTATGATTCTTACAATAAAATATATTGTCCAAATTGCAACGATTACACAGGGGTAATAAATTCTAAATTTCTTGATGAAGTTAATGGAAACAATCAGCCCTTATCAAGCGAATCTGCTAAGGAGGCTGCTTGTTTAACCACCCCTGATATTGTTACAAAAATCCAGCAACCGGAAGAATTATCTACCGAGAATGAGATCCAACACTTTAGTAAGTGTGTCAAGTGTGGAGCTGAAAAGTCGGAAACCACGGATTGCCCTGCCTGTGGTGTAATTTATGAAAGGGCAGAACGCTTGTTTCTTGAACGTCTTCGTAAAGAAAAAGGGATGGCAACAGGTACTGCCACCTAATTGATTAAAGGTTCCAACTTAATTATTTATCATATTTTTTTAGATCGTCACCAGAAGAATATTTATTGAAAATAATTCCTCTTGATCCAATTAAATAAATTCGGCACCGAACACCCATATCTCTTTGCCACAAAGGTTTTAGTCGCACCATTATTCAACAAGGCAACAATCTCCTCCTTATGCTGATCCAGCTTACTTTTACCTGGCCCCTTCGGTCGGCCTAGCTTCACCCCTGCTTCCTTTCTTGCCCGTAATCCTTCCTTTGTCCGCTCGCTGATCAAGTCCCGCTCGATTTCCGCTATCATTGCCAGCATC
>JBBQCO010000024.1:0-34718 GCA_038318785.1 Desulfobulbales bacterium | reverse complement strand
TGGCCCTGATATTCTTGTGATGCATAAAGCCTCGTTTTGGATGTGTTTTTTTTAGCGGGAAAACTCTGTCCAGAATAGAGGCTTTTTCAATTTAATCAACTGTTTTTTCGTCGTTATTGCTGGTTCTTTTCAACACCTTTATCTTGAGTGCAACTGCGAATAAAAATATCAAAGTTCGAAACAGCCACTTCACCGGTTACTCTTTTTCTTTGGTATTCGGCACCGGTTCGCAGTCGAAATGACCTAAGGGGCGTTTAAAGGTGTACGTTGCCGGAGAGGCGACCAGACTATTCCAGGACTCCTGTGTATTGCCGCCAAGCGCTGCAAAGGGAGAGGAAACTAGAAAAAGAGCGAAGCCTGTGACCGTTGCGACTGCTCCGACCGGTCTGGCGAGTGTGGCATCAGCAATCATCAGCCCCCCGTCCTTTTGAGACTTTGTTTCACAATCCCTGGCCCAAACAGGCGTCCCCAGAAAAACAGTGGCAAAAACAGTCAATAAGAAAAAAATCTGGATTCTCTTGCTGCAGTTGTGCATAGCATCTCTCCTCCCTTGAGTTTGCAGAATTCTTTCACACCGCCTCTGCGGTTCATTACTGGTTACGGCGTTGCTCTAAAATATACTGAGTTGGATAAAGAAATCGAGGCTTTTTAATCGATTGACCGACAAGGCTCTGGCAACGTTCTTTTTTGAGGTTTCAGTTTTCCTCATCCGCTTCGTTGTCTTCCGTATACGCTTTGTTTTCTTTATAGGCCGCTAATCGCACCTGTGCCCGTAAACTTGCGTCGTGCTTCTCGGCTTCGCCCAGTTTCATATTGGCCTGGAGCATGGAATCGGATTTTGTGGCCGCCTCAATCGCTTTCTCAAACTCATTGTTGCGCGCAAACGCAGCCGCCAATGCGGCCCAGCTTGCAAAATGGTTGGGATCTTTCTCCGTGGCCTTGAGGGCGTAGGCAACCGCTTTTTTCCCATCGACATATTGCGTGTCTTGACAGGTGGCATACAGATAAGCCAGATGAACCCACCCGCTTACATTGCCTTTTTCCGCAGCTTTAGAGTACCAATCGATGGCCTGGCGGTAATCCCTGGAGACACCTTGGCCGGTTTTATACATATAGGCAATATGAGCCGGGGCATAGATGTTCCCGGCCCTATCCGCCATGTTCAATAATTCTAAAGCTTTCTTGTAATCTTTGGGCACTCCTCGGCCCATCCGGTAGAGCCGAGCAAGCAAGGTGGCGGCATCCGCATTCCCTTTTTCCAACGACTTCTGTGCCCATTCGATGGTTTTCGCATACTCCTGCGGGACTCCTATCCCCATGTAATAGAACCAGGCCAGCATATATTGAGAAGCGGCATATCCACCTTCCGCGGATTTCCGCATCCACTCAGCCGCCTTGTTGTAATCCTCCGGAACACCTTTTCCTTCAAAATACATGAGGGCCAACTGGCCTTGAGCTTTTGTGTCGTGTTGGTCAACTCGGTCGCGCAGCATCGGCAATGCTTCATCGTATTTTTTTTCAGCAATCAGCTGATAGGGGAGCGCTTCCTCCTGCCGCGCCTTTGAGGCGGCGGCGTTTGCGGAGGCAACCGAAGCTCCATCCGGTTGAGCCATGGGGCCACCAGGTTGCGTTAAGGAACCGCCAGTTGTAACGATTTGGGCTGCAGAGATGGCGTAGGGGACGGCGGCTGTGCAACCACTGAGAGCGCAAGCGGCGACTGCGATCAAAAGACACAGGGAGGTCTGAAGAAAGTGCTCGCGCCAACCTTCATTTTTTCTCATGATTTCAATGTTGTAAAGGGGTGTTTCAGGATGTAAGGGGTGTTGTTTTCTCATTTGGATATCATCGACTATTTAGAGACGTTGTCTTTCTTGTATTCGGTAGTGTTTTCAGTGAAAGAGAGCAGCTTTGTTCCTGGGTACGCAGGGGGCGGCTGCGCCGTAAGCAAGTGTGGGGATGAAATATAGCAGGTTTCAGGCGTTCAGTCCGGTTGTTTTTCCCCAGAAATCATCACCGGCTGGTCGATGAGGGCGGCGAGCGGGACCACCCGGTCCGCTTGGGACAAGTTTGCAAAGAGATGATGGAGTTCTTGGGACCAGTCGATCTTGGCCTCTTCACTCTGGGGCGGGTTGTCGTGAAGCAGCAGAATATCTCCCGGTTGCAGCCGCCTGAGCACTCTGGAGGCCAAGTTGCGGACATTTCGGTTGCCCCGGTCAAAGATCCGACAACTGAAGGTGAGAGCCTGCAGCCCCAAAGAGGCGAGGGCTGGTTGGAGCCGGGGACCGGTGATGCCGATCGGTGGCCGGAAGAGCAGCGGCCGGACCCCTAACTTGGCCAATACCTCCTGGGTTGCCCGGATATCATTTTTCAGAGTTCTACAGCTTCGCAGCATCAGCAGGTTGTCATGGCGAGAAGAGTGGTTACCGATGGTGTGGCCCTGGGCGAGAATGGCCGCAATCAACTCCGGATGGGCGGCGGCCTGCCTGCCGATCACAAAGAAGGTGGCCGGTAGGCGGTATTGGGCCAGCAGCTCCAGCAGCACGGGGGTGGAGGCGGGAAAAGGGCCATCGTCGAAGGTGAGGGCGATCCCGGTGGCACCCTGCTTCCCCCTGGAAATCACCGGCAGGAAAAAGGACCAGCGGGGAAGAAACGGTGCGGCCAAACAGGCGAGGAGAAAGAGGGCCAGGGGCAAGGCGGCGATTTGCGGGATAGTGCTGAATCCGAGGAGGCCAGCCGACAAGAAGGCGAGGCTGCCCATCTTTTCTGCAAAACTGAGGCCGCGACACCAGGTACAACCGATCATTGGGTTGTTGCTCCAGCCTTGCGACCGATCATCCAGAAGAGTTCCCTGTTAATTGCGGCGTCTTGTTTGAGGTCAACAAACCCTGATTCGGTCAGCAGCCGATTCAGGTCTTCAGGGTTGCGGTACCAGGGACGCCTGCCGCTGATCCGAACCCGCCAATCCTCAAGATACCAGCATGTTGAACGTTTTCCCTGCGGTCGGACCACAAAGCGGACAATCAGCATGCCGCCTGCGGCCAGCAGCTCCCAACTGCGCTTCAGGGTGGCCGCCAATTGTTGCTCATCGAGATAGTGCGACATATCCAGGAGCAGGATGACATCAACCGGTTGATCCAGATCGGGCAGACCCGGCGCCGCCCCCACGATCATCACCCCCCGGTCTCCGGTGGCCCGTGCCGCCACCCGGACCCGGTCCGGATCCGGATCGACCCCGATCACCGTGGTTCCCGGCAGGTGTTCCAGGCACCAGCAGGCCGGTACGCCGTAGCCGCAGCCGATATCGAGAATCGTCCTGATTGCCTTGCATTCGGCCAACCAGTGCGGCAGCTCGCTGAACAAGGGATCGAATTTGAGCTTGAACCGGGCGAACATCCGGGGATAGGCCTCCAGCAGCCGGTAACGGTGCAGGATGCGCTGCACCGGGGTTCCGGTGGGAACGGCCGCGCTGTTGTCCTGCCGGAAATGGGCGCGTAACAGAGGCGGCAGAAGCAGAAAGGTGCCGAGCAGCGAGTAGCCGATACCGAGCAGTGAGGTGATGCCCACGCTCTTTAAGGTGGCGTGCTGGGCAAAGCAGAGCACGCCGAAGCCGATGAAGGTCGAGGCGGCGGCCATGAGCATGGCGCTGCGCACCAGGACGTGGCCGGGGTGATCGGTGGTTCCGTACCACTGGCAGCTGCAGACCGTATAGATGGCATAATCCACGCCCATGCCAAGAATGACCACGGAGAGCATCAGGCCGGGGATATCCAGGGGATGGTTGATGAGCTTCAGGGTGCCCAGCGTGCAGATATAGGCAAAAACAAGGGGCGTCAAGGTGATCAGGGTTAATCGCCAGTTGAGGAATTGGACAAACACCAGCAGGGTCACCATGGCCGTAATTATCACCAGCAGGGTGGCGAAGGCGGAAAACAGGGTTTCCCCCAGGCGGGCGGAAAAATAGTTGGCGTCGAACACCTTGTTGCCCTTGCCGTAGGTTGCAAGAAAACCGGCGGCATCGTAGTTTTTGCCGGGGGTCACGGTGATGAACTGAATCAGTTGGCCGTTTTCCTTGGCGGTGATGCCCAGCAGCTTGCTGTACCGGCCATCAAGAGCGGGTGTCGCCTGGGTGAGCGTGGGATCGATCAGGGTAAAAAAGGGGGCAAAGGCATCGGCCGTAAACCCGAGGGCTGTTCCCTCCCGGATCAGCTCATTTTTCACCTGCGCCACCCGTTCCACTGTCCAGAACTCCCGCCAGGCGGCGAGATTGTCCCGGCTGCGGTCCTGGCCGGGAAAAAGCATGGACGGCACAAACACCGATTGAATCCGGCCGAGCTGCACATCCTTTTCCACCTGCGCCAGCAATTGATCGTTGCGCGTTTGCAGGTCCGCCATGGAAGCGGCCGTGGTCATCAGGTAGACCTTGGCGCCGACATCGCCCCAAACCTTGGTAAACACCCGGTCCTCGGCCTGCGTCTTTTCACTGACCGTGTTCATCTCGCTGAGACTGATCCGGAATTCGGGCTTGGCAAAAAACAGCAGCACCAGGGCCAGGACCAGGGCCGCAATCGCCCCGGGCTTGCCGGTGTTGAAGAGGCGGTCGGCAAGCAGATGCAGGGGCAGGACGCGGTTGCCGCCTGCGGGCATGACCGGAAATATTTTCGGAAAAAGAGTGTGGATAAACAGGTAGGTGAACACAAAACCCAGGGCGGTGAATTGTCCCAGCTCGGCAAACACCGGAAAATCGCTCAGGCTGAGCACCAGAAAGGCGCCGATGGTCGTCAATAAGGCCATGGTTCCGCCAACGGCCTGCACCTCCTTGGCCGCATGGTCGCCCCGGGTTGCATGGGGACGATCGAGAAACAGCAGGTAGGTGATGCTGTGGTCGTCCATAATCGAGATCAGGGCACCCGAGAAGCCGAGCACCATGATCGAGATGGAGGAGTGGAATAGGGAATAGACGAACAGCGCCATTGCGGTTCCGGCCACGGCCGGCAGGAGGGACAGGAGGCCGATCAGGGGGCGGGGAAAGGCGAACAGCAGCAGCAGGGCGATGCCGGCCGTGGTGAGCCCCAGGGCCAGCTGGACATCGTGGCGGATAATGGCTTCATTGTCCAGGGCGGCCCGGAAGGCGCCGGCCGGGGTAAGGGTGACCTGGATGCCCGCAGGCGCATAGTGTTGAGCAAGTTCAGCGCCGACTGCTGCAAAGAGATCGGCCAGTTTTCGGGCGGTGTCACCATCGGTTCCGGCGGCGGCCGGGCGGCCGGTGACCAGGAGATGCTGTCCATCCTGGGAAAGGAGGTGGCCCTTGTACATGGTGGCCTGTTGCGACGGTGCCAGATGGATCAGCTTGGCCAGGACCGGATCCTTAAACCCAAGGGGATCGGGACCGATAAAGGCCGACTGGCCGATGCCGTCCATGCCGGTCATGCCCTCCATCAGGCTCTCCAGCCGTTGCCGGATGGCGCTGCCCTGCAAGCGGGGGGCGATCGTGTTGTCCAACTCCTCGCGGGAAAAGAGCAGGGGCAGCTCATTAACCACCCGGTGCGCCAGTTCCGGCACCAGGGCACCGACATCAGCCATGCCCACCTCGGCAAAAAGACCGCTGGTCCGCATGGCTTCCTGCAGGCGTTCACCGCAGGCCACCAGAATGTCCGGGGCTTTCCTGTCGATCATCACATCAATCGCCACCTGATCGTGGATGGGATGGTTGCGAAAGATCTCCAGCGCATCGGTAATGACCTGCTCATGGGCCGGCAGGGTCTTGACCACATCCGTATCGATGTGCAGCCGCTTGAGTCCCATAAAGCCGAAGACGCAGACCGCGACGCCGACCAGAAGGAGGAGGGGGTAGTTGATGGAAGAGGATTTCATTGCCGGGCAAGAAGGAAGAGGGCGATGGCAATGGCTGCAACCGCGAGGTGCAGGGCGATGATCAGCCCCTTGTTATGGTGATAGATTTCATTGCATCGCTGGATGATCGAGAGCCCGCCGAACACATTGCGCAGCCGGTCGAGCCAGACGGTTTTGTTGTCGCTCCTGGTCAGCCTTTGGAAGGCGCACATGGGCCGGAGGGCAAAATACCGTGCGTCACAGCTCTGCAGCAGGCCGTCAAAGGGGATGCCGCGCCAGTGCTCGCGGATGATCCGTTCAGCGAAGGCGCGGTTGACGGCGTAGGCATGGGCGAGGCAGCGATACAGCACCTGGACCACGGCTCCCTGGCCGGTTTGCCGGCTGCCGTTGCTGAGGCAACCGAGGAAAAAGGCGTCCCAGGCGCCGGTAGCCTGGAGAAAGAGGCAGGCCTGGTGGAGCCGTTCTTCGCTGAAGCCGCGAAAGAACACGTCATCCTCAAACACCAGGATCTGCTGGGCACCGGCTTCCAGGCCTCTGGACAGGCAGCGCAGGTGCGATTGATAAATTCCCCGTTCCGGATCTTCTTCGTCCCTGGCAACGATGAGGAATTCGACCCGGTTCTCCAGGCCGACTGCGGCGAACTGGCGCTTTGCCTCGATCATTCTGTCGGGGCGGCTGTCCAGGGTGATGCAGTATATTTTGTCAAAGAAGTTCCAACCGAGGCGCCGGCTTACCCTGTCTCGATCTGCTCCCATGTTGCTTCTCCGGCCCCAGTAGTTTACAATAGACACCTGTGCCCTGTGGAGAGTCCGAACGGTTGTTCTCTCCATCCCAAGTTTTGACTGTCCAACAAGAACACGTGAAACTACTCTGCAAAAAAATTATTTTATATTTCGCGGCAACAGCCTTTGTGCGGACAGCTCTTGCCGAGAAGGCCGATCTGTTCGCCTTTCGGGAAAAGCCCTCGCCAAAGGTACTGGCCGGGGTCTTTGCCATTGGCCTCAGCTTTTTGCTCGGCTGGCCGGCCGTCGCCGTTCTGGGGCTGCTTTCGCTCAAGCTGCAGACCCCGTGGATTGTGGTGATCGGCGGTCCGCTGATTTACGGTTTTTCCCACCTGGTTTTTCTGCTGGGCATGTATCTTTCCGGCGCGGTCTATTCGCTGATCTTCTGCCGCTGGCTTGCCCGGGTGATCATGGAACGCTGCCTGGTCTGGGCTGTGCCGGAACAACCCTCCGACGTCCGTCGCTAGATCAGACCGGTCGGACACCTCCGTTTGCCCCCTTGAGGGTCTCCTTTATCCACGCCGGGGGCCTGATCCGGCCGCCGCTCACATCCCGCATCCGCAAGCCTTTGATCGTTTCCCGAACCTGCTCCGCCTGATCGAAAATCCAGAGGTTATACACCAATTCCTCCGCCGTGCAGGCGTGCAGGTGCACCTGGGTGCGGTAGCGTTCACCGGCCCGGGTCGGCTTGGCGATGTACCTTTCGGCAAAACCCATTGGAAAGGGGACGAAATCAACCAGCCGTTGGCCGTGGACGCAGGCGGCATGCATGGCCCCGTCGAGCGGAAAGGGCGAACCGAGCGGATGGGGTGGTGCTTGCTCCAGTTCAGGAGCCCACAGGGTGCCCCAGGCGGACACCGCATCGAGGAAAAGCCGATCTTGCAGGGTGCGATAGGCTGGTCCGAAGGGGACCAGATGCCGATACACCGCCTCGGCCGATACTTCCATGCCGGAATCGGTGCAAGGGCCCGCCGCCCCATTTTCCGTACCGTTGTCGTGCGCGGCCTCGGCGGCAAAGGTCAGTTCGCAGTGGGTGGTCATTCGGCTCAGGGTCTTCAACTGGGTCCGGGTCAGTAGCCGGGCGCGGACTTCCCCCTTTTCGCCCTTCTCCAGCTCAACCACAGCATCAAGCCTGGCGGCCTCCGGCGGAATTTCGAGCAATTTGGCAAACCGGCCCGCTTGCATGTTCCGGACATCGAGGTCTGGATACGCGGCCTTGACGGTCGCGGCCAGCAGCTGCATCGCCTCAACCGCAGCCAAAATAACCCGGCCGCCGAAGCAATGATCTTTATACCAGGGCTGGACCGGTATTGAAATCTCGGTGCGCTCGCCGGCCATCAAGTGGGAAACTGGTTCCACAGAGCCACGGTTTTTGCATCGATTTCCACCGGGATATGGTTGGTGTTCACTGCACAATGGCGCGTCATGCCGGTGCAGGCGATTTCACCGTTATCCGCCCTGGTGATCAGGTAATCGAACTGGACCTTGACCAGTTCCAGCCGGGCCAGGCGGGTGTGGATATACATCAGGTCGTCATAGAAAAGCGGCGAGTGGTAGTTGAGCTCCGTCTTGATGATCGGGTAGATATAGCCGCTTTCTTCAATCTCTTTGTACGGATAGTTGGACTCCCGCATGAGTGAGGCCCGGCCGAATTCAAAATAGCGCAGGTAATTGGCGTGATAGACCACCTGGGAGCGGTCCGTGTCCACATACAGGGTCCGGAGTTCGCAGCGGTGCCAGACCAGACCGGTTTTTGTATCGCGCACATAGGAGAGCCGGTCAAGGGGTTCCGGGACAAAGGGTTTGGGACGCATTACAGACCTCTGAAAACGAGACAGCAGTTGGTGCCGCCGAATCCGAACGAGTTGGAAAGGAAGAATTCGTGAGCATGCCGGCGGCTCTGGTTGGGGACCACATCCAGGTCGGCGAGGGCCGGGTCAGGCAGATGATTAACTGTCGGCAGCACCAGTCCCCGGTGCATGGCCTCGATGCCGAGTGCGGCCTCGATGGCGGCTGAGGCGCCGAGACTGTGGCCGACCTGGGATTTGTTGGCTGAAATCGGAATGCGCGATAAGCGGCTACCGAAGACCGCCCGCATGCACGCAGCTTCGGTGGTGTCTCCGGTGGGCGTGGAGGTGCCGTGGGCGTTGATGGCGCCGATATCCTCCGGCCTGATTTCGGCATCCGCAATGGCATCCCGCATAGCTTGGGAGACTGTCTGCTCGTTGGGCCGGGTGAAGTGATGGGCATCCGAGTTCCAGCCGATACCCGCCACCTCGGCTCGAGGCAACAGGCCGTGGGCGCGGGCCGCCTCCTCAGCCGCCAGGACCACCACTCCGGCGCCTTCGGCGAGGACAAAACCCTTGCGGTCGATGCTGAACGGCCGGGAGGCCTGGGTGGGATCGGCAAAGGAGCGATCCTTGGGGCCGACCTTGATAGTGGCCAGCATATTGGCAAAGCCGAGGATGATTTCAGGCGTCAGGCAGGTCTCGGCGCCTCCGGCCAGGGCAAAGTCGCAATCGCCGTCCCGGATCATCCGCGCGCCGATGCCGATGGCATGGTTACCGGAGGCGCAGGCCCCCTGGGGCGAGAAGATCGGCCCGGTGAAACCGAGCAGCATGCCCGCCTTGCCGGCGGGGAGGTTGGCACAGAGGTTGGGCAGCAGGTAGGGGCTGACCTTGAGCGGTCCGAGGCGGGTGTAGTTGTCCATGGCGATCCGGTAAGCATCCGAACCGTTGAGGGCCGAGCCGATCAGACAGGCGGTGCGCGGCCCGGTCTGCCCATTGATCTCCAACCCGGCATGCTCCAGGGCCTGGCGGCAGATCTCCATGGTCAGGAAGACGAAATCCGCGTTCCACAGCGAGGCATCCTTGCGGCTGACGTAGGGAAAGTTGCCCGGGTCCCAGTCCGGGATCTCGCCGACCACCTGGCTGCGGGTTTCCACCACGCATCGGGTTAACCGGCGGAACCCTGCCTTGCCGGCCGCGGCCCCTTCCCAGGTGGTGGCGAAGGTGTTGCCGAGGGCGGTGGCGGTGCCGTAGCCAAGGACCACAACCTTTCTGTTAAGAGGCGCCTTCATTGCTGCTGTGTTCGCTCCTTCGTATCCATTCTCAACCGACTTTTCTGAAGACGGCGCAGGCGTTGCAGCCGCCGAATCCGAAGGCGTTTTTAAGGACATGCTCCTGGACGAGCGCTCGTGCTCCCTCGGCCACGCAATCCAGCTCCATCTCGGGATCGGGCTGATAATTGATGGTCGGCAGGAGAACCCCTTCCTCCATGCCGCGCAGGGCCAGGATGGTTTCCAGGGCGCTGGAGGCCCCCATGGCGTGCCCCATCAGGGATTTGTTGGCGCTCACCGGCGGTAATTTTCCGGCAAAAACCGCCTGCAGGGCATCGAATTCCACCTGGTCGCCCCCCCGGGTGGAGGTGGCATGGGCATTGACTGCGGCAATATCCTCGGGTCCCACGCCGGCATCCTGCAAGGCATCAACCATGCACTGACGGACGGTGTCCACGGCGGGCATGACAAAATGATGGGCATCCGAGGTCATGCCCCAACCCGCCAGCTCTATAGTGTAGGGGAGACCGTGGGCTGCAGCAAACTCCCTGGTGGTGAGGATGATCGCCCCGGCTCCCTCGGCAATGACAAAACCGCGCCGGTTGATGGAGAAGGGACGGCTGGCCGTGGCCGGCGGCTCGTTCTCTCTCCCTTTTTTGGGGTGATAGGCGCCGTTCATAGTGGCAAATCCAGCAACAATCGGTTCGACCAGGGCGCAGTCCACCGCCCCGCAGATGGCAACATCGGCCCGGTTCTGGGCCATCAGCATCGCCCCGACCAGGAGCGAGGTCAGGCCGGTGGCGCAGGCGGTGATGGTGGAAAGGATCGGGCCTTTGGCCCCGGCCAGCATGGCAATCTTGCCGCCGACCATATTGATACAGGAATTGGGATTGGCGTAGGGATGGGGCAGGCGGTTCTCCGTCTGCAGTTTCCGGTCCGCGGCCAGAACGGCGTCGAGGCCGCCGACCGCCGAGCTGTAGGTCACTGCCACCCGAGGGGCCAAAGTTGCATTTATCTCAATGCCGCTTCGCTCCAGGGCCCGGGCCACCGACAGCATGCCGTACTTGAACACCGGTGAATGCCAGGCCGCCTGATGACGGGCGGTGAGAAAAGGGTAGTCTTCCTGATCGATATCCGGCATCTGGCCGGCAATGCGCACCGGAAAGTCATCGCGCAGTGGAAAGCGGGTCAAGGGTCCGATGCCGCTTCGCCCGGCCAACGCACGTTGCCACTGTCCAGCCAGATCGCTGCCCAGCGGCGAAATGGCGTCATAGCCTACAATGACCGCCCGTTTTCCTTCCATGGACGACAAGCGGACTACCAGGGGATGAAGCGATACAATTTGGCGAACATCTCGTAGACCTCGATCCAGTTCTGCAGATCTTCTGGTGTGTTCATGTGCGCCCGCTTGTTGACCATCACCCAGCTCATGTGGGCGGCACCGTCCTTGCAGGTCGAGCAGTCGCGGGTCTCGGAGGTGCAACAGCGGTGCATGGTCTTGAGGTCCGAGGCCCAGCGGATGAAGTTGGTCAGCCGTTTGGGGCGCGGATTGCGTTTATCGATCGGTTCGGTGACCGAGGGGCATTCCATCCAGCCAAAAGTGCGGTCGCACATCCTGCCGGTGGTGATGATCCGGTGATAGTATTTCGAGGAGATCACCGTTGCGGGATAGCTGTCCAACATCTGGTCCATCTCTGCCCGGACAGCGGCCAACTCCTCGGGCTGCCAGGAAAATCCGTCGACGTCCTCGTCGTTGGAGAGCAGTTGCATGTGGACCTTGAGCCCCACATCCTTAATCTTGCGGATGATGGTTTCCATCTTGCCCAACTGTTTGGGGGTAATAGTGTAGAGATAATAGGCGTTGGGATCGCCTGCATAGTTGGCGCTGGAGATGCCGAAGGTATCCTTGCCCCGCAGGGTGATTTCATCAACCGCATCGCCCCACAGGCTAATGCCGACCATCAGGTCCGGAAACCGGTCGCGGTCGACCTTGATGATGCCGTTAGTGGCGCAGAAGGTGGGCAGGCGCCGGTAAAAGGCCTCGATCCGATCGGGGCAGAGGGTGGGTTCACCGCCGATGAGGATGGCCAGATTGACGCCCCGGGCCATCTCGGCCTCGACAAAGGCGTGCCATTTGGTCACATCCTTCTCTTCGGCGGCGGCCTTGTGCTCGTTTGATGAAAAGAAGAAGCAGCCCTTGCAGCGCAGGTTGCACTGGTCGGTGACATCATAGATGGAGCTGCGGATATTGAGTTTGGAGATATTTTTGTAGCGTGCGTACCAATGGGCATCAAGCAGGGAACTGACTGTTTTCATGGCGATAGATTAGCTTCTATTGACCGTCTGAGGGAGGCGCGACGCAATGGTCACAGAGATTGGGCCCTTTTTCATATCCCCGTACCCAGACGGCCAGATAGGTGTCGACATAGTCGAGCCAGGCGGAAAAGGTGTCCGGGTCGGTGGCGTGCCGATACATCCTGGCCGTCACCACCGCGCTGCCGGCCGCGTAGTGGCGGCAATCGATACAATCGGTGTCCGGGACGCAGCAGGCGGCGTCGCGGTCCCACTGCAGATCGGTCCGATATTGCCGAAACGAGCGGCCCAGGCCGATGGCCGTCGATGGATTCATCCGCGGGTAAGGGCAGGAATACAGGGCATGCAGCCCCAGTTCATGGGTGTGGGCGACAATGTTGTAGGCGGAAAAGAGCACGGATTGGGGATAGTCGGTCAGCAGGCCGGCCATCATCTCCCCCGTTTGGGCCAGACTCTGCGGCGTGTGGCGCAGGGGGCCGTCATAGCCGACGGGCGCGGAAAACATGTTGAAGGTGATCTGCTGGCCACCCTCCGCCAGCAGGCTGGTCACTTCCGCAGCCTGGGCGATGTTGTCCGGGGTGAAGGTGTAGACAAAGACTGCCCGGGGATCGCCCTGGTAGTTGGCCATCTGGCGGGCCAGCATGTCGTCGGCCTGCCTGATCGCCTTGCTGGTGGCATCATTGCCCCAGACCGAGATGTGAATCCGGTAGTCGATCTCCCTGGGAATCGGCTTGAGACCGTTGGTGGCAATGGCCCCCAGTGGGATGGTCTCGGCGCAGACCCGGCAGAGCTGCGGCACCAGCGACGGTTCGGCACCGGCCAGGACTGCAAAGGTGATGCCCCGATCCTTCTCAGCGGTCATCAGCTGTCGCCAGGCGGATTCGTCCCCGTTTTCGGCCGCGAACTGCTTGTCACCGTTGAAATAATAACAACCCTCGCAGCGGATATTGCAGCGATGGGTCATGTCATAGGTGGATTCCCGGAGGAAGAAATAGCGGCGCACCTTCTCCCATCGCTCGCGGATGGCGGGAACGGCAATGATTTCACCGAATTTCCAGCCTCCATCCCGTATCGCCTGACCGCTCATTTATTCGCCGCTGCGAAGCTTCTCGGCAATGTATTCACCGATGATCCGGATGGTGGTCAGCTTGGGATAATCGTCCTCATCGATCCGGACACCGAATTCGTCGCGAATCACTAGGGCGATGGTGGCCAGGTCCATGCTGTCGATACCCACCTCATCCACCAGGTCGAGATCGGCGTCAAAGGTTTCCGGGGTCACATCTTCCAGTTTGAGTTCATTGATGATGATTTCGGCGATGCGGCGAATGGTTTGATCGATATCGTTGGTCATGGGCATTCTATGTGCTGTTGATGGTCAAGGGACATCATGCCGGAGCAGACGTCTTGTGTTTCATGGGTTATGCGAAAAGAGTAGAGGCCGGTGGTGCTGGTGGCCTCGGCGCGGATCTCGAGGTGTTCGCCGGGCTGGACGATCTTCTTGAATTTTACCCTGGTCAAGCGGTTGATCCACAGACTCTCTTGCCGTGCACGGGCAATGACATCGGCGACCATCTTCAGCTGGGCAATACCCGGCAAAACAGGGTGATCGGGAAAGTGACCGGAAAACCATGGGGAATCGTCATTGACGGTCACATGGGCCCGTATGGCACTGGGTGCAGGCATCTCTAAATCAAGGAGCGAATACCACATGTTATCGTTTTCTGTCCAGGTAAAATATTGAGATTATGTTGTCAGCTGGCTCTGGGAACCGGAAAAGAGTGAGGTGCGGGTCGGCAGTGTGCTCTTTCTCGGTCCTACGCAGTGTTTTCCATTGTCGGTCGCACAAAGGCAACCCTCCTACCGCGCTAAATGTTCCCAGAGGGGGCCGGTGAATCCCCGTTGGTGCAAGGTGTGCAGCACCGTTGCGGTGTCCGCCCCGCCCGAACCAATCACCCAGTTGCGCCGCCCGGCAGCCCGGTCTCTGACCAGGGTCTCGATGGTCTCCCGGTCGATGGCGTCGGGTTGATAGAACACCGGTTGCAGCAGGTCGGTCTGGCGGTCGATTTTCCCTTCGGCCAGCGCCAAATCATACAGACCGGTGCCGGGATAGATCCTGATGCCGATGAAAACAAAGAAGACGGTTTTGTCGAGCTGTTCCATTTCGTCCAGGCTTGCGGCCACGGTCTCTGCCGACTCTCCCGGACCACCGAGGAGGAAATAATGGGCCACATGGAGACCTGCATCGCACGCCTGGCGGTGGGCCATCAGCACCTCCGGCGAGCGGAAGGGTTTCCGGTAGGCCAGGAGCATCGCCGGCGCCAGCGATTCGGTGCCGAACTCCACATGTCGGCAACCGGCCGCCGCCATTGTCTCAAAATACCCAGGAGGCGGATTGATCGGGGCAAAGAAAGCCCCCCAGGGGATGGACAGGCCCGCCTCCTCCAGGGCCCTGGCGACGGCCAGGCTGTGGTCGACATCGGAATTAAAGGCGGAATCGGTGATAAACAGATATTTGGCCCCGGCAGCCTGCAGCTGCAAGGCTGTTTGGGCTACCTCGGCCGGATCGACCAAACGGTGGGTTCTGCCTTCAATGCGTGGATAGGGGCAATAGAGGCAGCGAAACGAGCAACCGCGCTTGGTCTGTAGATTGAGCATGCCGCCGTTGTCTACGTAATAGCTGATCTGCTGGGCATCCTGCGGCATCCTGCGGCTCAGTTCCCCCGGCCACGGTGGCTGCGGGGTAGCGACGGCGCCGGCGACCAGCACCCCCGGAATCGCGGCCGGATCCTGTTGGTGCATCAGCGCCTCGACCAGCAGCCCGAAACGCTCGCCCTCGCCGATGATGCCGTAATCGACCCCCAGCAGGGCGAAAACCTGCTCCGGCATGATGGTGAATCCGCAGCCGCCGCAGACCAAGACCGCAGTGGACCGTTGCCGCAGCCAGGCCACTAGTTGCTGATACCCGGTGAGGAAAAACAGCGAATCGCCGGCGTCGGTGTTGTCGATATTGCGGCAGGCAAGGCCGATGATTTCAGGTGCAAAATCCACCAGCAGAGCCGCCAGGGCCTGTTGGTCAACAATCTGCATGTCCGCGATCCGCACTTCATGCCCGGCGGCAACCGAACCGGCCACATAATCCAGGCCAAGGGGATAGACCGGATAGGGCACGGTCAGGGTGTTGGGCGAAATCAGCAGGATTCTCACGGCCGGGAAAACTCCATGGCCGTGAGGCAGGTGCCGGTTCCGAGCACGAGCAGTTTTTCACCCGGTTGCAGGGGAAGGTCACTGCCGCCGATGAGAGCACCGGGGATATCCCCGGCCTCGATGCAGGAAACGGCCATGACCGCAGCCACGGCCGAGGCCGAGGCGAATTCGCCGGTGAAGGCGCGATAATGACATGCCGGCAACGCCTTGCCGATGCGGCTGAAGAAAGTGTCCAGCTGCCTGTTGCCCTGGGCATGCATTGCGGCTGGTATCCCGGCCAAGACGGCGGCATAGTTCCGGCGAATGGCTGCAGCTCCGCCCAGAGCCTCGATCAGTCGCTCCGGAAGATCCTCGCCGCCGCCTCGCCCGTAGAAGGCCAGACGGACCAGGCATCGCGCTCCCGTAGGGTTCCGGTTGACGTACAACGCTCCGCCTCCGTCAGCCAGCGGCCCACCCTCAATGGATGGATCCAGCAGGGGCGAGAACGAGGCATGGCCCTCGTCGGCGCCGAGCAGCAGGGCCGACTGATCAGCCTCGGGCAGCAGTGTTTGCGCAGCCAGCAAGGCCTGCTCAAAGGAATAATCGCCGCCGCTGGCGGTGACGTTGGCGCCGGTGGCCTGGAAAAGGATCGCCACCTGGCTGGCCGGGCCGTTATGGACCGAGCCGACAAAATCAATGGGGCTGGGAAATTGCTCGGCGGATTCGGTCAAACGGTGGAGGAAATCCCAGGTTTCCGAGAGCGCTCCCCAACCAGTCCCCATAAAGATGGCCGAGGGGTGTTCCTTGCCGCGGGTATCGGCATGGGCCTCGCCGGCCAACAGCAGGGCAAGACGGGCCAGTCGCTTGATCCGGCGGATGAGTTTGGCGGGCAGGCGGCTGGCCAACTTCTCCGGGGCGAACATTCCCGCCACCGGGGTGCCGAGGCGCAACTGGTCGATAGTCGGTTGGGTGAGACCGGCCCCAGTCAGGCAGGCGCTGCCGTGGACGGCGAGCAGATCGCTCGTTTCCTTTTTCAGATCGCTTAACGCGATATCGGGGCGGGCGATGACCAGGCAGCCGTTGTTGCCGCCAAAGCCGAAGGAGTTGGAGAGCACGGTGGCGACCGCTTGATCGGTGCACACCGCTTGGGGGGTGAGCTTGAGGGCCAGGTCCGGCTGACGGCAGCCGACAGTGCCGGGCACCAGGCCACGGGCCACGGCCAGGCAGGAGACCACGACCTCGAGGGCCCCTGAGGCCGCCAGGCTATGGCCGGTGGCCCCTTTGATCGAGGAAAGCGCGGGCGGTGAAGGGAAGAGCGAGACAATGGCCCTGGCTTCGGCCAGGTCGTTGTCGGGCGTGCCCGTGCCATGCAGGCTGATGTAGTCGATGGCCGACGGCGGCAAGCCTGCGTCCTTCAGGGCCGCTTCCATGGCCATGTGCGCGCCTCTGCCTTCGGGATGGGGCGCTGTGGGGTGATGGGCATCGCAGGAGAGGCCTGCCCCGAGCAGAATGGCCAGAGGCTGGGCGGGCCGTTCGGTGGTCAGCAGCAACATGCCCGCCCCTTCAGCCACCGCCAAACCCTGACGGGAGACATCCAGGGGCCGGCAGCCGTTGCGGTCGACCAGTTGGAGGGAATGAAACCCGAAATAGGTCAGGCGGCTAAGCGAATCGACCCCGCCCGCGAGAATACAACGCATTCGACCGCTTCGCAGCAGGTTCAGGGCCAGGGCAATGGCCACCGCCCCTGAGGAACAGGCGGTGGAGACGGTCAGGGCCGGGCCGGTGCAGTGGCAGAGTTCGGCAATGTCCTCGGCCACGCTCAACAGACCGTGGCAGCGATACATTGCCTTGTTGAACTCACCCGCCCGCAGGAGCTGCTCCGTGGTCAGGATGCCGCCGGTGGTGCAGCCTAGGATGATCGCATCGGGCGGATCCGGGTGACCGGCCAAGGCCATTTGCGCTGCTTCGCGTGCCAGCCGGTGCGTCCTCGGCGGCAGCAGGGAGCTGTCCCTGTCCGCGACCTGGCCGACTGGAAGAGAAGCTCCTTGCAGCAGAGGAAAGACCTCCAGGGGGCCGAGGGCGGATCGGTTTGCCCGCAGGGCCGCCTCCGTGGCCGCGAGGCCGCTACCCAGAGGGCTGACAATCCCGGCAGCGGCGATATAGACCGGTCCTGGGATCAACCGGCCCCTCCCGGCCTGTTCGCTTGGATATACGCGGCCAGGGAGACCAGGGAGGCAAAAACCTTCTCGCCGACTTCCTGGCTGTTGATCACCACCCCGTAGTCTCGTTCCACCATGACGACCATTTCGAGGACGTCGATGGAATCGATGCCGAGATCACCCCCCACCAGTTGGGCGCTGGCATCGAAGTGTTCGGGAGTGACATCGGCCAAGTTAAGCAGGTCAATAAGTTTGCCCTTCAGTTCTTCGATCAATTCGTTCATCGCTGTTCCACGTGTTCAAGCCTTGGTGAACAAAGGTCTTCTTTAGACAAGAAAACCGGCGGTTGCTGAAAAATAATGCAAGGAAAGAAAAAACGGCTAGTATAGTCTTTTTTTCGCATTTGTCATTAAGACAGCGTTGCCGATCCCTGGGAAAAGAATGGTTTTTCGCCCGGTTTGGCCGCACAGGACAAGGCCATCTACCCGCTGCACCCTGTCAATCCTTCGAAGACCGCATGAGCGCCATTGAACTCGCCAATCTGACCATCGAGGACCTGCTCCCGCACCGGGAGGGGATGCTGCTCATCGGCGAGGTACTTGAGGTGAGCGCCCTGCATGCCGTAACCCTGAGCACTGTGCAGCCCACCTGGCCCCTGGCCGATGCGCACGGCGTCGAGTCGCTGATCTGTGTCGAGCTGGCTGCCCAGACCGCCGGGGTGTGCAACGGCTGGGACCGAATCCAGACCCGAGGCCGGGACTCCGATCAGATGGGCTGGCTGGTGGCGGTTAAACGGGCCGATTTCCGCATCGACCACCTGCCGCTGGGGAGCACGATCAAAGCCAGGGCGGAAAACACTCTCGTTTTTGATAAATTTCGCGAAGTCACCAGTCAACTCCACCACGACGACCAGCTCATCGCTGCGGTGGTTCTGCAACTGTATCAGGCCTGAGGCACGAACATGATAACGGAAACGACGGACAAACAACAGGTGGCGATTGTCACCGGCGGCAGCGGCGGGATCGGCAGAGCCATCTGCACCGAACTGGCCAGGAGCGGCTGTTATCTGGTCGTCAACTATATGCGCAACCGGGAGGGCGCGGAGCAGACCCTGGCCGCGGTGGGGGCTGCCGGCGGCAGCGGCGAGATTTGCCAATTTGACGTCCGTGACCGGGAGACGACGGAAGCGGTTGTCCTGGAGGTCGCCAACCGGCTGGGCACCATCGATATCCTGGTCAACAATGCCGGAGCCATTGCCGACGGGCTGTTCATGATGATGCCGCCGGACAACTGGCACCGGGTGATCGAGACCAGTCTGCACGGTTTTTACAATATGACCCGCCCGGTGCTCGAGCAGATGGTGCGGGCCCGGCGGGGATCGATCGTTTCCATCTCGTCAGCCGCCTCGCTTATGCCCAACCGGGGGCAGGCCAACTATGCCGCCGCCAAGGCCGGCCTCAACGCCGCCAGCAAAACCGTGGCCACGGAGGTGGCCCGTCTGGGCATCCGGGTCAATGTGGTGGCGCCGGGCCTGATCGAGACCGAGATGATAGCCAAGGCCCCCAAGGAACACATTAAGGGGTTGATTCCCATGGCCCGGATCGGTCGGCCGGAAGAGGTGGCCAGCGTGGTGGCCTTCCTCTGTTCCGAGGCTGCCTCCTACGTCACCGGCCAGGTGATTTCGGTCAACGGCGGCATGCTGTGAGAGCGCCCACCTTTCTTGGCCTGCTGCTTGGCCTCTTGCTGGGGACGACCCCGGTGTGGGGTAATCCGACCGTAAACCCGTCCGTCCGTCTGCGCTCGGTGCAGGCCAATTTCACCCAAGAAAAACATCTCAAAATCCTCGCCCGGCCGCTGGTTTCCCAGGGGATATTCGCCTTTCAGACCCCCCAATCCCTGCGCTGGGAATACCTGCGTCCCTTGCACTCGATATTGCTGCTCCATGAGGGCCAAATGCGCAAACTGATCGAGCGCGAGGGCGGGTTCGAGCAGGACAACGGCGCCGGCATCGATGCCATGCGGGTCGTCCTCCAGGATATCGGCAGTTGGCTTGATGGCCGCTTCACCGACAATCCCCTGTTCCAGGTCACCCGGGCAGGCGAACGCACCGTGGTCCTCACCCCCAAAGAACAGGGGCTGCAGGCCGTGATCAGTCGAATCGAACTCCAGCTGGGGCCGGAGGAAGGGGTGATGGAGCAGGTGACCATCTTTGAGGGACCGGAGTCCTTCACCCAGCTGCGCTTTACCAACACCGTGCTCAACCGGGAGATCCCGGCAGAGACCTTTACTCAACCATGAAGCGCTTGCTGCTCCTTGGCCTGACCCTTTGCCTCCTTTCCGCCTGCGCCATGGGCAAGGGAGAATTACTGCCGAAATTGGTGCGAGGCCCCGGCGCTTCCGCAGCGTTGCTGCGCTGCACCGCCGTGTTTCCCCAGGGGCGGTGGCAATTCGTCCATGCCATTGCCTTTCGCCTGGCCGACGGCACCAGCGGCAATGCCCTGGGGGTTTTGGTCCTGAACGGCCGGGAAATCAAATCCGCCCTGATGACCGTGGAGGGGCTGACGCTGTTTGAGGCCCGTTCATCCGAGGCCGGGGAGTTGGAGGTGCTGCGGGCCCTGCCTCCCTTTGACAACCGGGAATTCGCCGGCGGGCTGATGCGTGATGTCCGGACCCTTTTTCAACCGCCGCCGGGGCTTGGCCAATACGGAACGCTCGCCGACGGCAACCCGGTCTGCCGCTACAACGCCGGCCAAGAGCTGACTGATATCCTGCCCCGGGAGGACGGTTGCTGGCAACTGCACACCTACAGCGAGCAAACCAGTCTGCGCACCGACGGCTGCCAGCCGGCTGATCCCCGCCGCGAGCAGCGCCGGACCCGCACCGTCAACGCCCGGTCCTGCGGCCAAGTCGGTTCGGTCATCTTGCCCCATACTCTCGAATTGACCGGGTCTGGACCCGCCGGTTATACGCTCAATCTGCGCCTGGTCAGCGCCGAGCCCCTGCCTGCTTCCCCCTGAATCCGCCATGAAATTCCGCCTGATCTATCCCAAATGGCCAAAACTGGCCCGGCAGACCGAATTCCACCTGCCGCCGCACGGCCCGGTCGTCTTTGCCGCCACCCTGCCCGATTACGTCGAGGTCGATTTTATCGACGAGAACCTGGAAACCATCGATTTTGATGACCCGGTCGATTTTGTCGGCATCTCGATGATGCTGACTGTGCAGGTGCAGCGGGGCTGGGCTATCGCCGATCGCTACCGCGCCATGGGGATCAAGGTCCTGTTCGGCGGCATCGCCACCATGCTCCATGCCGAGGAAACCATGGCCCACGCCGATGCGGTCTTCCTGGGAGAAGCCGAGGGGAGAATGGAGCAGGTCTTTGCCGATTTCCGCCAAGGCGACCTCCAGCCTTGCTACAATTATCTCGATCAGCGGCCCGATATCGCCTTGGTGGGCACGGCCCGCCGCGACCTCCTCAACCGCTCGCTCTACAACCACAAGGGCGTGCAGATGGTTGATCTGGTCCATGCCTCGCGCGGCTGCCGCTTCAACTGCTATCCCTGTGCGGTGGCTTATCTGGGGGGGCGGGAATTCCGGCCGCGTCCCATCGACCGGACCATCGCCGAGATGGCGACCATCGACAATAATCGCCTGTTCCTGGTCGACAACTCGCTGGCCCAGGACACGGCCTGGGAGATGGAACTGTTCCGGGAGATGATCCCATTAAAGAAAAAATGGTGCTGCCACCCCATCGAGGACAAGCCCGAGGTCCTGGATCTCGCGGCCCAGGCCGGGGCCTGGTACGTCTATCAGGCGGTCTTCGACACCTCGGACTACATCCGGGAGCGGATCAAGCGGTACCATGATCACGGCATCGGCGTGGAGGGCACGATCCTGCTCGGACTCGACAGCCACACCGAGGATTCGATCAAGCGGCTGATTGATTTCCTGCTGGAGATTGAGCTCGATCTGGCCGAATTCACCGTCCTCGCCCCTTTTCCCCACACCAAGGCGTATGAGGAACTGCAGCAACAAAACCGCATCCTCTCCCGCAACTGGGATGAATATTCGGCGGACCGGGTGGTGTTTCAACCCAAGCACATGAGCCCGGAGCGGTTGCAGGAATTGCTGGACTATGCGTGGACCACCTTTTACCAGGACGAGTCGCAGAACATCAAGATGGCCAAACTCTTTCAGCAGGTGGTGCGCAAGGAGATGGCGGATAACACCTTCAAGCCGCGCAACCGGGAGTTGGCCCGGCAGACCTTCGGCAGGGAGCAGGCAGGACGATGAAATCGGCCGCTGCCCCCAGTGGTTTGGAGCCGATGGTTGCGGCCCTGCTGAACGCGCCTCGCTGTGCAGCGCAGGCGTTCATCGCCGGAGGGGCAACCTTCGGCGAGGTCTACGGGATGGCCGCCTGGCTACGGGAGCGCCTTGCCGGACTTGGACCTCGGGGGACGGTGTGCCTGGCCACGGACGACCGGGCTATGATCGCTGCCGCCCTGCTGGCCTCGCTGGCTGGTGGGCCGGTGCTGCTGCTGCCCTATAGCTTGTCCGTCCAGGCCCTGGCCGGATTGCAGCAGGCCACTGGATGCACCGCCGCCATCACCGACCGTCCCCGTGATTTTCCCCCGAATATCGAGCTCATCCAGCCCCCATGGGGTGAATCGAATGCCGGGCTGAGTCACGCCCTCGCTCGGCCTGAAGAGGAACTGCTTCGCCTCTATACCGGCGGCTCCACCGGCACCCCCCAGCTCTGGTCTAAGACCGGGATCAATCTTTTTGCCGAGGCCCTGTTCCTGGCCGCCCATTTCGGCGTTTCCCCGCGGGACCGGATCGCTGCGACCATTTCCCCTGCTCACATCTACGGCCTGCTCTACTCGGTGCTCCTGCCGCTGGTATCCGGAGCGACGGTCCTGGCCGGAACGCCGTCCTTCCCCGAGGAGATCAGCCATACCGTGCGGGACCAGGAAACGACCATCCTGGTCAGCGTTCCGGCCCATTACCGGGCCCTCCGGGGGAGAGACTCTCTGGGCGCCTCGCTGCGTCTGGCCTTTTCCTCGGCCGGCATGCTCGATATCGAGGACAACACCGAGTTTTGCCGCCACAATCAAGCCGGAATCGTCGAGGTCTACGGTTCCACCGAAACCGGCGGCATTGGACTGCGCAACCGTTCCCGGGGCGAGGTGGGGTTCACGCCTTACCCTACCGTTGATTGGCAGATCAGAGACGAGCGGCTCTTTCTCCGCTCGCCCTACCTATCCCCCGGCCTGCCTCGGGATGGGGAGGACTGTTTTTGCACCGGTGACCGGGTCGAACCCTGGGGATCAACCGGTTTCCAGCTGAAGGGCAGAGCCGATTCGATCACCAAGGTGGCGGGCAAACGGGTCGACCTCGAGGAAATCCGGGGCCTGATCAAGGCGCAACCCGGCGTCACCGACTGCCTCGTTCTGGCCTTGGCGGAAACCAGCGGCCGCGAACATCGCATTGTCGCCCTGGTGGAAGGGCAGGCCGTGGACGCAGAGGCAATCCGCACGACCCTGGCTGCCCGCTTCGAGTCCTATGCCTTGCCGCGCGCCATCAAGGTGATAGATCGCCTGCCGCTCAAGGACAATGGCAAGGTTGACCGGGCCGCCATTCTTCGCCTGTTTGTCGCATGAGCAGGCTGGCGGAGGGCTTTGCTGCAGGCTACGCGTGCTTGAGCGCCTGGGCCGACCTGTTGGACCGGATCAATGTCTTTCCCGTGGCCGACGGCGATACCGGCGCTAATCTCCGTATCAGTCTGGCCCCCCTGCGTACCTGCGGTCAAGACCAGGCCATGACGGCCAACCAGATGGTTCGCTGCGCCACCGGAAACTCAGGTAACATCGCCGCCGCCTTTTTCAGTGGCCTGCTGGCGGCGCAATCCGTTGATGATCTGGCACCTCGGGCGGCCGAAGGCGGGCTCAAGGCCCGGCGCGCGGTGGCCGATCCCCAGGAGGGCACCATGCTCAGTGTTTTCGACAGCCTGAGCGAGATTCTTGCCCGCTGTGCGCCCCTCACAGCCTCCTCTTGCGAGACCATTCTGACGGCCCTGCAACAGACAGTCCTGACAACCGCGCAGACCCTGCCCGATTGCCGCTCGGCCGGGGTTGTCGATGCCGGGGCCTTGGGCATGTATGTCTTTTTTGACGGCTTTTTCCGGAGCGTGACCGGCCAGGGCGGGAAAAGTCCCTCGCTCTTTACCCTCTTTCCCGGCCGGCTTGTGGTGGCGGCTGATTTTCGATCGCCGGCCACTGAGGCCTATTGCGTCGATGCAATCCTCCAATCAGTCGACGGCTCTCTCCTTAACCAAGCAGCCGTGGCCGAACTGGGCGAGAGCGTGGTCATTGTCCCCGAGCACTCACGGTTGAAGATCCACATCCACACCAGTGACCCGAGCCAACTGCGCGCCCGTCTTGCCGCCCTGGGTGAGGTGGTCGGCTGGTCGGACGAACCGCTGGCCATCTCCGGCGAGGGCAGGGGGCTTGGCCCTGTCCCCACGGGCTGCCTGCACATCATGACCGATGCAGCCGGTTCCCTGCCTCGCGATCTGGCCCGGCACTCTCAGGTAACCCTGCTGGACAGCTATATCCTCAGCGGCGATATGGCCCGCCCCGAGACGCTCTGTGACCCGGAGACGATCTATGGATTGATGCGCCAGGGACAACGGGTGTCCACGGCCCAAGCCTCGCTGGCCGAGCGGCATCAGCGTTACCAGAGCGTCTGCGAGGAGTTCGGCCGGACCCTGTATCTCTGCGTCGGTTCTGCCTTTACCGGCAATTATGGCGCGGCCGTGAGCTGGCAACGGGAACAGGATACCAACAATCTCTTGGAGGTGATCGACACCGGCGCGGCCTCGGGGCGGCTGGCCCTGATTGCCCTGCTCACCAGCCGCCTGGCTGAACGGACGGAGAATGCGGAGGCGGTCAGGGTCCATGCCCGGAATCTGGTCGATACCTGCCGGGAATACATCTTCATCGATACCCTGCGCTATCTGGTTGCCGGTGGGCGGGTTTCAAAGACGGGCGGTCTTTTTGGCGATCTGCTCCACTTAAAGCCGGTGATCAGTCCCACCAGGGAAGGGGTCCGCAGGGTGGGATTGGTTCGCAACCGCGAGGCCCAGTTGGACTTTGCCCTGGACAAAGCCGGCACGGAGATTGAGTTCCCAAGCCTCGCCGTGCTGCTGCTGCAGTATTCCGACAACCAAGCTTGGGTCAACGAGGTGGCGAGGCCGCAGCTGCGGGCGCTTCTGCCCGCCGCGGAACTGCTCGTGGTGCCCCTTTCCCTGACCTCCGGGGTCCACATGGGGCCGGGAACCTGGTCCCTGGCCTTTGCCGAGGCTGCCTGAGATGCGCGCTGCCGTTATCATCCCGGTCTACAACCACGAGGTCCGGGTGGGTGAGGTGATCAGTGAAGCGCGACACCTCGGGCTACCGATTTTTGTGGTCGACGACGGCTCCACCGATGTTACGCCTGCCGTGCTGGCCGGCCAGGAAGGGATCACCCTGCTCCGCCACCGGGTCAACCAAGGCAAGGGCGCGGCCCTGCTCACCGGCTTTGCCGCTGCCGCTCCAAGCTGTGACTGGGCCCTGACCATCGATGCCGACGGCCAGCATAATCCGGCGGACGGCCTGGCCTTGCTGGCCATCGCCCGGCAAGGCGAGCGGGTCCTGGTGGTGGGGCAACGCCGGGGCATGGTTGGGGAAAACGTGCCCTGGACCAGCCGATTTGGCCGCGGGTTTTCCAACTTCTGGGTCTGGGTTTCCGGCGGGCCCTGGATCGCCGATTCCCAGTCCGGGTTCCGTCTCTATCCCCTGCCCGAAACCCTGGCTTTGGGTGTCCAGGCCCGCAGGTATCAGTTTGAGGTGGAGGTTTTGGTGCGGGCCCGGCAGCGCGGCATCGCCATTGTCGAGGTGCCGGTGTCGGTCGTCTACCAGCCCAAAGGGGTCCGGGTCAGCCATTTCCGCCCCTGGCGTGACTTCCTCCGCAATTCGGCCACCTTTTGCCGGCTGATCTGCTCGCGCCTTTTCCGGCGAGATCGCAGGCAATGACCATCGATTACCACGCCATCCTGGTGCGGGTTTCCCGCCTGCTCGGCCCTTGGCTCTTTGCCCTGATCTCCCGAATCATCGCAACCGGCTATTTCCTCTTTTCTCCCCGGGTCAAGGAAAGCCGCCGTCTGTACGCCGCCCTCTTTCCCGGCCGGAGCAGCGGCTATCATCTCTGGTGCACCTTCCGGCAGTATCAGAACTTCACCACCATCCATTTCGACCGGTTCCTCGGCAATCAGGGTCGTACCCCGGAGTTCACCCGCCAGGGAGAAGAGGGGTTGCAGGCCCGACTCGACCAGGGCGGGGCCATCCTGCTCATGTCCCACCTGGGAAACTGGGAGATGGCGGCCCGGCTGCTGATGCAGCAGCGTCAGGATCTGCGCTTGCTGCTCTATATGGGTGTTAAGGAGAAAGAGGGAGTGGAGCGGACCCAGAAGGAGGAACTGCAACGGGCCGGGGTAAGGATTATCGGCGTTGATCAGGGTCTGGCCTCACCCTTTGCGGCGGTTGAAGGCGTCCGGGTGCTGCAGGGCGGAGGGCTGGTCTCCATGACCGGGGATGTAGTCTGGCGCCAGGATCAGCGCCGGATCGGCGTGACCTTTCTCGGCGGCCTCGCCTTCGTCCCGGAGGCCCCCTTTATCTTTGCCCTGGTGTCCGGCGCCCCGATCTTTGTTTTTTTTGCCTTCCGCACCGGGAGCAACAGCTACCAGTTCACCTTTTCCGAGCCGATTTGGATCAAATCCGCCGGGAGAAGGGAACGGCAAGCGGCTCTTGCCGAGGCTGCCCAGCACTATGCCGACCTGCTGGCAGAGGCGCTGCGTGCCCACCCCTTTGAGTGGTACCATTTCGACCGCTTCCTGTATCCCCCCGTTCAGGATCCGGAAAGGGCGTAATCCGCAGGGAAAGCGACCTCTTGGGGCCGCTTTTGCCCGGAATATTTCCTTTTCCTTTTACCGGAAAGAAGGGTAGTATCGCAAGTTTTTTGAGATCTTAGCTTCCCTGACCCGCTACCACAACGACCTGCCATGACCAGAGATGCACTGCAAGAAAAAATCCTGACCATCCTTGTTCAGGATTTTGAGTTCCAGCAACCAGGCCTGGACGATAATCTCCGCGACGACCACGGCTTTGACAGTATCGATGCCATTGAACTGCTCGGTAAAATCGAACGTATCCTCGGCGTCTCCCTGACCCGGGAGGAAAAGGAAAAGGCCATGGAAATCAGGACGATCAACGATATCCTCGATTACCTGGAAACGATTCAACAGGGTCGTGCCCAGTAGCCCGCCCTCAAAGCCGATGAAGCGCCGCGTCGTCATCACCGCCTGTTCCGCCATCACCCCCATCGGGTACGGCAAGAAGAACATCGTTGACAGCCTCCAGCAGGGCCGGTCCGGGGTCAAGCCCCTGCGCGATGACGGCCTCCTGACCGGCCACATTCACTCCCGGGTGTTCGGCACCGTCGATTATCCCATTGCCTACGAATTCACCCGCTCGCAGCGTAAAACCATGGGGCCGGTGGCCTATTACGCCTGTCAGGTGGCCAGGGATGTCCTGGCCGAATCCGGTCTTTCCCAGGAATTCATAACCTCCGGGCGGCTCGGGGTGGCCTTTGGTTCCACCCACGGCAGCCCCACGGTCCAGCGCGAGATCTACAAGACCTTTTTTCAAAATCTGGCAACGGAATTTTCCTCGATCGGCGCGGTCGATTATCTCCGCTCCATGGTCCACACCACCGCCGTCAATATCACCCGGATGTTCGGCATCACCGGCCGGGTAATCGCTTCCTCCACCGCCTGCACCACCAGCAGTCAGGCCATCGGCTTCGGCTACGAGATGGTCAAGTACGGTATGCAGGACGCCATGCTCTGCGGCGGCGCGGACGAGTACGACACCACCACCGTGGCGGTATTCGACAATCTGCTGGCCTGTTCGGTCGGCTACAACGACCGGCCCGAATGCACCCCCCGGCCTTTTGACAAAAAACGTGACGGCCTGGTGGTCGGTGAGGGCGGCGGCGCCGTCCTGCTCGAGGAATACGAGGCCGCCAAGAAACGGGGCGCACCCATCTTGGCCGAGGTCATCGGTTTTGCCTGCAATAACAACGGCGGCGATTTGATCCTGCCCAATCTCCAGGGCATCACCGCCACCTTGCGGCTTGCCCTAGCGGATGCGGCCATCAATCCTGAAGCGGTCGAGTACATCTGTGCCCATGCCACGGCCACCAAGATGGGCGACATCATCGAATCCCAGGCTATCGAGGCGGTCTACGGCCTTGGACCCTATGTGACCGGCCTGAAAAGCTACACCGGCCACACTATGGGGACCTGCGGGGTGATCGAGCTGATCATGACCCTGTATATGATGGCGGAAGGGTTCCTGGCCCCTACTCTGAACCTGGAAGAGGTGGATCCCCGCTGCGGCATAATCCGCCACACCCCGGGAGTGATTGAGGCCACGACCAAGATCGCCTCAGTTCAGAATTTTGCCTTCGGTGGGGTCAACACCTGCCTGCTGGTCAAAAACGGGCGCGAGGCAGTCTAGGCTGTGCAGGGCGGGAGTGCAGACAGGTTGCTCGATATAGGGGTCACCCTGACCTGCTGGCTCTACTTCACCCTGGGTTTTCTCGTCTTTTTTTCCCCGCTGTACCTCGTCGCCGCCCTTTTCTCCTCCTCCAAAGAAGAGGCCTTTCAGCGCTACAATCGGGCCTTTTACCGGGGGTTCTTCGCGCTCCTGCGAACCCTTGCCCCCCGGCAGCGCTGGGTTGTCGACGAACGCATCCAAGCCATCCGTTCCTCAGTGATCGTCTGCAACCATCGTTCCTACCTGGATCCGTTGCTGCTGATCGCCCTGCTGGACCGCTCCAAAACCGTGGTCAAATCGATCTTTTTCACCCTGCCCATCTTTGGCTGGGTGATCCGCACCGCCGGCTATCTGCCGGCCGCGGCCACGGGCCGGTTCGCCGGGTTGATGCTTGCCCAGATGGCCACCATGGAGGCCTATCTCGCCGGCGGCGGCAATCTTTTTGTCTTCCCCGAAGGGACCCGGAGCCGGGACGGCAGCATCGGCGCCCTCAATCAGGGGGCCTTGAAAATTGCCCGCCAATGCCGCGCTCCGGTGCAGATCCTCTGCCTGCACAATACAGACCGAATCTTTACTCCGGAGACCTTTGTTTTTTCCACCCGTGAGCCCCGGAAGATCAGCATCCGTCTGGTCGAGACGATTGCGTCCGCTGAGCCCCAACCCCGCCTGGCCGACCTCAGCCATCGCGTCCGCGAGACCTTGGAGCAGTGCCAACGGGAGGCCGTATCAGGCAACGAAACCAATCCGTACCGTTCCCCCAATCATCCGTCGGAGACCGAACAATGAAGGTTCTGCTCATATCCATGCCGGACGTGGTGCCGATTATTATCCATGAAACCGCGGTGCACATGCCCAATCACGGCATTGCCTCGGTCGGCGGCAACATCGACGACGACCACCAGGTCTTTCTGGTCGATCTGATCCGCAAGCGCCGCTCGATCAAGAAATACCTCACCAAGATGGTGGGCCGTATCCAGCCGGACCTGATCGGGCTTTCGGCCATGGCCTGGCAGTATGACACCAGCATCAAAATCGCCCATCTGCTCAAGGAGATCCGGCCCCAGGTCAAGATCGTCATCGGCGGCTATCATGCCACCCTGATGGCGGAAGAGATCGCTGCAGCGGCGGAGTCCCAATGGATCGATTTCATTATCCGGGGCGAGGGCGAGGAGTGCTGCCGACGGCTGGTCAATGCCTTGGCCGGACGCGATGACCTCACCATCATACCTGGGCTTTCCTTCAAGCAAGGCGGCGTCTTTGTCCACAATCCTCGGGGCGAGAACCTGGATCTCAGCACGCTTAAACTGCCCATCCGCGACCAGCGCCGCCTCACCTGGGGCTACCACATCATCTACTCCAAGATCGAGCTGATGGAGACCTCCCGGGGCTGCACCCGCTCCTGCAATTTTTGCAGCATGAAGCACATGTACGGCCGGACCTTCCGCACCTACCCGATCAGCCGGGTGCTGGCGGACCTGGACGATATCTATTACCAGCGCAAAACCAAGTGGGTTTTCATCACCGACGACAACATGGTGCTCAATCCCGGCCGGGTAGTGGATCTCTGCGACGCCATCATCGCCCGCAAATACCAGGGGCTCAATCTGGTGGTGCAGGCGGACTGCATCTCCATGGCCACCAACGAACCCATGGTGGCCAAAATGGCCGAGGCCGGTTTCCGCTCCGTTTTCCTCGGTATTGAGAACGGCTCAAAAAAGAATTTGAGCGATGCCGGCAAGGGCGACATCGTGGCCGCCTCACGAAAGGCAATTGAAAACTGTCATAAGTACGGGATGATGGTGATCGGTGGGCTTATCTTCGGTTTTCCCGAGGACGATGCGGACTCGATTCGGGAAAATTACGAATTTTTTGTCAACATCGGCGCCGATGCCTCCTACTGCCAGATCCTTACCCCCTATCCCAAGACCGGGATGCGGCAGAATCTCCTCGAGCAAGGCTTGATCGACAATCAGGAAGATTACAAGAAATACAGCGGCCTCTGGGCCAATGTGCGCACGAAATATCTGACGGCGGCCCAGTTGCAGTACCAGTTCTGGTTGCAACGCCAGGTGGTGCTCGGCTGGTGGAACCCGCCTGCTCCGGCCCGCAAGCAGGGGCGGCTCTGGACCTCGATCTGGCGCTTTGCCTTCAAGCCCTTTCTCAAACTGCACTACTGGCGGATCATGCGCAAGGGCGGGTGGGAAGGTCGCTATCAACGGGAGGTGCAGCGCTGGGAACGAATCAACACCTTCAAAGATCTTGCGGGGTATTGACCGGATGCAGCTCTACAATCTGGAATTCACTGAAGAAGAGATCCGCGCGGCCACAGCGGCCGACCGGTTGCTGTCGATGGAGATCGAATTCAGCCGGGCCTGCAATTTCCGCTGCGCCTACTGCTATCTCGCCGACCGAACCGCCGGTGCGGGCGAACTCTCCCGGGCGGAGATCAAGGAAGTCATCCTCCAGGCCAAGGAACTGGGGGCTCGTAAGATCATCATCCTTGGCGGCGAGCCCTCCATTTATCCGCACCTGGTGGAGATGCTCCGCTATCTCGGCAGCTTGGGGCTGCAAATCGAGATCTTCACCAACGGCACCGGTGTGACGGAGGAACTGGCCGGGGTGCTGGCCGAGGAAAAGGCGCGGGTGGTGATCAAGATGAACTCCCGCGATGCGAGCGTCCAGGATCGGCTGGCCGGGAAAATAGGGGCGTTTGCCATCATCGGCCAGGCACTGGAGCATCTGCACCGGGCGGGCTATCCCTCGGATGAGTTGTTTCTTGCCGCCAGCACCATAATTTGCCGGCAGAATCTGGCAGAACTGCCGGACCTGTGGCATTGGTTGCGCTTACACAACATCGAACCCTATTTTGAGATCCTCACTCCCCAGGCCAATGCCCTGGAAAATACCTGGCTCGGTGTCGAGGCGACGGAGCTCCGCGAACTCTTTGTTCAACTCTCCACTATGGATCGCGAACGCTTCGGCCGCATCTGGGAACCGCAACCCCCGCTGGTGGGCAACCGGTGCATGCGGCATCAAGTTTCCTGCGTGGTCACCGCCAATGGCGACGTCATGCCCTGCGTGGGTGTCACCATTGCCCTGGAGAATATCCGCAACCAGCGGTTGGCCGATATTCTCAAAAACAGCGAAGTGGTCAGGAATCTGAAAAATTACCGGGAAATGATCAAAGGGGCCTGCGGCAGTTGCGAAAAAAGCAGTGAGTGCTACGGCTGCCGGGGCGCGGCCTATCAGCTGACCGGCGACTATCTGGCCTCCGATCCGACCTGCTGGCGTCACGGCTCAGGCCAGGTGGACGGGTGCGAAGCATGTGACCAATCGCCGGGCTGACCCGCCTCACCCTCGCTTCGGCCATACCTCCGCTTCCCTCAGTATTCTGCGCCTTCTGCTCGATATCCCGGTCATCCGGAGGGTGGATGCTAACACCTTCAGCAATGGAGAACGGACTTCCGCACTGCGGGGGTACTGCGTCCAATGCTTTTTGTACGGTGACGAAAGCGAAGGAGGTTCGGGGGGGCGGCAGGAATGGATCGGGTCTGCCGCAGAAATGAGAGAGATCATTTTAGCGCGCTGGTTCGGTTGATCGATCAGCAGGGAAAACCACAAGTGTGTGGACGCTTTGCAACGCATTTGTAGCAGCGATCCAACAGATGTGCGCTCCTTCTGTACCACCTTTGTTGAATAAGGAGAATGAACTGTTTTGGCGCTTTTCTTTCCTCGGGAGTTATCTCGTTGTTTGAGCTTATTTTTGTAAAAATATTCTTGGCATCATTGGTGCATCCCAGTCATCAAGAGAACTCTCTTAACGATCAACGCCGGAGGGCCGCTTTCGTCAACACCGGCGAAGGCAGGATGACCGTCTGGCATGATGGATAACCCGGGAGGGAAATGGCTATGCTAACGAATGGAGTCGTCACGGATCATCTGGGCACGATGCTGGAGGAGAATTATTTCCTGCCGCGAAAACTATCAATTTACAGAGTGGCAAAGGATACCGGGATAAAGAAGGAGACCATCTGCAGGGTACTCAGCGGTAGACAATCGTTACGGGTTAAAGAGGCCTTGTTGCTGGCCCGCTATTTCGGCGAAAAGGAGGATTTCTTTGCGGAAATGCAACTGCAATATGAATTAAGGAGCGAAAAGCAGAGGGTGGCCGAAGATTCATCCCGGTCATAGGGTGAGGCATGGGCGCCGGAGCAATATCAATTGAAGGAGCCTGGAGTTGCCACGTCATCTGCAGATTTGCAAGGGTGGTCCATGCGTCTGGCCCCGCATGGACTCCAGGTCAGCTTTGGTGAGCGATTTGGCCTGCGAGCGTAGGGCCTAAGATGCAGGTATGACCTGCTGTGCTTCAGGAGGAGGAGCGGGCACAGAGCTTTAATCTCCAAGTTCGGTTTAACTCATTTATATATTGAGAAAAGGGTTGATGTGATCTTGTTTGTCATCTGTTTTTTCGGCAAATTTAATCTCCTTCACTCCATCTATTTCACTTATTAGAGATTCTATTTTTTCCCTGATCGACTTGTCGGTTCGCAAGACTTCCCCGATGTTTGATAGAGTGACAATGCCATTGTTGACTTCAATCTCTATCAGAAATGAAAAGTTAACAAGCATTGCATGGATTTTGGCACACAACAGCTTGTCGTTGATAATTCTTTGTGATTCAGCCGTTGTTTGAAAGGCTGGCATTGTAGAGGCTTGGATAATTAATTCGACAGCGTTGTCAACGCTCAATCGATCAACAAGAAGAACCATGTCATAAAGGCGACTGTCCCAAGTGTCGGTACCATACAGCTTCAATCCCCATCGACGGCGCTCTTCATCGTCCTTTCTTAAAACATCCTGCGCTTCCTTTTGTGAAATTTCATCACGTTTCATGATTTCTTTCACCCGGTCTTCAATATTGGCCAAAATTCTCACCTTGAGAACATGGGGAATATTTCGCAGAAAGTACTGCCCTGCAAGACCATGGTAAATGACATTATCCTTTTGAACGTGCTTCAGGAGCGCATATTGATAATAGCTGATGTACCGTTCTTTTCCATGTCGAAAGCGATCCAAAATAGATGGTGAATCATGAATAGCTCGCACCAGGCTTATTTCGGGAATATTGAACTCCTCTGAAGTTTCGAGGAGGATTTCACGCGAAACACAGTCATAATTGAGTTTTTCAGCCAGTTTTTCAGCAACTTCCTTCCCGCGGCTGTATGAACCTCGAGATATCGTAATGATTGGCATACGAAGTAACCCCTTGAATTTTTTGGGATGGGGAGCACTGCGTACAGGTTGAGTGCTCGCTCGGTTAATGCTGAGCTAATGCTCAGTTCGGGCAACTATACACCATTTTTCGAGGAAAGGGCAGTCGATAGAGGCAATAAATGTTTGGTTCTTTGGTTTGTTTTCGCCAAGCCTGCCGAGTCGGTTACTCTCCCCGTTTTGCCGGAGAAGAGACAGGATGCGGATGCGTTTGACCGGCAAATCCTGTACACTCGTGTTTTGAGTATAGAGGTGAATGTCAAAGGATCGCAAGCAACCATGGAGGAACAAAAATGAGCAGTGGCAAAGAGATGCTTGATCAGGCCGATAAGGACATGCTGGTTCGGATCGTGATGGACGCCTTCCGCCGAACTGTTGTCCATTACGGGGCTTGGTTTGCCGAGGTGGAACATCAGGTTGGATTGGAAAAAGCTCTGGCGGTGGAGGACGACGTCTGGCAGGCGAGCGTCGGCAATCAGTTGGATCGTCTGGGAAAAACGCTCGATTTCCCGACCGAGAACGGCGTCCCCGCAGTTCTCAAGACGTTGCCGCGCGAGGTGTTGACCGACCTGATTGAAAAGTTGAGCATCAATTGGCTGGCCAATGACGGCATTTGGTTCCAGGCGGTGGAAAAACGGTTCGGCATGGGCGATGCCAAGCGGTGCAACGATACCTGCTGGACACGGTTTTCCCCCTTTGAGGCGGCCCGGATCAAGAAACTGCTCGACCTGCCCGACAACGGGGGCATTCCTGCCTTGAAAAAGGCGCTGGCCCTGCGGATGTATGCCTATATCAACGAACAGTCGATTGAAGAGGTCGACGACAACTGCATCATCTTCTACATGAACAACTGTCGCGTCCAGGCGGCACGCAAGCGCAAAGGCTTAGCCGATTATCCCTGCAAATCCGCCGGCATGGTGGAATATCCCACCTTTGCCCAGACCATCGACTCCCGCATCACCACCGAATGCGTCGGCTGTCCGCCGGATGCCCACCCGGAAGAGTGGTTCTGCGCCTGGAAATTCACCCTCAAGGAGTGAGGGTGTCTGAAACAAAAGGGCAATGCAGCCCCGAAATGGTATTCATGCAATCAACGGCGCAGCGACGACTTATTATAGCAACACATTAGCGGTTGGTGTTGCCGCCGGTTGCCGGGCTACTTTTCAAGGTTCCCTTTTGACTTTGTCATATCACCGGAAACTTTGGCCAGTCTCGGGTTAACTCTTTGATTTAGCATTGATTTGAGATGTTATCTCGCTTAAACCTGGCTTGTTATTTTCCACGTATTTTTGCCTATCAATACTGTTATGTGTGAATAAATATTCAGAGTTGAGCAAATGCCCTTAACAAAAAATTATCAATACAACCGAATAGAATCAGAGACTGGCCACGAATATTTGACTGACTTTGATGGAATAAGAGCATTCGATAAGCATTCAACTGA
>JBBQCO010000023.1:0-35482 GCA_038318785.1 Desulfobulbales bacterium | reverse complement strand
GCCAGAAATCGGGCATCAGCCAGGGATGGGGATAGGAGGAGAGGCCGCGTCCATCCACCTCCCGGCGAAAATGGGCCACCTGTTCCTCGCTCAGCCGCCCCTCGACAAAGGCGCGGGCATACACGCCGGGGACGCTGTGTCCCTGGAAATAGACCAAGTCGGCGCCGTCCGGAGCCTTCGGGCCACGGAAAAACCAGTTGAAACCGACCTCGTAGATGGCGGAAATCGAGGTGTAGGTGGCGATATGCCCGCCCAGTGCCTTGCCGTCCTTGTTGGCGCGGGCGACCATGGCCATGGCGTTCCAGCGGACATAGGCCGCCACGTTGCGGGCAAGCCAGGATTCTTCGGGAGGGATAACCTCGCTCTGGTCAGGGAGAAGGGTGTTGCCGTAGGGGGTGAGGATGCCGGGCGAGGTGTTGACGCCCTTGCCTCTGGCGTGATCGGTCAGGGTGCGGAGCAGATAATCCGCTTTTTCGCCGCCTTCCTGGGCAATTACCCCGTCAAGGGATTGCAGCCAGTCGTTGGTCTCCGCCGGATCGGGATCGTTGAAATACGCACTCATCTAGCCTCCTGGTAAGAGAGGGGGAACTCCGGGTTCGCCTTTTGGCATGGCACAGAAACGCTTCCACCCCGGGCAGTTGAACCCGATATAAGGCGTGAATCGGGCATTTACCTGAACGAACCACACGTTATCATGATTTTCCGGTCCTGTGCAAGAGTTAGCGCACCCGCCTCCATCCAGAGCGCGATTTGCCCGGCCACCCGCCCCCAGCTTGTCGACAAAAATGTCCAACTCGCTACCCTTTTGCCACCCCTTACCTGTCGAACTTGTTGCCAACCAACAGAACGGTGGGGTGATCCGCAGACGGTCAACCGGACAACCGATTGATTTAGCAGACAAATCAATCACCAGTCATTACTGGCCCAGGTCTTGCTTTTCCACACTCAAGGGAACCGGCCGCATCCCGATCTTCCCGGAGGACACGGCAGGAGACAAACGATATGAAAGAGACATGGGAAAAGATTTTTGAATATGCCTCCATGCCGGTGCATGGCACATTGTCGCGGAAATTACGCAACGGCGTGACCCTCCAGATCAACGAGGGCAAGCGGTTTGAAAGTGCGGTGCTGTTTCTGGGCGAGAGTTTTATCCGGATCACCGAGGAAGACGACGGCAAGATGATCAACAGTTATTACGATTGGCTGGGCATCCAGTCGATCAGGACCTACAGCCCCAAAGAGGGGTCAACGAAGTAATTTTTTAAGACGTATCAACCGGGAAAGCCGGGGCGGCGGTTCCCTTGATCCTCCGCATGCGGCACCAGAACTGGAATTTGATCGTTGAGGGAGCGGAAACAATGAGTGTGCAATACAGGCCGTTGGGCATGGTCAAGGAGATGTTGGAACTAATCGGGATCGAGGTGACCTATGCCTACGAAGATCTGATTTTTATCCACCACAATCATTTTCTCCTCCAGTTCGGCAAGGTTGGGGAAATCCTCTTTTATTCTGCCAATGTTGCAACCACCGAGGACGAAGCGCAGCAACTCTTCACCGCCGTCCAGACTGCGGCCAGCGGCAAAGGCATCACCCTGCTCCGTCGAGGACCGTACCAATTGACGGCGGACGCCGATGAAAACATGTCCCTCCACTTCCTTGACGACGCACCCCCGCCACCTCAATGAACGCCGACTGCCAACACCCCATGGAACTGCTGGCTTGTCCGAAATGCGGCTCGGAATGGTTGGTCTCCTCAAGGACCGATGAACGCATTGTTTTCCAAATGGATACCGACCGCCATCCGGTGATTGCCCGGCCGGAACAGCAGGCCAAGGATGCAGACCTGATCGATCCGGATCACCTCTACTGCGGCGCCTGCACCTGGAAAGGTCACGCCGGGAATCTGGTGGAATCACGCATGTAAGATAAGCAGCCACGCCGATTGCGCACGGTTCCCAAAAAAATTCCGGCAGCCCATAACTTGGCCATTTCGCTGTTCCCGGAGACAACACGCCCAACTTACCCTTCCTCCTCTCTTCAAAACCCGCATTTCATTCCGTGATCCGCAGGCCCGCGTCTGCTCTATACCGCATGTTCAGGAAAAAAGGACGATCAGCATTCGCCGTCTCCCCTCCCCCAGCATCTCCTGGCTCCAGCGGTTGTTTTTTTTTGCGATCCCAATGCCCAGACTGTGCAAGATGGACTAACGCCGAGAGGTCAATCAGAGAAGCGAGTCTTGCCCTCAAAACTTCTCGCCCCCAGTTTTGCAATGGGTCTCCTCAAATAAGGCTATCCGATTTACTTTCACCAGCTTGTCCGTCAGCTGCCTTGCTTGCACAACCCACCCCATCCGCTAATTGTGCGGATTGTGCAAAATAAAAAATACATTGCACAGCTATTTTTTTGCCTTTATAGAACAACCGGACAAAGTCTCCAGTGCATTGCTTCAAAGAGAAAGAGGATACGTTTTCGTGCGGACATAGGCAGTTAACTGTACATCAAGGAGGTGGCAGATGAAGTCAAAGGTTGTGGGTAGCAACGAGAATCTGTTGAGCAGTGTGACTCGCAGGGATTTCATGAAATTCTGTACGGCTATCGCCGCGACGATGGGGCTGCCAATGACGGCGGTGCCGCAAATCGCCGAAGCCGTCACCTCGCCGAAAAGGCCTCCGGTTATCTGGCTGTCCGGCCAGGAGTGCACAGGTTGCGTCGAGAGCCTCTTGCGAACCGGGCATCCGACCCTGGAAACGCTCATTTTCGATCTGATCTCACTCGAATATTCCGAAACCCTCAACGTCGGCTCCGGGCATCAGGCGGAAGCCCATCGGGCCAAATCTATTGAGGAGAACAAGGGCAAATTCATCCTGGTGGTCGATGGCGCAATCCCGGTTAAGGACAAGGGCGTTTACTGCATGATCGCCGGCAAACCGGTGCTCGATATCCTCAACGAGACCGCACCGCTGGCTGCTGCCGTCATCGCCATCGGCTCCTGCGCAGCCTGGGGCGGAGTGGCTGCGGCCGATCCGAACCCCACTGGGGCGACTCCGGTGCATGCAATCCTGAAGGCAAAGGGCATCCCGGTGGTCAACATCCCCGGTTGTCCGCCCAACCCCTACAATTTCCTTTCCACGGTCATCCATTTTCTCACCTTCGGCAAACTCCCGGCCCTCGACGACAAGGGACGGCCAAAGTTCGCCTACAGCCGGCTCATCCATGAAAACTGCGAACGGCGACCCCACTTCGACGCCGGCCGCTTTGCCGAGGAATTCGGGGATGACGGGCATCGCCAGGGGTACTGCTTGTACAAACTGGGATGCAAGGGACCGGAGACCTACAACAACTGCTCGACCCTGCCTTTCAACGACGTCCCCGGCTGCTGGCCGGTGGCCACCGGATCGCCCTGCTTTGGCTGCTCCGAGGAGAAAGTCGGATTCCACAGCCCGCTGTTCTCCAAGGCCAAGGTGATCTTCCCGACCCCGCCGGCCCAGCATGTTGATGCTGTTCCGGAGAAAGGCGGCGGCGCGAAAAACTTCGCCTACGGGGTCGCCGGTGCGGCCGTTGGTGCGGCGGTGGTAGCCATGTCGCAGAGGGGCGGCAAAGGCGACGGATCATCGAGTTCGGGAGAATAAGCCATGGCAATCAACAGACGGGATTTTCTTAAGTTTTCGGCAGGCGCCGGTCTGATGCTGTCGGCGGGCGCCACGCCCGCACGAGCGGCAACGACACCGCAGTTGCCTCCCGAGGCGGTCGGCATCCTGTACGACGCCACGCTGTGCATCGGCTGCATGTCGTGCATGGTCAACTGCAAAAAAGCCAACGCAGAGCCGGGTGGTGCCCTGTACCACAAGGAGACCGCGGGCACCATTCCCTTCGAATACCCCGAAGGAGATAAAATCTACGACGCCCCGGACAGCCTCTCCGACAAAACTCTGTGCATCATCAAAGCCTACAAAAACGGCGATAAAGCCGCCATCTCAGAGAAAGGCGCCCCTGCTTTCTCCTTTATCAAGCAACACTGCCTGCACTGTATCGAGCCGGCCTGCGTTTCGGTCTGCCCGGTAGCAGCCCTGCAGAAGAACAAGGAAACCGGCATCGTCACCTACAACAAAAACAGATGCTTCGGCTGCCGGTACTGCCAGCTTGCCTGCCCCTTTGGCATCCCCATGTACGAGTGGGAAAAGGCTTCGCCCTCGGTGGTCAAGTGCCAGTTGTGCAACCACCGCTACGCCCAAGGCAAGTACTCGGCCTGCTGTGAATTCTGCCCCACCGGCGCCTCGATCTTCGGCAAGGTAACAGATTTACGGGAAGAGGCAAAACGGCGCCTCGCCCTCAAGGCCGGAGAGACCTACGCCTATCCGGTGAAACGGGTCGACGGCGAAGAACGGACCGAGAAGGTGGTGGACACCTACGTCAACCATGTCTACGGCCTCGATGAAGCCGGCGGCACCCAGTATCTCTTTCTCGCTGGGGTCAATTTCGACAAACTGGGCTTCAATCCCAAAATCACCAATCAAGTCTATCCCGATTTCACCTGGGAATACGTTTCCCATGTTCCGGCGCTGATTGGCAGCCTGTTGGTCGCCGGCACCGCGTTGCGGGTGGTGACCCAAAAACTGGACAAGAAAAAGAATGCAGCCGAGAAAGGGGATGCGTCTTGATAGCGCAGGCAGCCCGCCCCACGGAACTCAAAGAAATCGACGAACTATCCCCTGCCAGGAGAGCATAAAGGAGAACACACATGGCCAAGAAAATAACCATTGATCCAGTCACCAGAATCGAGGGTCATCTACGGATTGATTGTGAAGTCGATAACGGCAAGATAACCAATGCCTGGTCCTCAGGCCAGATGTGGCGCGGCATTGAAATCATCCTCAAAGGCCGCGACCCACGAGATGCCTGGGCCTATACCCAGCGTATCTGCGGCGTCTGCACCACGGTGCATGCCATGGCCTCGGTACGGGCGGTGGAAGATGCCCTGAAAATGGAAATCCCGCTCAACGCCCAGTATATCCGCAACATGATCATCGGCGCCCACGGCATTCATGATCACATGGTCCACTTTTATCACCTCTGCGCCCTTGACTGGGTGGACATTGTTTCCGCCACCAAGGCCGACGTAGCGGCCACCGCCGCTCTGGGGCAGAAGCTGTCCGAGTGGAAGGGCAACAGCCCCCAGGAGATCAAGGCAACTCAGGACCGGTTGAAAAAATTCATCGGCACCGGCCAGCTGGGCATCTTTGCCAGCGGCTACTGGGGCCATCCGGCGATGAAACTCACGCCGGAGGTTAACCTGCTGGCGGCCACCCATTACCTGCAAGCCCTCGACTATCAACGAAAAATCAATCAGGTGGTGGCAATTCTCGGCAGCAAGACCCCGCATATCCAGAACCTGGCGGTCGGTGGGGTCACCAATCCGATCAATCCCGACAGCCCGTCCAATCTGACGATAGAAAAACTGTTCCATATCAAGACATTAATCGACGAGGTTGGCGATTTCATCAAGCAGGCCATGCTCACCGATGTCGCGGCGGTCGGTGCCTTTTACGCTGACTGGACCAAGTATGGCGCCGGCGTGCTCAATTACCTGTCCGTGCCCGACATGCCCATGGATACCAAGGGTACAGTTTTTGCCCTGCCCGGCGGCTACATCCCCAACGGCGACATTTCCAAGTTCAGACAGATTACCGACCAGAGAGATAAAACGCTCTACGACGGCATCAAGGAATCAATCAAGCATGCCTGGTACAACGGCAACTGGGACCGCTCGCCCTACGAGGAGGAAACGGTGCCCAACTACACCGGCTTCGATGCCGACAAAAAGTATTCCTGGGTCAAGGCTCCGACCTATCTGGGTCAACCGGCCCAGGTCGGCCCCCTGCCACACGTGGTCGCCATGTATCTTGCCGGTCATGAGACCACCAAGAAATATGTCGACCAGACTTTAAAGACCGTTTCGGCCATAGCCGGTGCCACGGTGGGCATTGATGCCCTCCACTCGACCATCGGTCGCATCGCCGCCCGCGTGGTCCGCTGCGCGGTCCTCTACGAAAACATGAATGTCCAGTGGCAGGCCCTGGTTGACAATATCGGCAAGGGCGACCTCGACACCTTCAACGCCCCGGTCTTCCCCAAAGGCGAGCAACGCGGTACCGGCTTTCACGAGGCCCCACGCGGTATGCTCTCCCACTGGATCGTCATCGAAAACGGCAAAATCAAGAATTACCAGGCGGTTGTTCCTTCTACCTGGAACGCTGGTCCGCGCAACGGCGAAGATGCCTTGGGCCCCTACGAGGCCTCGCTGGTGGGCAATCCCATCGCCGACCCGGAACTGCCGCTCGAGGTCTTGCGCACGGTCCATTCCTTTGACCCCTGCCTGGCCTGCGCCATCCATCTGGTCGACGGCAAGAAAACCCCGATCAGCAAGGTCAAAGTGCTGTGATTGAAGAGCATGAGGTGAAAACGCTGGTGCTGGGCATCGGCAACCTGCTGATCGGCGACGAAGGGGTTGGCTGCCTGACGGTCGAGGCATTAAGCCGCCGCTACACCCTGCCCCCCTCGGTGGCCTGCGTCGACGGTGGCACCGCCGGCTTTGAACTGCTCTCAATGCTGGAAAGCAAGGACCATGTCATCCTGATCGACGCCCTGCGCGACGACCGGGAGCCGGGCACCGTGATCATGGTCGAGGACGAGCATGTCCCCCGTGCCTTCATGGCCAGGACAACGCCGCACCAGCTGGGCATCTGTGATGTCCTGGCCGCCGCCCAGCTGTGCGACACCATGCCCAAACATCTGACCTTGTACGGCATTGAGCCCAAACAGCTCGAGGTCGGCATCGGCCTGTCCCCGGAAGTGGAGGCCGGAATGGAAAAAACCATCCGTGCAGTTGTTGATCAACTCCGTCACTTTGGATATGAGGTGAAACGCAATGGAATCGAATCCGAACATTAAGATGTGGACACCGGCGACCATTGTCATGGTTGTCCTGATTATTCTTGGCTCTATGGTTGCCGTCTATCGAATGGTTTTGGGCCTCGGCGCAACAACCAATTTGAACGACGGCTACCCCTGGGGTTTCTGGCTGGGAATGGACGTTCTCGGCGGCATCGCCATGGCGGCCGGCGGCTTTATCATCGCCTGTGCGGTCTACCTGTTTAACTGGAAAAAATACCGGCCCATTGTTCGGCCGGCCATTCTGACCGCTTTTCTCGGCTACCTGATGGCGGTCGTCGCCCTCTTTTTTGATATCGGCCATCCCTTCCGCCTGCCCCACCCTGCCGTTATGTGGCAGTACCAATCGGTCATGTGGGTTGTGGCCATGCATGTTATTTTCTACACTACCACCCTGGCCCTGGAATTCAGCCCCATGCTCCTTGAGCGATTGGGCTGGGAAAAAGCGCGCAAGGCGGTGGGCAAGATTATGGTCGGCGCGGTTATTTTCGGGGTCATGCTCTCCACCCTGCACCAATCGTCGCTGGGTGCGGTGTTCTTGATTGCCCCCTCGAAGATGTCGCCGCTCTGGTGGGATACCAAGCTGCCGTTCCACTTCCTCGTTTCTGCCGTGGCCATGGGACTTGCCATGGTCAGTTTCGAGACCATGCTCAGCGGTAAATTTCTTCACCATAAGGTCGATAAAGAAATTTTCTACGGGCTTGGCCGCGGCACCCTGATCGTCCTCGTTTTTTATCTTTTACTGAAGCTCTATCAATTGTTTACGGTCGCCAGCCCGGGAATGGCTTTTGACGGGTCCGTCGAAGGCAACATGTACCTCTTGGAAATGCTGCTTGGCGTCGTAATCCCCATTGCCATCCTCAGCATCAAGAAGATGCGCACCAACATCAACATGCTCTTTTCCGTCAACATCCTGGTCATCGTGGGCGTCATCCTCAACCGGATGAACGTCTGCCTGTTCAGTATGGAAAACTTTAATGCCTGGAAGGGTTACACCTATTCCCCGTCCTGGATGGAGTTTCTCCTGTCGCTTGGTGTTGTTGCCTTGGGCGTGTTTTTGTACAAGATGTCGGCAAAACACCTGCCGCTGTTTTCCCACTGAAATCGTGCTGGCCGCAAACCCGGCACGATCCGCAGTGGTTGGCGGTTTTTAGGAAAGGAAGCCCGTGCGGAGAGTTTTTTCTCCTTCTGCTCCGCACGGGCTTCTTAAGTCTTTTGATTTTCTGATGAGATCTTTCGATACGCTCACATTGAGCCAGAGGAGGTTGGCGGTATGAATCGATCCGTGAAGGTGGTTGGCTTGTTACTTCTTGTAGCCTCGGTGCTGATGTTGAGCCTTATGGGGAACGAGGCAACTGCCGGTGAAGAGTGCAAGGTACTGTTGCAGAACAAATGTTCTTCCTGCCACATGGTCAATTATGTCTGCCCGAGGATGGAGCGAGATAAGGGTACCACTTACTGGAAATGGGTTATGTATATGATGGAAAAGGAGGGCCTGATGCTGACCGATCAGGAAAGTTCGACCCTGGTTGACTGCCTGAGTTCGCACGATGCTCAGGCCAAGACCTTCTGTCCGCAGAAAAAATAAGAGGGAGAGGGGAAAGCGAGTCGGGCAGGAAGCTGTCCGACTCGCTCACCAGACGCCTCTTCGCAGCTCAAAAAACCCCCGAAAAATCAGCTCCGGAACAGGTTATCGGCCAGTTCCGCCACCGTGCGTACCGGCACAATCCGCATCCCCTCTTTCTTTTTTCCCTCCAGTTGACGGGCCGAGGATTCGGGCATGAAAAAGGTCCCAAACCCGAGCCTTCCGGCCTCCCGCAACCGCATCTCCATCTGCCCCACCGCCCGGATCTCCCCGGCCAGCCCCACCTCGCCACAGACCACGGTCGAAGAATCAATCGGCTTCTCGAAAAAACTCGAAAGCAGCGATGCCACCACCCCGAGATCAAGGGCCGGTTCGTCGATACGAATGCCGCCGGCAATGTTGAGGAAGATGTCGTGATCAAACAGGGTCACGCCGAGCTTTTTCTCGAGGACAGCGGTGAGCAGAGCCAATCGCTGCGGATCGGCGCCGATGGCGGTTCGCCGAGCCGTGCCGAGGCTGGAACGGCTGACCAGGGCCTGCACTTCCACCAGGATGGGCCGCGTCCCCTCGATACTGGGCAGGACCACCGAACCCGGCACATTGACCGGGCGCTCGGCGAGAAACAGGGCGGAGGGGTTGTCAACCCCGGCAAGCCCGCTCTCCTTCATCTCAAAAACGCCGATCTCGTTGGTGGAACCAAAACGGTTTTTCACCGTCCTTAGAATGCGAAAGACCTGACCGCGATCCCCCTCGAAATAGAGCACCGTGTCGACCATGTGTTCCAGGACCCGCGGACCGGCGATGGAGCCGTCCTTGGTGACGTGGCCGACCAGGAGAATCGGCAGATGGCTCGATTTGGCCAGTCCCATGAGCCGGGCCGTGGACTCCCGCACCTGGGTGACCGAACCCGGCGCCGACCCCACCTCCTCGCTGAACACCGTCTGAATCGAATCCACCGCCAGCAAGGCCGGCTGCATTTTGCCGGCCAGATCGATAATGGCCTCGACACAGTTCTCGGTGGAGACGTAGATCTCTTTGTCCTCGATCTTGAGACGACTCGCCCGCATCCGGATCTGACGCACCGATTCCTCGCCGGTGACGTACAACACCTTGAGCCCCTTGACCGCCAGCGAGGAGAGCAGTTGCAGGATGAGCGTCGACTTGCCGATGCCCGGATCGCCGCCGATCAGCACTAGCGATCCGGGCACGATGCCGCCGCCCAGCACCCGGTCCATTTCGCCGATATTGGTCACCAGACGGGTGCACTCCTCCTCTCCGCTTGCGGTCAGGGGTTGCGCGGTCGCGGTCGTCCGGCCATGGCGGACCGAGATCTGTTTCTTCTCTTCGGTCAGACTATCCCAGGCGCCGCAATCGGGGCAGCGCCCCAGCCATTTGCGGCTTTCAAAACTGCATTGGCCGCAGACAAAGAGCAGGGTTTCTTTTTTCACGATGCCTTCACTTGATTGAATTGTTTAATCGGCCGGCATTCGAAGCCCTAACGGCACGGTCTTTCGAGGAAAGAATCGACTCCATCCTGCCCCGATGCCATTGCTCACCGGCTTCCAACTTCGGAAGCCCCTCTGATTCAGCGACGAATCAAGCCATCACCGCCCTGATGTCATGCCAAAAAATTCAGGATAGATGGCAAGCGACAGCAGCACCAGCACCTGGAGGAGAATGAAAGGCATGACCCCCCGGTAGATGTCCATCGTCCTGATCGCCGGTGGACAGCAGCCTTTGAGGTAAAAGAGCGAGAAGCCGAAGGGCGGAGTGAGAAACGAGGTCTGCAGGTTCATGGCGATCAAAATGGCAAACCACAGGGGGTCCAGACCGATGACTTCGGCGACCGGCTTGATAATCGGCACGATGATGTAGGTAATCTCGAAAAAGTCGATAAAAAAGCCGAGAATAAAGATCACCAGCATCACCAGGAAGAGAAAGGTCCACTTCTGGCCGGGCAGGCTGAGCATGATCTCTTCGACGATGCGGTCGGCACCGCTGTAGAGAAAAACCATGGAGAAGGCGGTGGCGCCGATGAGGATGGCAAAGACCATGGCCGCGACCTTAACGGTTTCGACCGCCGATTCCTCGACGATCTGCCAGTTCAGTTTCCGGTACATGGCCGCCAAGGCCACCGCACCGACACAGCCGACCGCAGCCGATTCTGTGGGTGTGGCAATGCCAACAAAAATCGAACCCAGAACCAGCAAAATCAGGATGAACGGCGGTAGAATGGCAGCCAGCGCATGGCCGACATTAGCCAGACGGCTCCCTTCCTGGGGCGGCATGGCCGGCGCCACCTCCTTGTTGAGAAAAGCCCAGATGAGAATAAAGACGATGTAGGCGCCCACCAAGGCGAAACCGGGGCCAAAGGCGGCCGCGAAAAGATCACCGACCGGCAGCTGGAAGACGTCGCCGAGAATGACCAGGATGACCGAAGGCGGAATAATCTGCCCCAGGGTGCCGGCGGCGCAGATGGTCCCGGTGGCCAGGGGTTTGGAGTAGCCGTACTTGAGCATGACCGGCAGGGAGATAACCCCCATGGCCACCACCGAGGCGCCAACCACGCCGGTGGAGGCAGCCAGCAGGGCGCCGACCAGGACCGTACTGACCGCAATGCCGCCCCGTATCCGGCCAAACAGGGTACCCATGGCCTCAAGCAGCCGTTCCGCCAGTTGCGAGCGCTGCAGCACGATCCCCATGAAGATAAAGAGGGGGATCGCCATCAGGATGGTGTTGTTCATGATCGAATAGACCCGGAAGGGCATCATCGAGAACATGCGCAGGAATTCGTTGGATACAGCTACATAGCTGATATCCGGCGCCACAGTCACCACAGCGGCGATGATGCCGAAAAAGATCGAGATCGAACCAAAGGTGAAGGCCACCGGATAGCCGATACCGAGCATCAGCAGGGCGGCGAAAAACATGATGATCCCGGTCATTGGCTGTCCTCCTGGGCGCTGCTGCTCAATATGTCCGTCTGCTCCCCGCGCCGGTACAGGTTGATATTCTGCACCGTGTATCCGAGGGCGAAAAAGACCAGCACGGCAAAGGCCAGCGGGATCATCCCTTTGATGATATACCGGTAATGCAACCCGCCCGGATTTTCGGATATCTCATGGATACGGTAGGAATCCAGGACAAAATCAAAGGAGCCAAAGAGGATGAGGCAGGCGAGCGGCAGGAGGAAAAACACGGTGCCGATAATATTGATCACCGCTTTTTTGCGCACCGAGAAGCGGTCGTAGAGAAAATCGACCCGCACATGCCCTTCCCCCAGCAGGGCGACCGACACCCCGAACAGGATGATGATGGCAAACAGATGCCATTCCATCTCCTGCATGCCCACGGAGCTGTTGCGGAAAAAATAGCGCATGACGACATCGAAAAAGACGTTCAATGTCATCAAGAGAAAGACCATGGCCAGCACCCTTCCCAGAATCCGACTGGTTTCTTGAAAAAAACGTTCAATTTTCAATAGCATAGTTGCTTCTCCCCCAGAAGCCCAATCCCATCAAACGGTTATATTTCTTCCTTAGACCAACCTGGCCTCTCGCTCCATCACTCCCATCCCGACAGCACCAACACACCGTTAATAAAAAAGCCGTCCATCTCGGATCAAGGAGATGGACGGCGGGCACGGCGATGCACATTCGGTTATTTGACTACTTTAGCCGATTCCTGCAGGTAATACAGTTCTGATATTTTGGTCCACTCACGGGCCTTTTTCATGAAGGCCATCTGGGAATCGAACACTTCCTTGAACAGAGGATCCTTGGCGGCATAGTCATTGTGAACCTCGTCCGAGGCCTTCTTCATCGCGGCCAGAACCGGTTCCGGGAAGGTCATGACCTTGATGTTGGGAAATTCGGTTTTCATGGTGGACCAGGCCTCGGCGCTCATGGCAAAATTCTCGTAATGCATGTCGGCTGCGGCGGCTAGCATGGCTGTCTTCAGAGCAGCTTTATATTCGGCGGGCAGTTCGTCCAAAGCCTTTTTGTTGATCAGGAACTGCAGGTCGGTGGCCGGCTCATGCCAGCCGGTATAGTAATAGGGCGCGATTTTATGGAAGCCCATCTTGATGTCCATGCCCGGACCGACCCATTCCAGGGCGTCGATGGTGCCGCGGTCGAGCGAGGTGTAGAGTTCGCCGGGGGCGATGTTGGTGACGTTGACCCCGAGCTTGGCAAAGACTTCACCGGCAACCCCGGGAATGCGCATTTTCAGTCCTTTGAGGTCTTCCAGCGATTTGATCTCCTTGCGGAACCAGCCGCCCATCTGGACGCCGGTGTTGCCGCCGGGGAAGGCGTAGACGCCGAACTTGTCATAACATTTCTGCATCAGCTGCATGCCGCCGCCGTAATAGAGCCAGGCGTTCTGTTCATCGGCATTCATGCCGAAGGGCACGGTGGTGAGAATGGCGGTGGTGGCATCCTTGCCTTTCCAGTAATAGGAGGCGGAATGGCCCATCTGGTACTGGCCACCCTTGACCATGTCGAGGATCTCCAGCGCGGCCTTGTGCTTCTCGGCGCCTTCCACTTTGATAACGAAATTGCCGCCGGTCATGTCACTGACTAGTTGCGCGACCTTCAGCGGTGCATTGACAAAAGGGGTCAGGGTGCTGTTCCAGGTCATCGCCAGGTTCCAGTGGACTTTCTTTGCTTCCGCCGCGAACGTGGTTGTTGCCGCCAGTAAGCCGGCGGCGAGGGCAAGGACAAGTGTTCCGACACGCTTCATACATACCTCCTCAAGTTGAACGAATAAGGGATGTTGCACCCCGAATGGGGCCTTTGCCTGAGGTGCCATCACTTTGCAGAAACGACACACTGTATTTGTTTAATATACGGGGCGAAATTAGGCAACAGATAGCGATTGTTTTTTCAAGCAACCCGGAGATAAAACATCTCCTTACGGGAGGGAGGAAATCTCCCTAAAACGGTTTTTGTGGCTGCCTGTCAACCAGCAGCCGCTGTGCATTTCCGCCGATTGTGCCATCCGGCAAAGAGAAACCACCCAAAAGCGAAGACCTGGCAGGCGAGCAGGCAGGCAAAGCCGACGCGCAGCCCGGCGGCGGCGAACTGTCCCTGGCCTGCTTGCGGCCACCAGCCGACGATGACACCGACCGCCCATTGCCCGGCAAAGGCGGCGACAAAGACCAGGAGGTTGACTGCCGTGCTCACCCGACCGGCAAGATGGACGGGAAAACTCTGGGACAGGGCGGCATAGGCGAGGATGCCCGAGGTGCCACAAAAGCCAAACCCCAGCCACAGAGGCGTTGTCCAGTCGGCCGGGCCGATGAGCAGCAGCAGTTGCACCACCATAAAGAACGCCATGCCGGTCACCGCCGAAACAAGGACCGGCACGCCCCAGCGCTGCAGCCGACCGGCCAGGGCGCCGAGACCGATAAAGCCCGCCACCATGGCCAGGGCAATCCAGAAGAGCATGGTCACCACGGCCTTGGGTTCCAGCTGGCTGACATCCTTGAGCCAGGGGCCGGCCCAGAGGCCCTGGACGGCAAAAAAAGTCGCCTGGGAAAGGGCGGTCAGCGGGGCGACCCGCCAGAAACCTGCGCTGGTGAAGATTTCCCGGATGCCCCGTATCTGATCGCTGAATCGATCGCCCTTGCCTGCTGCCGCCTTTTCCGGAACCAGAAAAAAAACAAGACCGGCCACCAAAAGGGTACACAGGGCCAAACCGAGAAAAACGCCGCGCCAACCGGCCCAGGGGAGCATCCATTGCACCGGCGAGGTGGCGGCAAGCGCCCCGAGTCCACCCGCTGCCATCTGAAAGCCATTGATCAACGGCCATTTTTCTGGGGCAAACCATTGGGTGTAGGCCTTGAAGGCCGCCATCAGGCAGGCCGACACCCCGAACCCGATCAGGGCCCTGCCGAGGATCAGCTGGCCAATGGAATCGGCGCGGGCAAAACAAAAGGCGCCCAGGGCGGCAACCAGGAGCAATAGTGCTTCAACCCGGCGCGGGCCAAAGCGGTCAAGCAGCACGCCGAGCGGCAGTTGAAAGGAGGCGAAGGCGATGAAATAGGTGGCGGTGAGCAGGCCAAGGGCGGAGGGCCCCATGCCGAGATCGCGGAGCAGTTCCGGCGCCAGGACGGCGTTGACCACTCGGTAGAGAAAAGACAGGAAATAGCCAGCGGCAAAGGGGGCGAAAACCCGGAGCAGCAGGGAGGAAAGCGTCGTCATACGAGTCACGCGGCAAAGGGATGACCAAAAGGGCGGCCTGACAACAACGGCATGTACTGCTCTAACCCAGCAGCACGATGCGGGTCAAGGAGATTCCCATCGACCCGAATATTGAATCCGGGCACGCTGGCGCATTCCTGGCCGGCGGGAACGATTGCGACAGAGAGGTTACGGGCAATCCCCCAACTCTTTACTGGCGGCAAGGTCCGGTTGCCGGTAGAATGGTGGCCAATGCGCCGGACCATCGGCATTCACCATCCTGACCAATCAGACACGCCGACGCCCGCATGCCGTATCTGCTGCTGATCCTCACCACCTTATTCTGGTCCGGCAACTTTGTCCTCAGCCGGGGCATGCATGCCGCCATGCCGCCGCTGGCGCTCTCCTTCTGGCGATGGTCGGTGGCCTTGCTTATCCTGCTGTTTCTCGCCCACCGGCATCTCCGGACTCAGCGGGGACTGATCCGCGCCCATGGCCGGTTCATCGTCGTGCAAGGCCTCCTCGGTGTTCTCGGATTCAACACGCTGCTCTATCTGGCCATGCAGCACACCACCGCCATCAATGCGGTGCTGGTCAACTCCTGTATCCCGGTGCTGATCGTGGTTTTTTCCTGGCTGCTCTACCGGGAAACCATGAGCCTGCGCCAATGCGGCGGTGTCTTGATTTCGCTTGTGGGCGTGGTCTCGATTATGGTCAAGGGCGACATGGCCACCCTGCTGCAGGTGTCATTCAACCGGGGCGATCTAATGGTCCTGGCCGCTGCCGTGGTTTGGGCGCTGTATTCGTCCCGTCTCAAACAGTATCCCCAGGAGCTTCACCCGTTGGTCTACCTGACCGCGATCAACATCGTCGGCCTGCTGGCCATTTTCCCCCTGTATCTGCTTGAGCTCTCCAGCGGCAAGTCCTTTGCCCTCAACCCGGCCTCGGTGGTCACCATCCTCTATGTGGCGATCTTTGCCTCGGTGCTGGCCTTTATCTTCTGGAATCGGGCCATCCGCACCATCGGCGCCAACAGGGCCGGCCCCTTTGTCCATCTCATGCCGGTGTTCAGCACTATCCTGGCGGTGCTCTTTCTTGATGAAACCCTGGCTTGGTATCATGCGCAGGGCGTTCTGCTTATTTTCAGCGGCATTGTCCTGACCACCTTCCGGATCGGCAGAGCGGCACGGGGTTGAGTCGACCGGTCACCACCCGGAGCGCACCCCCAAAAAACATTCTACTCTAAAGCAAGTACAACCTGAATAAACCAGCAAGAGTCTCCATTCCAGCACCGTTGAGAACGGCGCCCACACTCCAGAAAGGAACCCCATGCACTACGTCGCAACGAAAATCTGCAGGGCCAGCGAGATCGGCTACAACGGCAATCTCTTCGGCGGCGCCATGCTGTCCTGGCTCGATGAGGCCGGAGCCGCCTTTGCCGGTTACCTCTGCCGTACGCCGAACATGGTCACCCTGAAAATGGACGAAGTCCAATTCAGGCGGCCGGTCAAAATCAGCCACCACGTCCGGATCTACGCCAAGGTGCACAAGGTCGGCCAGTCCTCGCTGACCATTAACGTCGAGGCCAGACGCTTTGATTTTGTGAAAGAACTCGAGGAGATCGTCTGTTCAACCCAGATCGTGTATGTCAAGATTGACGATGAGGGCAAGGCCGAACCCATCGACGAACATCTGCGGGCGACCATGGCAGACGCTTCGCTCTACGATCTCATGCAGCGTTTCTAATAGAGGCCTGCTTTTTGCCAAAATTTGACCGGCTGAACCCTGGCCGTGGCCATGCTCACCGGTGGGGCTCGCGCTCCCTTCCGGATCCGGTTGGGGGAAGCAGCTGCGCAATCGCCTGGTTAGTGGCAGAGGCGGAGGGACAGGGATGGTGCTGGTAGGCAAGGAGATCGGCCAGGGTGTCGATATCCCGCAGCACAGGCAGCAGGGCCACGCTCAGCCGGCATGCCGCGAAGCGTTGTAAAGTGGTCGACAGAACCCGGTCGGTACTCCAGGGGATATCGGTGAACAGTTCCGGCCGATACCGTTGACGATTTAGGGCAATCAGCCCGTAACCGCCGTCAACGGCCGGGGCCAGGGCCGCGTCGTGGGCGATGAGGGCTTCTCTGGCAGCAAGAATGATCCGGGCGTCAAGATCGGGGATGTCGCTGCCCACCACAATCACCTGTTCAATCTCTTGGGCAAAGCAGTCGGCAAAAGCGGCCGCCATCCTTTCGCCGATATCCGCCCCCCGCTGCGGCCGCACTTGGACCGCTGCATCCCGCCAGGCCAGCGGTAGAGCTCCACTCTCTTCATCGGCATAAAACAGGTGGATCGGTAAATCTGTCGTTTTGAGAGTGCCGAGAATATCGGCCACCATGGCCTGGTACAGATAACAGGCCCCCTCCTCCCCCAGCCCAAAGGCGAGACGCGTTTTCACCCGGCCGAGAACAGGCGCGCGCACGAACAGAGCTACCACTGTTTCAGAAACTTGTCGCATCCCCTCGTCTCCCATTCTTCCTGGTTCGTTCCAGGGATTCCTGCAGCCAGAAAAAAGGCGCGAGGATGCCCATGTACCAGACAAAACAGCCCAGGCCGGTCAGGGCGCTCAGGAGCCGGAAATCGAGGCAGGGCCCCACCAGCCGGTCATAAAAACCGAGCAGCGGGTATCGTCCCAGTCCCAGCTGCGGCCGCAGCCAAACATCGAAAAAGAAGAACAGCTGCCAGGCATTGTGGCGGATATAGTGGCCTAGACGATAAAAGGTGCGGAGGGTTCCGGACAGGCCCCAATCCCGGCGAACCAGGGACCAAAGGAGACCGAAAAACGGCGAGAGCAGTAATTGGCCGGTTTCCTGCTGCACCCGATACACGCCCGGAGCACGGGTGAAAAAGGTCAGTTCGCCGATGGAGAACAAGCCCATCATCATGCCCATGAGGAGATAGCGGCGATGCCACCCTTCGCTCTCAAAACGCCGCGCCGAGGTATGCAGGCAACCGGGAAGGGTTATCCATCTTCCGAGAGATCGGATCTTTTCGGCAAGGCGCTGATCCTCGAGAAAGGGCAGGCTGTCGTCAAAGCCGCCGAGGTGGTAAAAAAAGGTGCGGGAGAGGAGCATGCCCTGGTCGCCGTTGGTGGTGTTGGTCCGGTTGAGGGCAGTTTTCGCCTCGATGTAGCGATAGGCCAAGCTATTGCGCTGTCCCGAGCGCATGAATCGCAGACGGAAATGACCTGCAACCCAGGGCTGATCGGGTTCTGCCTGCTGAAGAGCAGCCAGGGCATTGACGAGCAGGCGGGGGGCGTCCAGCCTCGAATCGGCGTGAAGGAACAAAAAATACTCACCGGTCGCCTGCCCGGATGCCGCATTCATCTGCGCCCCCCGGCCCCGTGGGCAGCGGATAAAACGAACATCGAAGGTCCCGGCAACGGCCTCGGTCGCATCGGTGGAACCGCCGTCGCCGATGATAATCTCAAGGGCAAGATCCTCTTGGCGCCCAAGATCCGCCAGAAGCGCGGGCAGAGTGTCCGCCTCGTTGAGCGTAGGAATGATGACGGACAGCAGGGGCTGCTCCAACCGGTTTTCCAGCGGATGGAACTGCTGACTCATCACTGCTTCACGATCCTGCATGCGCCTCATCCAACAGACTGGCCGCCTCATGATCGACAAACCAATGCAGTTCCCCGTTCAATGGCCGGATCAGTTGCGCCGGCACCACCGGTTGCGGACTGCTTGCCTCCAGGACAGACCGCAGGACCCCGGCCTTGTTGCGGCCGGTCACCAGGAACACCGCCAGAGCCGCCCGGTTGAGCAGGGGCGCGGTCAGAGTCACCCGGCTAAACGACTCCTCGGGACGGCGGGTCACGGCGGTCCAGCGCACTTGCTCTGCCAGGCTCGCGGAGCCGGGCAGAAGCGAGGCGGTGTGCCCGTCCGCCCCCATGCCGAGCAGGACCAGATCAAAGCAGGGGGGCTTGGTGCCAAAAAAATCCCGCAGCTCGGCCGCATAGGCTGCCGCCGCCCGCTCGGGTGACTGATCGCAGCGGATGGGATGCACCTGCTCCGGATGCAGCGGCATGCCATCAAGAAAAGCTGCGCGGGCCATTGATTCATTGCGCTCCGGGTCACCTACGGGCAGGCACCGTTCATCCCCCCAGAAGAAATGCACCTGATTCCAAGGGATGCGGCGACGAAGTGGTTCACCAGCCAATCGTTCATAGGTGCGGCGCGGGGTGTCGCCGCCGGCCAGCAGCACGACGAAGCGGCCGTGATCGGCCACCGCCGCCTGCGCTTTCGCGGCGAACAGCTCAGCCGTCGCCAGGCTCAGTGCTTCTTTGTCGGCAAACAAGTGCAGCATGCTCACTCCGCCGTTGTCGGCTGCAGCCAACTATGCCGTTGCCGGGCCACCATCTGATCGGCGGATTCCGGTCCCCAACTCCCAGCGGCATACTCGGAGAAATCGGTCGCCGGAACCGATTCCCAAGCCTCAAGGATTGGAGTGACCACCTGCCAAGCGCATTCAATCTGATCAGCCCGCATAAACAGGGTGGCATCACCGCGAATCACATCAAGCAGCAAGGTTTCATAGGCCTCCGGCGCGGGTGTTCGAAAGGCCTCATGGTACCGGAACCGCATCTCAGCGGACCCCAGCAGCATCCGGGTTCCCGGCTGTTTCACCTGGATGCGGGTTCCGATTCCCTCCTCGGGCTGGATTCTGATCACAATCCGGTTCGGCTGCCAGCTTTCCACCGCCGCCGAGGGAAAAAACTGGTGCGGCGGTGAATGAAAGAGGATGGACACCTCCGATACCTTCGCTGGCAACCGCTTGCCGGTGCGCAGATAAAAGGGCACCCCATGCCAGCGCCAGTTATCGATATGAAAGGTAAAAGCGGCGTAAGTTTCAGTGGTCGAATCGGGGGCCACGCTGCTTTCCTCGCGATACCCCGGCACTGCTTTGCCGAGAACGGTTCCCCGGCGGTACTGACCCCGCACCGCGACCCGATGGATCTCTTCTGGACGAACCGGCCGGATTGCCCGGAGAACATCGACCTTTTTATTGCGGATATCGTCAGCGTCAAAGGAGATCGGCGGCTCCATCGCCACCAGACAAAGAACCTGGAGGAGATGATTCTGCACCATGTCGCGCAGGGCACCGGACTGGTCGTAATAATCCCCCCGGTCCTCGACGCCGACGGTTTCGGCCACCGTGATCTGCACCTGGTCAATGTAGTGCCGGTTCCAGATGGGCTCAAAGAGCGAATTGGCAAAACGAAAGGCCAGGATATTCTGCACGGTTTCCTTGCCGAGGTAGTGATCGATTCGATAGATCTGGGATTCGACGAACATCTCACCGAGGAATTGGTTCAAGTCCCGGGCTGAGGCCAGATCGCGGCCAAAAGGTTTTTCCACTACCAGCCGGTCGTGGGCGCAGTCCCGGCAGACGCCGAGCCGCTGCAGCATGGCGGCGGCCGGTTTCATCATGGCTGGCGGCACGGCCAGATAATAAATGCGGTTGGCCCGCACCCCCCACCCTTCCTCGATCTTCTGCAGACAGGTGCTGAGGGCAAGGCCGGAGGCGGGATTACTCACATCCTCGGAGAGATAGGAGAGGGAAGCGGCAAATTCGTTCCAGTCCGATTCATCCTCTATTCCCCGGCGGGAGAACAGGGCAACCCCTTGCTGAAGACGCTGCCTGAAGGTTTCGTTGTCCATCTGCCTGCGGGCAACGCCAACGATGGCAAACCGTTCCGGAAGCTGCCGGTCCAGCCGCAGATTGTAAAGGGCGGGGATGAGTTTACGCTGGGTCAGATCGCCGCCACCACCGAAAATGACCACAATGGTCGGGGCAAGCGTTGCGGTTTGCGGCATGGCTAGTCCTCCTTGGCTATCGGCTTCTCAATGTGGCCGCCGAACTGATAGCGGAGAGCGGAGAGCAGTTGATCGGCAAAATCACCCTGTCCGCGCGAACTGAAGCGCTGATAGAGGGCGGCACTCAGCACCGGAGCCGGAACGCCGGCCTCGATGGCGGCGGCAATGGTCCACCGGCCTTCGCCGCTGTCGGAAACCCGCCCGGTGAATCCTTCGAGGGTGGGTTGGTTCGCAAAGGCCTGGGCGCTTAAATCGAGCAGCCAGGAAGGGATGACCGAGCCCCGCCGCCACAGTTCGGCGATGTCGGCCAGGTTGAAGTCGTAGCGAAAATGTTCGGGGTGCTGCAGCGGGGTGGTTTCCGCATCGTGCACCTGTTCGCGGTTGCCGGCATCGGCATGACGCAGGATGTTGAACCCTTCGGCGTAGGCTGCCATCAGTCCGTATTCGATGCCGTTGTGGATCATCTTGACAAAATGGCCGGCACCGCTCGGGCCGCAATGGAGATAGCCCTGTTCCGCCGTTGATCCCTTCTGCTGCCGCCCAAGCGTAGGGGGCACGCTGGCGCTGCCCGGGGCCAGGGCACTGAAAATCGGATCAAGCTGTTCCACCGCCTCGGGTTCGCCGCCGATCATCAGGCAATACCCCCGCTCGAGCCCCCAGACCCCGCCGCTGGTACCCACATCGAGATAACGAATACCCTGGTGACGCAAGGAACTGCTGCGACGGATAGCATCATGATACCGCGAGTTGCCGCCATCGACGAGGATATCGCCCGGAGCCAGGAGCGGCACAATCTCGGCGATCACCCCATCAACCGCAGCCGCCGGAACCATCAGCCAGACAACCCTCGGTGCGGCCAGGCAGGCAATAAATTCGGGGAAATTCAAGGTGCCGACCGCACCCTCGGCCACCAGGGGCTCAACCGCGGCGGCCTGCCGCCCGTAGACCACACAACGGTGGCCCGTGCGCAATAACCGGCGCACCATATCGCCTCCCATCCTACCGATGCCGATCATCCCTATCTGCATATCGTTTCCTCCTGAAATGTTCTGATACAAAGACTCAACAGGCACGTTGAATCAACCGTCTATTTCCTGAGCCATTGATGCAATTGGGCACAGTACATCTGGAATGGCTCGCTTGTCCGATTCCGGGGCCGGTCCAACTCGATCTGCAGTTCCTCGCCGATCCCGCCGGCTTCCCGATCCATCATCAGCACCCGGTCGGCAATCGTGACCGCCTCCTGGACGTCGTGGGTCACGAAAAGAATCGTCTGCCGCCGCTCACGCGCCAGATCAAGGAGCAGATCCTGCATGTCGTCCCTGGTTTGGGCGTCAAGGGCGCCGAAGGGTTCGTCCATCAGCAAAATCGCAGGGGAAAGGATCAGCACCCGGGCCAATGCCACCCGCTGCTTCATGCCGCCGGAAAGAGCTCGGGGCAGATAGTCGCCGTAGCCCTGAAGGCCGACCAGATCCAGATACCGGTCGACCTCGAGCGCCTGCGCCTGGGCGGACATTTTCCAGCCGCTCAGGCCAAAAGCGATGTTCTCCCGAACCGTTAACCAGGGAAAAAGGGCATCTTCCTGGAAGACCACGCAGCGGTCCGGACCGGGCCGGGTAATGGTCTGCCCCGCCAGCAGACAGTGGCCCTGAGTGGGGGCAAGAAAACCGGCCACGATCTTCAGCAGGGTGGACTTGCCGCAGCCGCTGCGGCCGATCAGGCAGACCAGCTCACCCTTGAACAGGCGCAGGGTCAGATGATCCAGCACCGCTGCAGCTGCGCCATTGTGGACAAAGCACTGGCTGATTCCGACAACATCGAGGATCGGTTCGCGGTGCGCCGGCTCTCCCGCCGGAAGCCCCTGCTCCATCGGCCGCATCAGACCTGCCTCCTGGCGCTCTTGAAGCAGAGCCGCATCATAAACAGCAGCAGCCGGTCGCAGCCCCTGCCGATTACGGCGATGAGGATGATGCCGACCAGAATCATGTCGGTCTGCCCCAGCATCCGGGCATCCATGATCACCGCGCCTAAACCGTTCGGCACGCCGGTGAGTTCTCCCAGCACCAGATAGGCCCAAGAAATGCCCATACCCAGACGCAGGCCGGTGATGATATTGGGCATGGCCATGGGCAGCAGGATGGCAAAGACGCCGCGCAGCCTGGAAACGCCGAGCATGGCGCCCGCCTGATAGTAGATCGGAGCGACCAGTTGCGCCCCGGTCAGGGCATTTTGATAGATGGGGAAGAAAGCGGCCATAGCTACGAGAAAGACCGTGGTCTTGATGCCGATGCCAAACCAGATCATGGCCAGCGGCAGCCAGCAGATGCCGGGCACCGCCCGCAACCCGCCGATGGCGCTGGCCACCAGACGATTCACCAGGGCAAGGCGGCCAGAAAGGATGCCCAGGGGAATGCCGAGCGCAGCAGCCAAGGAAAACCCCAACAGCACCCGGATCAAGGAGGCACCGAGATCACCGAGGAAACGGCCGGCATAGGGCCCCTGTCCGGTGGCGCCGAAGATATAACGCAGGCCGGCTTCCCCCACTGTTGCCGGATGAGGCAGAAGATACACCGGAACCAGTCCAGTGGCGCTCACCCCGTACCACGACGTCAAAGCAATCAGCGGGATTAGTAGGGCCAACGCGGTGTTCTTTGTCCCCATCGAGTCTCTTCTTCCTTTGGTCTATGGTAGCGTGACCGATCTTTTTTTGTCATCTCGAACCGTAAGAGATTTCTCCCTCTCGCTCGAAATCCGAGTAGATGCAACAATTCAGGATTCACATCGCGGGCATGGCCCGCTCATACCCCATGTATATCTATTTTGCTGGTAGGTGCGGGCCATGCCCGCGAACAAGTTCGGTCTTGTGCAGCATCTCTCCCATCCAAGACACCGGCTTTTCCGGCTGTGGCCTTTATGCTCCGGAATCTCGCGAAGCGGTGATTCCGAAGCAGCATGCTCTCACGGCCGCGCCTCGTGCTCCGCCTTGGCGACGAAACGTAGATCAAAAAGCCGGTCATAATCGGGCTGCCGGTCGATAACGCCCAAGGCCTGCATCCGCTCGCCCAGAACCTTGGCCTGTTGGACAAAGGCCGCATCCATGGTCCAGGCGAGTTCCATATTGGGAGCGGCCCGCTCCAGAACCTTGAGCGGGGTGCCGAAGGCTTGGGCTTCCCGCAGCCAGCGGGCCTGATCGCGCTTCAGTGCTTCCGTAGCCCGGGCATGGGCGTTGACCAGCTGCTGCACTCGGTCGGGATGTTGTTCGATCATCTCACGGGTGACCAGCATGGCGGCATTGATCGTGCCCACGGAATCGCCGAAGTAGGGAAAGGAGAGAATACGGCCGTACCCCTGCTCGACCGCCGTGGAGGGAAAAGGCTCCCCCGAGAGAAAAGCATCGATCGCCCCTTGCGCCAGGGCAGTGCCCATGTCGAAGAAATCGACCCGCACCAGGGTGACATCCTTTTCCGGCGACAGCTGGTTGCGGCTCAGGGTCTCACGCAGCAGAATTTCATGCATGGTGCCGGGGACATAGCCGATCTTCTTGCCCCGGAGGTCGGCCACCTGCTGCACCGGCCCGTCCTTGCGGACCACCAGGGCCGAACACTTGTTGCACAATGCCGCCACCACCACCACCGGCTGGCCCATCACCGCCGACTGGATGGCATGGGCCAGGGTTGTCCCGGTCATGTCCAGGCTGCCGGCCAGCAGCGCCGTCTTCTGGTCCGCAGGATTGGTGAAGGGAAAAACGGTGACCACATCGCCCTTTGCCAGGAATTCCTGATAGAAGAGGGGTTGGATGGTCTGGGCGGTTTTCCAGGTGCCGACCTTGAACTGGTCAGCCTGGACAGGTGGGGACAGACAGAGGATGGCCAGCAGGGTGAGGACACCTGCGATGCAGGATGTGGTTCGCATGGTTGCTTTTCGTTGTAATCAGGGGGGTTAATCGAGCGTGGCAAAGTTGCAATCCGTCTTGGCATGTCGGGTTGCCTCCTCTTGCTCCGTTTCAGGCCAAGCTGTTCCTAGGCTTGACTGCACTGATTTTGGCTTTTTTCTCCTCTCTCTTACTCAACCATGGGCTGATTGCGATATGAGGCATGGCCAACCAATTCTATTTTGCATTCAAAATGACACTTAAAACCCTCGTTACTTCCAGTATAGCAATGAGCTTGAGTGTCACCTCGAATGCGACTTGGAATAACCTATTATATCTCTACTCTTTCTTTTCCTTTCGCTCTCTCTTAACGGTAAAAAACCTGCCGGCCGACACGCTACCCTCTTTGAAAAGAGGGCTTTATTCCGGTCAGATCTATTGATATGGTTTATTGACGTTTAGTGCATCCACGAAGATAGGCTAAAAAACTCCCGGAATGGCGCCCGAACTTGCTAGACCCGGACACTAAAAAATGACTTGACCGTAAAAAAACATGCTAACTCCATGATAAAGAAAAAGAATAACATTTACTCTCGCTAAATGTAATGTCTCGCGCCCAAATAAACTCCATAAAGTACTTTACAAGTACTCAAATGAGAATGTATTGTTACTGCCTAGTGCTATCCAGCTACAAACTCACTTGTTCAAGGAGGCCCAAATGGTAAAGATTGATATTGACAATGAAGTATTTGAATTTCTACAAAAAAAAGCAAAACCTTTTGTGGACACCCCAAACATAGTACTACGCAGATTGTTTCAGATTGACAATAATTCCTTCACACAAAAAAATGAGGTTGAATCCACTATGTCAGCACCAGGCAAAAAGACATCTTCGATAGATACTAACGAATTCGTCCGAATAGTACTTAACAAAGAGTTCACGGAAGAATTTAAAAGAAAATCTCCATATCGTTACATGTTTGAATCTAATAACAGTCTTATTTATTTCCAAAATTTTAATCAGGAAAGCGCTACTCTTTGGTACAGAGTAAACGAAAAATCTTTAAAAGCACTTAAGTCCTCCAGCAAAAAATGTTTCCTTTGCCTTACAAACCCAGCAGAAAGCATAGCGTACTTAATTCCCCTTGAAGACGTTGAGAAACAGATAGCCTCTTCAAATTACAAAAGAGATTACCTGGAAATCAACATTGATCATATTTCCCGCAAGTGGAAAGAGCTTGACTGGAATATCAAGCAGTTCTTAAAAACATATTGATTGTAGATTTACCGTTATCTTCCCTACCCAAGAGTAATAACAGAACAAAGCGAGCTTACGCTAACAGTGCCGTTCTGCCAACATTGCTGCCATCAAAAACAATTCGACGCCGACTCCGGGTTCTATTCCATCTCCCGGAGCACGGCAGCACAATGGCTCACCGATCGCCCCCGCCCCTTGCCGGTATCGGCCTTGCCGTCGCGCGGACGATTGTCAGACCGTTGAGCTATGAACTGCAATCGTCACACACTTGCCAAAACCACGAAACTGCCTCGTACAGGCTGTCCGCTCACCTTCACCAGGTTTGAGTAGCCGAATCGATGGTAACGGCCAAGGTAGCTCGCAGCCAACTGAACTTTGCTTTCATGAAATCATAATCAGGTCCGGACGTTATAAAGGCCGCCTTTCCCTTGATCAAGAATCCGGCACCTGCCCCGTGCAAACCCTTAACCTTGCTGCTTCCCAAGGTGATCAGGACATTGGGGTTATGGGCAATGTTCGCCTCTGTCTTATGCATGTAACCTGCAGGAATGAACAGTCGTTCGTCTGGTGATATTCTGAGGTAGCTATTCCAGGTATTGACCATATGCGGCCCATCCTTTCCCAATGTCGCAATGGCAACGACCCCATCTTTCTTTATAATTTCCAGCAACTTTTCCGGGATCATCGTGACTACCTCTTGTTGATTGGTTTGTTGCCCTGTCTACCCTGCTGGCTCACGGGTTTAGGGACGCCTTGGGGCCCGAATCCCGTGAAGCCAGTTGTTATATGGTCCACGTTAGTCTGCAATTGTTCATTACTACAAATCCTAGGACATCAAATCTTGACAGCCCCAACAGAAGCGTAAATCATTTCATCAAATGAGTTAAATACTATCTTTTTTTGATTTCTTCTCCTTTTTTTCTTTACGCTTTTCTTTCAACGTTTTTTCCGATTTCTTCTTTTCTGATTTCTGCGCATCTTTTCCTTTGGCCATAATTCTTCCTCTACTTGAATGATTTAACTATTCTCATGAATTTATATTCATGATTTCACATTGACTGCAATCAATCATCAGATTGACTGTGACAAGCACATAACAGTAATAATAGACAAAACAAGCTTACAATAACAGTGCCGCCCTACCAACGTTGTTGTCATCAAAAACAATGGGACGGCAACGCCGGGTTCCATTCCATCTCCCGAAGCATGGCAGCGCAGTGGCTGACTGACCGCCCCCGCCCCTTGCCGGTATCAGCCTGGCCGTCGCGCGGACTGGAACCGACCTCGGGAAAAAACAGGTTGGCCCCGGCCACCAGCGAGAGGCTGTGCGGTTCGTGGGTGCAGTGGGCGCGGACGGTGTTGCCCATGACCAGACGGCTGACCGCCACCATCTGGGCCATGCGCCGCTCACTGATCATGCCCATCGGTTCTTTGGGCGACCCGGGAAAATTGATCCGCCGCATGATACCGCTGTAGGTGGCCTTTTCCCGGCGGGCCATCAGCATCAGATCGACAATCTCCTCGGCCGAATGCTCCGGTCCCACCGGTTCGACGCAGTTCATCCAGCGCAGGCCGACATCGTGGAGCACTCGAATGGTCTGAATCCGCCGTTCCGGTTTAAACGGGGTGTCCGTGCCCTCGCCCAAGCGAACCGCATGGTAAAAACCAACATAACCGGCGTCAAGCAGTTGTTCGCCCTCGGCGTGGTTGATGTCGCGGGCATTGGCGACCAATGGAGTGCTCACCTCCTGCTTGAGCCGGCGGCCGATTTCGAGCAGGCGAGAGAAGGAAAAGGTGCCGGTGGCCATCAGATTGAGGGCATCGGCCCCTTCGGCCTCCCCCTGCCGGGCCCAGGCCAGGATATCTTCCAGAGGAAACTCGATCTTCTCGGTGAACAGGCCCGCCTGTTTGGTCAGGGAGCAAAAGGCGCAGTCCATCGGGCAGGGCTCGACATTGAGCCCGATATGCATGTGGTTCTCTCCTTTCTCGCCGAACTGGGCGCGGGAGAGATGGTTGGCGCTCTCCATCAGGCCGTAGGTTTCCCGGCTTTCCAGCTCCAAATGCATCAGGGTCAGAGCTTCCTCCCGTGAAACCGGGCCGCCGTCCCGCCCCTTGGACAAAATCTCCTCAACTGCCGGGCTTATCCGCCAACTCATTAATACCGCTCCTTGTTTTTAAATTTTTAAAAACCGTCCCCGTTGCGCCATGGGCACAAGACACTGGATTATTTCTTGCCTCCCCAAAAAGAGCGAGACTTTTTTTGCCGTCATTTCGAGCGCGAGCGAGAAATCCCGTTGGTCTACAACCTAGGAAATGCATCAATTCAGGATTCACCTCGCGGGCATGGCCCGCTCCTACTCCACGGGGTATCGCGTCTACCGGTAGGAGCGGGCCGTGCCCGCGAAAGAGGTTCAGTCTTATGCACCAAGCTCCTGTGCCACATTTTATTCTTTTTTCGCAGCCCCTCTGTTTTTCCATTTGGAGTAGAGCACGGGCACCAGCGCGAACAGTCCGAGCAGGGCAAAGGAGCCCAAAACCCGGGGTGAGGCCACTCCGGCCAGCGAGTCAATGGTGGCCAGACTGGCGCCGGCATTGACGTAGACAAAGCCGCCGGGAATGATGCCCAGCATGGTGCCGAAGAAAAAGGTACGCAACGGTAGCCGGGTCAGGCCGGCGGCCAGATTGATCAGAAAGAAGGGAAACACCGGCACCAGCCGCAGAAACAGCAGATAGTTGAAGCCCCGGCTCTCCAGTTCACGGTTGATGCCCTCCAGCTTGGCACCGAATCGATCCAGAACAACATCGCGCAGCAGATAGCGGGTCACAAGAAAAGCCAAGGTCGCGCCGATGGTGGCGGCAATATTAGCATAGACCGTGCCCATGATCGAACCGAAGACCGCACCCGCTGCCAGCGACAGGATAGCTGCTCCGGGCAGGGACAGGGCCGTCTGGACGATATAGATCGCCATGAAGCCCGCTACAGTAAGCAGCTGGTGGGTGCTGTACAAATCCAGCAGCGCCTGACGGTTGGCCTTGAGCGAGGCCAGGGTCAGGAAGCGCCCGAGATCAAAGACGAAAAATAAGGTCACCGCCAGGGTGCCCAGCGCCAGCAGGATCATTTTATTCCGGTTCACGGAGCCATCCTCCGAGGAGGCGAAACAAAAGGTATCCGCAATAAAGGCCACAGGCCCAGCTCTGCCTGATTGCGCCACTCCTTCAGACCAATCCGCATAATGTCATGGCCATCGCGGGGTTGGGCGGTATAGGTGCCGAACAGCCGGTCCCACCAGGGCAGATTAAAGCCGAAATTGCTGTCGGTCTCCCGGACAATAACCGAATGATGGACCCGGTGCATGTCCGGGGTGACCACCAGGAGGCGCAGCCACCGGTCGAAAGGCAGCGGCAGCCATAAGTTGGCGTGGCTGAACATCGAGGTGGCGTTAAGCAGGATCTCAAAGAGCAAAATCGCAGGCGGCGAAACACTGAGCAGGGCGACCGCCGCCATCTTGACCGCCAGCGACAGGAGGATCTCGATCGGGTGGAAGCGGGTGCCGCTGGAGACATCGAGGTCAAGGTCGGTATGGTGCATCCGGTGGATGCGCCAGAAAAGCGGCGTCCGATGGAAAAAGCGGTGCTGCCAGTAGATGAGCAGATCAAGCAGCAACAGGCTGACCGCAATCTCCATCAGGCCGGAAAAGGAGAGCAGGTTGAACAGACCCCAGCCCCTGGCCTGGAGTTGGACCGCCAGGGCAATGGGGGCCAGGGGCAGGACAAGCCGCACCAGCAAGGTGTTGGTGCAGATGATGGTCAGGTTGGCCAACCAGCGGTGCGTTTTGGAAACCGTGAGCACCCGGCGGGGCCGGATCGCTTCGGCCACGGCCAACACCGCAAAGACCGAGACAAAGGCAACCAAGCGCAGCGTCTCGGGAGGGGCTGGTTGCAGCACCATCAGCGCCTCCGCCATTTCAGCCAGCCGGCCAGCACCTTTTTCACCACCCAGGTCAGGCGGGTGCGGTTGTGGGCATCGGCCAGTTTTTTGATCGCCTCGGCCTGGGTCGGGTAGGGATGAATGGTGCGGCCAATGGCGGACAGCCCCAGTCCCGCCGTGATGGCCAGGGACAATTCGCCGATCATCTCGCCGGCGTGGCGGGCGACAATGGTGGCACCCAGGATTGTATCAGTACCCTTGCGCAGATGCACCCGCGCAAACCCCTCGGTTTCGCCGTCGAGGATGGCGCGGTCAACGCTGGCCAGCTCCACGGTCAGAGTCGTGAACGGGATGCCTCTTTCCTTGGCGTCGCGCTCATAGAGACCGACGTGGGCAATCTCGGGATCGGTGTAGGTGCACCAGGGGATGGTCAGGCTGGTGGTCTTCTGGCGTCCCGAAAACAGCGCATTGGCAAGCAGAATGCGGGCCTGGGCATCGGCGGTGTGGGTGAATTTGAAGGGGGAACAGATGTCGCCGGCGGCATAGATGCGCGGGTTGGCGGTCCGCAGCCGATCATCCACCTGCACTCCGGCGCGATCATGGGCGACACCCGCCTTGTCCAGGTCGAGCCCTTCGAGGTTGGGTGCCCGACCGACACCCACGAGAAGGGCGTCAGCCCGCACCTCGATGGCCGAACCGTTGTGTTCAAGGCGCAGGATTTTTTCCTGGTCGCTGGTTTCCACCGCGATAATTTTGACCCCAAGGTGCAGATCGATCCCTTCGCGGATAAAGGCCGCATGGAGGAGAGCGGCTGCATCCCCGTCCTCCCGACCCAGAATCTGAGGGGCGAGTTCGATCAGGGAAACGCGGCTGCCGAACCGGGCAAACGCCTGGGCCAACTCGCACCCAATCGGGCCGCCGCCGATCACCGCCAGCCGGGGGGGCAGTTCGGTGAGCGTGAAGACGGTTTCGTTGGTGAGATACCCGGCATCATCCAGGCCCGGAATGGGTGGAGCGGCGGCGCGCGCCCCGGTGCAGATCGCGGCCCGCTCAAAAACAAGCTGCTTGCCGTCGACCTCAATGCAGTCGGAACCAACAAATCGCCCCTGGCCGAGAAAGACATCCACCCCCAATTCATCGCGGAAACGGCGGGCCGAGTCATGGCGGCTGATACCGGCACGCAGACGACGCATCCGTTCCATGGCCGCTGGAAAATCGAACTCGACGGTCTCGCCCCCCCGCACCCCAAAACCACCGCTGCTGCGCACGTCATGGAGGGCGCGGGCAGCGCGGATGACGCCCTTGGAAGGGACGCAGCCCACATTGAGGCAATCGCCACCCATGAGATGCCGCTCGATCAGGGCCACCTTGGCCCCCAGACCAGCAGCTCCGGCGGCACAGACCAGGCCGGCGGTACCGGCGCCGATCACCACCAGGTTGTAGCGGCCTGTCGGCTCCGGATTGACCCAATCCGGAGGATGGACGTTGGCCACCAGCGCATCATCATGCGGGTCCTGGGGGAGTACGCTTGCAGGGACTGTCATATCTACCGCTCTCGGTTGCAAAAAAATACAGGAAGTGACCGCCGGGCAGGATCAAAAAACAAGGCAGGCCTTCACGGTCTGCCCTACTCTAAGATCCTACAATGGTTACTTAAACAGTTTACTGTATTCGTTCAACCCTTCTTTTTCCAGATCCTTGGCGGGAACAAAGCGGAGCGCGGCGGAATTGAGGCAGTAGCGCAAGCCAGTGGGCGGCGGGCCGTCGGTGAAGACATGGCCGAGATGTGAATTCCCCTGCCGGCTTCGCACCTCGGTGCGCACCGTGAACAGACCATTATCCACCTTTTCGACGATATTGGCCGAGACCAAAGGCTTGGTAAAGCTCGGCCAGCCGGTTTTCGAATCGTACTTGTCGGTGGAACTGAACAGCGGCTCGCCCGAAACGATATCGACGTAAATGCCCGGTTCCTTGTTGTCCCAATAGAGGTTGTCGAAGGGCGGTTCGGTGCCGTCCTCCTGGGTGACCTTGTACTGCAGCGGCGTCAGCCGGCTCTTCAAATCGGCCTTCGCAGAAAGATTGACCTTGACGTCTTTCCAGGTCTTTTCGAGGAAATCATCACGGCCGGAACGGGAGCGGTAATAACCATACCGGAGGGGGTTTTCCTTGTAATAGTCCTGGTGATACTCTTCCGCCCAGTAAAAGGCGGGGGCCGGGATGATCGGGGTGACAATGGGTTTTTTGAACAGACCGCTTTGGGTCAATTTTTCTTTGGAAGACTCGGCCAATTGCCGCTGGTCCGGGGTATAAAAATATATGGCGGTGGTATAGCCGTGGCCGCGATCGACAAACTGACCGCCGGCATCGGTGGGGTCGACCTGGCGCCAATAAACATCGAGCAACTGCTGGTAGGTAACCTCTTTGGGGTTGTACACGATCTGGACCACCTCAATATGGCCGCCCTGGCCATAATTCTCATAGGTGGGGTTGGTGGTGGTGCCGCCGGCATAACCCGAAACCACCGACAGAACCCCCTTGAGCTGTTCAAACGGTTTTTCCATGCACCAGAAACAGCCGCCGGCGAACAGGGCCCGTTCGTGGCCCGTGCTCGCCAATGCCTCCGACTGCTCCTTGGTCGTTTCAGCGGCCATGGCTTCCCGGCCCTGGCCAACAACCATGGCGGCGATAAGGGTGAACATCGCACCAACCAGGGGGAACATACTTCGCGGTTTCATACTCTGCCTCCTTGCAAGGTATTCTCTGGATATCGTGGCCGACCTGATGGTCACTGACAACAACGAGGCCGGCGCGCCGGAACAGGATGCCACTCCGTGTCATGTTTCGATAGGTGAACAGTAAGCATCAACAGCTGGAGAGCACCACTCAGCATGACGAATTGTCTATTCATTGCCATTTTCTTTGCGGGAGGCCATCCTGTTGTCGCCACCGCGAGGATGCACAATGAACGGATGACCTGAGAAGAAGGGCGCGGGAACAGAAGGCATTGGATGCGACGGAGATTGTTGGCCGGGCGGAGCTTCTAGGGACGGTCCGGGTGTTCGAAAAGACATGTCATACCCGCGAAACCCGGGCTGCACCCTTTACCGAAGGCCCGGCACAGCGCATTCACCGCCTCCTCGCCGGTACAGTGGCAGGGAACGATGCGGTCAGGCGCGAATAACCGCAGGGCCCCGATGGTCTGCTCCAGCCGTTGCGGCGAGGCACCCAGCAGATGAAAACCGCCAATCACCGCCCGGATACGCATGCCGTTGTTTTGCCGCTGCACCTGCCGCAGGGTGTTCACCAAGCCGGCATGGGCGCAGCCGACACAGACGATCAATCCCTTTGCTGTCCGAATCCAAAGGGCGAGATCGTCGTCAACCGGGTCCGGCCGCTGCCCAGCCTGATCAAGACAAAAAGGGCCGCCGGTATCTTCATAGATCGTCTCACGGGCAATGGGCCCAGTGAGACCGACTGTCTCGCTCAGCAGCACCGGCTGCTGCACCCAGTGCACCCGCTCCTGCGGAAACCGGTCCAAGGCGGCCATGGCGCAGCGCGGCATCTGTAGGGGTTTGGCAATATGGTTGCGAAAGCTGTAGCGGGGGTTGACGGCGGCGGGATGGCAGTAAAGGTCGAATTTAGGAGACTGTTGGAGCAGCGGGCCGAGCCCGCCGGTGTGATCATAATGGCCGTGGCTGAGTACAAGGTAATCGGCTATGGCCGGATTGATCCCGAGGACGCGGGCATTCTCCATCAGGATGGCCCCCTGACCGGTATCGAAAAGGATGCGTTTGCCCCCGGTTTCGATCCAGAGTGAAAAACCATGCTCAGCCTTGAGCCCGAGCCCTGTCCCGGCTGCATTGTCGACAAGAATGGTGATTGTGGTTTTCAGCGTGCTCATACCTGTTCCCGTCGCATAAATTTTCCCTCGGCCTTAGCCATGAGCTGCCCTCCGCAGAACATCTCAGCCTGGAGATGGTAGAGCGGCGGGCAGGAAAAGAGCAGCCATGCCTTTAATTCCACAGGGATGTTGCAGGCAACCGGATGAAGAAAGCGAACATGCAGGTCGCCGGTCACCGCCTGAACAGCATGATGAAACAGATAATGCGTCATGGCTGAATCCAGCAACGTGGCGATAACGCCCCCATGGAGCATGTTATCGTATCCCTGCAGCTCCGATCCTGCCACAAAAAGTGTTTGCACCGTACCGTCTTCTGTTTTGACAAACGAAAGGCGCCAGGAGTGGGGATGCAGATCCCCGCAGAGCAGGCAGTGCGCATGGCCATTGAGGACATTGCCGGGAAACTCAGCGCTCATCGGTTCTCTCCGCAGGTTGCGCCGCTGCCTCACAGAACAAGGCGATAGGCTCGACAATCGCTTGCATGATCTCGGCGGTGGCCGTTGCCGCATAGTCTTGGATAAAGGCCTGGCCGCTGTCGCAGGCCTCGGCAATCCTGGGGTCCATGGGGATGGAACCCAGAAAGGGCACCTGCATGTCCTCAGCAATCCGCCCAGCCTGATCGGCAGCACGCCGTTCTCGCACCCCTCAATTGCTTTATCCTCGAGCCCCAGCATGGTCGGAATAACAGAAAAATTGAGTGGTACGCCCAAATGGCGGATCCAAGGGGGCATCCAGTTCTATTCCTGTGGTTGTAAGGACTACTTTCATCGTCACTTCTCCCCGTTGCGCTGCCTGTGGTTTTGTGAATCAATGTTTGGTGCTGGACCGCCGATGCGACTGTCGAGTTGAGGCCGCATCGACGGTCTCAATCGACACGGCCAGTGACAGCGAAGGGCTCCTACTCCCTATCGCCTTGTTCCATGGAAGCCAGGCGTTTCTGGGCACTCTCCAGTTGTGCCTGCAACACCTCAACCTGATTTTTCAGGGCCTGCTTCTCTGCTTCCGAGTCAGCTGGAACCGGCGAGACCGTAGTCCCGGCAGACTGCCCCCTGCCAGGCAGGCCAGTCGCTCGCCACACTATGCGCCTTCCTCGCCCGCCGTTCCCGAAACGAGGTCTCCCTGCCATGCTGCATTTATAACCACCGCCCACGCCGAACCCGGGATTTGGTGCAGTATTCCCTGGGGTCGGTATCTCAGTTCCAGCGCAATAGCCGACGCCACGTCCAGTCATTGCCCCTTGTCCCATAGGGCCTGTCCCATCTCTTCTTGGCATTGTCACATCCTCCCTAGATTTAGGTTATCGGCAGGTTGGCCTTTTGCAACGGCGCTTTGTAACAGGCGCGGAACAGGGCTCACCTCTCACTAGAACCCTCCCCCTTTCCAAGCGCCTGCCATGATCCTGCCGCTACGCCGGCCACACTGATTTGTTGTTCAGGAGGGAAAGCTCTTACAGGGGACAAACCCTGATTCTGGCCTTTAGACGGAATACAGCAAGTGGAGTGCCAAAAACAGCTCGAGGCGACTTAGCCGGCAACAATCTGTTTATAAAGGAGATATGCCAGTTGCCGAAAAATCGGGAAGGGGGATAGAGTAGCGCAGATGCGACCCTAACAGGCTGCACATAGACGCAAAATCGCTACTCCAATAGCTTCTTATCGGTCAGGGGGAGGTTTTGATAGCGCTGGCGCAATATCCTGCAACAGCAGGTCCGCTAAAAAACACCGGTTCTCCATCGCGGACGGATAGAGAGGGAGGGCCGAGGAAGCACCCTCATTATCCGTACCACCTGAATGATAAAACTGAGGGTAACTATTCAGTAAAATTGATTTTTGATAACTCCATCATGAAAGCTGGCCACTTACCTTGAAAGAGTAATCTCAAGGCTTCGGACGCAGTCAGTCCTTGTTTTCTGCAGGTCGAGATATAACTCCGTATACGACAGAAT